>NZ_LGHL01000071.1 GCF_001908205.1 Bradyrhizobium sp. NAS80.1
TATCCAGAATCTTGGCGTTGTTCGGCTCCTGCTCGAACTTCACCAGCTGATTGTCGACGGTGTCCAGGCTCTCGCTGGTCTCCGTCAAAAACTCCCGCAACAGATCATCCATGAGCCACGCCTTACCGAGCTGGACTTCGTCGCCTGAACCGCGCTTGGAATCGGCGGAAGTCCGCTCTTGGATCGTTAGACATCCCCTTTCACGGTCCCGTTAATTTCAGCCTCCGTGCTAATACGGATATTGAAGACAAGTTTGCCATTCGGCTGCATGCGACAGCGTCTTTCGGCAAACGCCGCAGCGTGTGTCCTGCGGCAGATGCAACAGGTAAACGCGCCGATAAAGGCGGCATGACACGTGCGGGAAAGCCCCGCTCCTGCGGGACCATGTGCACGGCTCGCATAAATTTGAATCAAATCACGCGCGATCGGCGGCGCAGCTACGACACGCTTCGCGTCTGACGCGCGGCATGCGCGCGATCCGCCTGCGCAGTAAACGAATGCTTGCGCAATGACCGCCACCGGCGATGCAGCCTGACGCAACCTTGCGGCGAGAAGGCCGGTGCGGCAGACGGCGCGTTCCAGCAGGCATTCGCTCATGGTGGCGAGCTGCGCATTCCGACTTTCGCCGACACGGGACGCCCTTGGCGATCTGTCCCGAGCCGCATTGGGCGCGTCCTCGCGCGCGATTCAGGCGCGCTATTCTTATTTCCGCCGCAAATGCGACATGATGCCTGCCCTCTAGCGGGCATACAATCCTTTACACAACCTGTGCGATACTTCGATGTAGTGACTTCGCGCTGTGATGGAGACCGGCAGTTTTGCCTGGCGGGCAAGCCGGTCGGTCAGTCTCCTTGCGGAAATGCGTAGAACTGGATGCCACACAGCGCGGCATCGGTGAAAAAGGTCACCGCGCCTCGTAATGTCCGCGATTGCCAACTTATCCCTCTGGGAACAATATGGAACTGCACCAAAGCAAGGAATGAATTCGCCATTGAGATCAGCCGGCTGAGGAAGACGGGAGAGACCAGCTTTGGAAACGCGTCCATCCAATGGTTTCCTGTCTGCGCTGTCCGCAGACGACTATGAACTGCTCCGTCCGCACCTGCGCCCAATCGACCTGCCGCATGATGCGGTGCTGGTTGAGGCCGGCGAGACGCTCCAGCGCGCCTACTTCCCGCACCGCGGCGTCATCTCGCTGGTAGTGAAACTCGCCAGGGGCGAGCATGTGCAGGTCGCTATGATCGGCCGCGACAGCCTGCTCGGGACGCTCTCGACCATGGGCGATGCATGCGCGCTGAATACGGCGGTCGTGCTGGTTCCCGGCGTCGCCTCCATGATAGAGCTTGACCGGCTGCGTGGCGCGGCCGAGCAGAGCAGCACGATGCGAACCCTGCTCACGCGCCACGGGCTGGCGGTCTACGCGCAGGTGCAGCAGACCGCGGGCTGCAACGCCGCCCATCCGGTGGAATCGCGCCTTTCGCGCTGCCTTTTGCATACCCATGACCTGTCGGGCGATTACCGCCTGCTGCTGACGCAGGAAGCCATGGCGCAGATGATCGGGGCGCGGCGCAACAGCGTGTCGCTGGTCGCCAATACCCTGCAGCAGGCCAATTTCATCCATTACAGCCGCGGACACATCCAGATCATGAATCTGGACGGCCTGCGCCAGACGGCATGCGAATGCTACGCCACGGTGAAGGCGCAGTACGACCGTCTGCTCAGGCCTCGATGACCGGCACCGTCACGTGGTAAACCTCCGGCTAACGCCGGCCTGCAAACACCGTCAGACCTGATACCGGAGCTGAAATCCAAATGCCGTAGACACGGCCGCGCCCTCGCGCGTCGCGAGCCGCGCGACAAACGAACCGTGATCAGGACAGGCACAGCCATGTTTGAAGTGACCGCCGCACCTGCGCAGAAGGCGCTCGATGCCGGCCCCCGCGCGCGAGCCAGGCGCGTACGCGGCGCTCGTGCGCGAGATCGGCGAAGACTGCGCCAGTGAGGTGCGCGCCGTGTTCTGGAGCGAGACCTGCGCCCGCCTGCAACTATTCCGCACACTCTCGCTTGAGCAGCACCACGCCAGGATCTCGCGCGAAGCGCATTCGCTGAAGAGCGCGGCCGGAACATTCGGCTATGTCAGGCTCGCAGCGCTGGCGCTGCGGCTGGAGAAGACTGCGCAGCAGCTCGGCAGCAGCGAATTCCACGATCTCCTGGACCTGATGGATGCCGCCTACGCCGCCGCACGCACACAGGAACCGCAGGACTAGCGAAACACGCACAACCCCGCCGTACTTCTACGGCTTGGGATTTTCACAGATGGCTAATCATAGGTGGCGATAGTCGCAGGAAACCAGGAGGGTTTCCATGTTCACCTACGAGACCGCGGACCAGAAGGAGGTCCGTCGCTTCCGCATCGCACAGTTCAACGGCCGCATGGCGACGGTGAAGTCTGGCGAGTCGACGGTGACAGGTTTCGTGCGCTCGGTGCGGGAGCAGGAATCGAGCATCCCTCCCCGCTGGACCATCACGATCATCCCGAACACGCCGAGGGAAGAGACCAGGCCGCTACTGCCCGGCACACGCACACGTCCCTTCGCTGAAGACTATTTCTGAGCGCGATCGAGTTCCCGGGCTTTCCTGAGCTTTGGGCGTCCCGCCGGCCAGCGGCGCAACGCAACAGCGTCAGTCGATCGAATGCAGCAGCGCCGCGCGGACGAGGTCGGCGGTGTTGCGCGCACCGAGCTTGCGCATCGCCTCGGCGCGATGGCTCTCGAACGTGCGCGGACTGATTTGCATCCGAAGCGCGCCCTGCTTGTTCGAATAGCCCTCGCTGATCAGCCTCAGCACCTCGCGCTCGCGCTTGGTCAACCGCTTCTGGCCGGACAGGCCCGCGAGCTCGGCGCCCGGCGCACGCTGTGCTTGCGGCGCGCGGCTGACCTTCAGCTCGGAATCCTCGGCCCTGGTCGGGATCGGCAGAGCGCCCTGGTGAGAGCCGGCAAGCTGCTTGACGAGGCCGCAAACACGCTCGGTTTGCTCCAGCGCATTCTCCACCACGCGCTGCAAATAGGCTCGGTCGCCCGAAACCGGGACGAGCTGGTCGCTGTGATGCTTGATCTCGCCCATGTAGAGCAGGAGCGCGGTCAGGGGGCCGTTGAGCTCGCGAGCGATGGCGGAGGCCATTTCGTCGGCCGCCTTGGCGCGGGCCGCGTTCAGGCGGACGAAATCGAGATCTTCAGGCGGAGATGCGCCGCTTTCGAACCATTCCGACGGCTGCGAATCAGCAGCCGTATCGTTCTGTGACTCCATGTGACTCGTTTAGCGGAACCCGGAGCGTTCTGTAGTTAACTTTCTGCACCGTAAGACTACGGTGATTTTGTCAGTTCTGTGCTGAAATCTCGGCATCGGCACAATTTATGCTTGCGCCCCGTCGGGAAAGACCGCGTGGAGGTTGAAGGATCTGCCCGCACTACTGGCATCCGGACCAATTGATAGTCGTGCTCCTTCCCGGCCCGGTCCGCCCCGGATTTTACGGATAAATTAACAATGACTTGCTTCTCTTAGCGTCGATTGAGAGCGCGCAAATGCCTCCTCGCATCGGGCCGGTAGGCCTGCGGGAAACGCTGCGAAAGATTGCGTGCATGAGCGAGATCGATCGGCTGTCGGAGTTCTTGCAGAGGCTGACGCCGCTGTCGCGCAGCTGCCTGCTCAGCGAGCTCGAACGGCTCGAGCTCTGCGGCATCGACATGCCGGGCTCGGCCGACATCCAGGCCCGCCTGCGCGCCGAGTTTCGCAGGGACGGATCGACCCAGGCGCGCGCCACCAGTCCCTCGCGCTATTTCTTCGCCCCGCTCGAGCTGCTCCTGACCGACGGCGCGCCTGAGCATGCCAATGCGGGACGGATTTCGCGCAACACGCTGACCCCGATCTGGGAGTGGATCTGCCGCGACCTGCTGCCGACCATGGCGCGGGACTACATCAAGGCCGTCAACGACCAGGTCACCGCCAACAACCCGAAGGAAGTGCTGAAGATCGCATCGACCTTCCAGACCAAGGTCATCAAGGTGCTCGAGAACACCTTGGCCTCGGCGGAGAGCACCGAGTTTGCACGCAGCAAGCTCGCGCAATACACGGCATCGCACACGGCCTTCGACGATGTGAAGAAGATGCAGCATGTGCTGCGTGCCGGCGATGCGCTGCCGAAGTTCAACGAAAAGCTGCCCGAGAAGATCGCGAAATTCGACGACGGTCAGGTTGCCCGGATCACCGCACAGCTCGACGCCTTCAAGAAGGCCCATCCGGAGGCGCTGCCCTTTGCGCTGGCGCTGGTGGCACGGCGCCTGAAGACGTCCTGGGAGCTGGTCCGCCTTGCCACCAAGGCCGCCGCGAGCAAGAGCGCCGCCGACGTCGCCGCCACGCCCTATGCCTGCGTCGTGCCCATGGTGCTCGACCGGCTCGACGACAAGCGCCTCGCCTTGCGGATCGCGCTCCGGCATAACCGGGTGCTGGTCGCCCGCGATCTGCTCGCCGAAATCTACGACACAGAATACGCGCTCAAGGTCCGCATCGACGGCATCGAACATTGCGAATGGGGCATCCGCCTCCAGCACTTGATGAACGCGATCGCGGCGCTGGTGTCCGCCGAGGTGAGCCGCTTCCCCACCAATGTCGGTCACATCCTGGGATCGCGCCGGCTGCGCAGCCACGATACGCTCGGCGGCAAGCTGTCCTATCTGGCCTGGAAGGGACGAGACGCCGTGCACGATGGAGCGGCGGCGTTTCGCAAATTGATCGGGCAAACCTGATATCGCGCAGCTAACGCGGCCCTTCGGGTCCGGATCATGTTTTAGTGCGGGCGCGGCAGGCTCAGGAAGCGATCGAGGAATCGCCCCGACAGCACAAGTCTGAACCACCAATAGATCAGCCGCCGCGTCGTCATCGCTGCAATCCTCGACAGCCCACCACCGGCTGCGCGAAGCATTAGCGCAGGTGCAGCAATCCACTTGTGATGTGCTTCACACTCACGCCGCCGCGACCGGAACGCATTGTCGCAGGGCCGTCACGACTCCAGGGCGGTCGGCCCGGACCAGCACGCAAAGCTGCGGGCAAGTGAGACCGGGATTATTCAATTGGCGAAGCGTGCGCGGCTTCGTCCAATTGCAGGACACCGCGCGCGCTCGCTGTCAAACCGCGCGTTGCCGAAGTCTCGTGCGATTACTGCGGCGCCGCGCGCAAGGCGGCGGCAGATGTAAAAACTTCTCCAAGGATATCCCTACAATTTTAGATATGGTGCAGGCTTTAACGTTACCCGGACAATTCCGGGATAGCGCTGAAGCTCTCCATATTTGAAGCCTTCCACATCGCTAAACACCGTCGCGGAACGGGAGTGGTTTGCGATGAATGATCAGATTATTGAACTCGCCGAACGAAGGCCGAAGACCTTCGGACGGCGAAAGATGATGCCGCGCGCATGCGTCGTCGATGGCAAGCGCCATTTGCGCGCTTTTCTCGCAGAGGTGCTGGAGGATCTCGGCTTCGTCACCAGCGAATGCGCCAGCGCCGACGAGCTGCAAATCGTGCTGACGAGCGAATTGCCCGACCTGATCCTGCTCGGCATCGCTGCCGACGGCATCGAGCCCGGGACATTCCTTCAGACGCTGGTTCGCGAGGCATTCGACGGCAAGGTTCTGACTGTCGGCGCCCGCGAGTCGATCATCGTCAGGGCCGTGCAGCAGGTCGGCGAGGAATATGGCCTTGCGATGCTGCCGCCGCTGACGACGCCGTTTGCCGCGGAGACGCTGCGCGAGCGCGTCGCGATGCTGCTGCCGGACGAGCCGGCCCCGAGCCCGGCCGTGCATGTCGGCGAAGCCCTTCACGCCGGCTGGCTCGAACTCTGGTACCAGCCCAAGATTGACGCGCGCACACTGATCCGCTGCGGCGCCGAGGCATTGGTGCGGATGCGGCATCCGACCTGGGGCGTGGTGCCGCCCGCCTATTTCATTCCCGAAGAGCGCGACCCGCATCTGCGCGACCTCTCGGAATTCGTGATCGAGCGCGCCGTGCAGGACTGGCATTACCTCCTGGAGCGGCAGAGCCCGGTCGATCTCTCGGTCAACCTGCCGGCATCGTATCTGAAGGAGCCGCAGGCTGTGCGCGATCTCTGCCGCCGCATGCCGACGCATCCGGCCTTCGGCGGGCTGACCATCGAGATCGACAGCGAGGAAGCGATCCGCGACCTCGATCTCCTCACCGAGATCGCGCGCGAGATGCGCCTGCACAATATCGGCCTGTCGATCGACAATCTCGGCGCCAACTGGCCGTCGCTGATGGATATGGGCAAAATTCCCTTCATCAAGCTGAAGGCCGACCGGCACTTCGTCACCGGCAGCGGCAATGACCGCCTGAAGCGCACCGTGTGCCGCCACATCGTCGAGCTCGCGCAGGGCTATGGCGTGCACACCGTGGCCGAAGGCGTCGAAAGCCGCGCCGACCTCGTGGCCGCAAACGAGCTCGGCTTCGATCACGTCCAGGGCTTCCTGTTCGGCAAGCCGATGCCGCTGAAGAAATTTGCACGGAGCGAACTGACGCGGACCGTGATGGCGCAGGAGTGAAGCACCGCCCTCAGGCAAATCGCCGCGCAAAGAAAACGCAGACGACCACGAGCACGGTCGCGGCGATCATGCTCCATGCGACCGGCTCATGCAGCAGGAAGCCGGCGAGCGCGAGGCCGAAGAACGGCTGGAGCTGCTGCAGCTGGCCGACGCGCGCGATGCCGCCGATCGCAAGGCCCCGGTACCAGAAGATGAAGCCGACGAACATGCTGAAGACCGAGACGTAGGCGAGCCCTATCCAGGCGGGCGCACCGACGCCGCTCCATGTCGACGGCCAGGTCCAGACCGCGAGCGGCACCATCAGCGGGAGCGCGAGCAACAGCGCCCAGGAAATCACCTGCCAGCCGCCGAGGCGGCGCGACAGCGCGGCGCCTTCGGCATAGCCGAGCCCGCACAAGACGATCGCGGCGACCATCAGGAGATCGCCCGTAAGTGATGCCGCGCCGCCGTTTGAGAGAGCAAAGCCGACCACCGTGGCGCTGCCGATTACAGCGAACAGCCAGAACAGCGGCTGCGGCCGCTCGCCGCCGCGCAGCACGCCGAAGATCGCGGTCGATAGCGGCAAGAGCCCGATGAAGACGATCGAATGCGCCGAGGTGATGTGCTGGAGCGCGAGAGCCGTCAGCAAGGGAAAGCCGACCACGACACCGACGGCGACGATGGTGAGCGAGGCGAGGTCCTTGCGCGCCGGCCATGCCTGACGGAGCAGACCGAGCAGCGCCGCCCCCAGCAGCGCAGCGATCACGGCGCGGGCGGAGGTCAGGAAGAGCGCGGAGAAACCGCCAACCGCGACACGCGTCGCCGGCAACGAACCGCTGAAGATGATGACGCCGAGAAGCCCGTTGCCCCAGCCGCTGCCCGCAGATTGCATGTAGCCTTACCCTTTTTGGACGGCGATACTCTGTCGTGGCCGATAGCGAAACCAGCGACAATCCAGTACAATCCGGCTGAACTGTATGGATATGGAAGGCGATACACTTGGGCGGCGAACAACGCGCGAAGGGCCGCGGCGGAACGCGAACCACCGATGTGATGAGCGTGATCCGCGCCAAGGTCGCGGGTCGCGCGCTCGGTGCCGGCGACCGCCTGCCTTCGATCCGCAGCCTTGCTACGACGATGGGCGTTTCGCCCTCCACGATCGTCGAAGCCTATGACCGCCTCGCCGCCGAGGGCCTGATCCGTGCCCGCCGCGGCTCGGGCTTTTATGTTTCGCCAACGTCCATGCCGCCGCTGGCGCTTGCCGAGGCCGAACCGCGTCGCGACCGGGAAGTCGACCCGTTCTGGGTTTCCAGGCAATCGCTCGATGCCGACGCCGCCGTGCCGAAGCCCGGCTGCGGCTGGTTGCCGCCGGAGTGGATGCCGGAGGCGGGCTTGCGCCGCGCCGCCCGCGCACTCGCCCGCGCCGATGACAGCCTGCTGACCAACTACGGCAGCACGCGCGGCGCTTCGGTGCTGCGGCGGCTGTTGCTCGCACGCCTTGCCGAAGACGCGATCGAGGCGTCGGTCGACCAGCTCATGCTGACGGGCTCGGGCACGCAGGCGACCGATCTCGTCTGCCGCTTCCTGCTCCGTCCCGGCGACACCGTGCTGGTCGACGATCCCTGCTACTTCAACTTTCGCGCGCTGCTCCGGGCGCATCAGGCCAGGATCGTCGGCGTGCCCTACACGCCGTCGGGCCCGGACGTCGCACGCTTCGAGCAGATCCTCGCGAGCGAACGGCCGCGGCTCTACATCACCAATTCAGCGCTGCACAATCCGACCGGTGCGACGCTGTCGCTGCAGACCGCGCACCGGCTCCTGACCGCGGCAGGCGCGCACGATCTCACCATCATCGAGGACGACATCTTTGGCGACTTCGAACCGGAGCGTTCGCCGCGCCTTGCCGCGCTCGACGGGCTCACCCGCGTGATCCGTATCGGCAGCTTCTCCAAGACGCTGTCGGCGTCGGTGCGCTGCGGCTATATCGCCGCGCGCGCCGACTGGGTCGAGCATCTCGTCGATCTCCAGGTCGCAACAAGCTTCGGCGGCCCGGGCCCGGTCGCGACCGAGATCATCGCAAAAGTCCTCGCCGGCGGAAGCTATCGCAAGCACATGGACGAGCTCAGGCAAAAGCTCACGCGCATGCGTCGCGAGGTCGCGCGCAAGCTTCAGGCCCTGGGCATCGAGCCCTGGCTGATGCCGCGCGGCGGCTTCTTCCTCTGGTGCCGCCTCGCGGGCGCGCAGGATGCCACCGCGGTTGCGCGCGCAGCGCTCGAAGAAAATGTGGTGCTCGCGCCGGGTAACGTGTTCAGCGTGTCGCAGACGGCGTCGAATTTCATGCGGTTCAACGTCGCGCAAATGGACGATCCGCGGATGTGGGATGCGATGCGGCGGGTGCTGAAGGCGACCTCCAGGCGGCGCTGTTAGCGTCAGCGGCAGCTCGGCATTTGTGCGCTTTTGGCTTGAGACCCTCTGCGCTCGCCGAGCGAGGGGTAACCTTCTGCGGATGCGAACAAGGGTATCGACGCAGCCTCGGCCGTTCACGTCACCTCTTGCGAGCCACAATGTAAGGACGGTTGTCGTTGCCCTTCGTTGCGTGGATTTCGGTGGCAAGAAGGTCGAAGCCCGCGGCACTTATATGCCGACTTAGGTCCGCCTCCCGAAAGACGCCTGCGTAGGGTGCTTTGCCGATCGTGCGCATCGCAGGCAACAAAGCAAACCGGATGAGTGGGTTCATATCCCCGACGCAGGGTGTCTTGGAGATGAACGAGCCTTCCGCTGCAAGTAAGGTATGGATGCGGCGCAGCGTGCCAGGCAGGTCGCGGACCAGATGGAGATAGTTGAATCCCAGAACCGCATTAAACTGCGCGGCGTCAGGTGTAAGCGCTTCTGCGGTCGCGGTGCGGAAGACAAGGCCCCGGATGGGGCCAGCGGCGTGTTTCTCATTAGCAATCGCGATCATTCCAGCGGAAATATCCGTCGCAAGATAGTCTTCCACTTCGCCCGCGAGCCGGAGCGCAGTTGTTCCTGTTCCGCAGCCCAGCTCCAACACCTTATCGCTTGGTCCCAACAGGGCGCGTGTCCGGTCCAGCGTGCGCTCAAATCCGGCCTGGTCCGCAATCGCACCCTTGGCGTACTTCCGTGAACTCCGGTCCCAGAAACGGGCGTCGCTCGCTATGTTCATCGTGATTCCCCCTCAGATCGCGACCTTGTTCTATCCGGCATTAAGAAAGTCGGAGCTCAAGGCAAGTCCTGTAGAAGCTCGTGCGGCTAGCGGCGGTGATTGGGGAATTATCTCGCTGATTACAGCGTAAACGGCGGCAAATGGCGGAGAGGGAGGGATTCGAACCCCCGATAGGCTTGCACCTATGCCGCATTTCGAGTGCGGTGCATTCAACCACTCTGCCACCTCTCCTTGGTGCGCCAAATCGGGGCAGGAACCCCTGTGGTCGGGGCGTGTAATAGGCGAGGATGGCGGGCCAGACAAGGCGCGAAAGGGGAAAATCCGCAGCCTCTTTCGTCCCCGGTCTCATTCCCGAAGGAATCGCCTTGGAGCATCTGACGATTGAGGCGAATGGTGCCAATTTCCACCTGGTTCGCGCCGGGCGGGGAAAACCGCTGCTTTTGCTGCATGGTTGGCCGGAATTTTGGCTGACCTGGGAGCCGGTGATGGCGCGACTGGCGGACTGTTTCATGCTGATCGCGCCCGATCTGCGCGGCTTTGGCGACAGCGACAAGCCGGACGGGCCCTACGGGCCGGAGGGCCATGCGGCGGACATGCTGGCGCTGATGGACCGACTCGGCATCGCGCGATTCGGGGCGGTCGGCCATGATGTGGGCGGCGCCGTCATGCAGCCCCTCGCGCGGCAGGCACCGGACCGGCTCGCCGGACTCTTTTTCTTTGATTTCGTCTATCCCGGCATCGGACCGCGCATGGCAGCGCCCGATCGGCTCAACCACATCTGGTATCAATCCTTCCACCAGATGGAGATGGCACCCGGGCTCGTCGGCGCGAGTCGCGAAAGCTGCCGCCTCTACATCGCCCACTTCCTGAAGGGCTGGTCGCACCGCAAGTCCGCCTTCAACGACGTCCTCGATGACTTCGCCGACAACTTCTTTAGGGATGGCAATCTAGCCGGCGGTTTTGCGCATTATCGCGCCTCGCATGCCGGGCGTGTCGCGATGATGAAGGGTGAGACGCCGCAACTGCCGCCGATCCATGTGCCGACCTGCGTGCGCTGGGCCGAGCACGATCCGCTGTTTCCGTATGCCTGGACCGACGGATTGGGAGAGACTTTCGCCGAACTCGATCTTGCGATGTTTCCGGACGTCGGACACTTCCCGCATCGGGAAGATCCGGATCGCGCGGCGACGGAGATCGCGGCGTACTTTCAGCGCATCGGGTGGAGTTGAGGCCCGCAAGGAGCCAAACAGCGGGTGGGACCGCCAGACGCGGTAAACACTGGCGGTCCCGTGCCGCTCATTGAAATTCTGGCCGGGAAGGGCGGCTTCGCCGGCCAGGCGAGGCGACAATTCGACCGTAGCGCGCGGCCTGCGCGCCGCAACGCAAAGTGTTCCTTAACCTAACCAGTCAAGGTTACTCTGGAGCCGCTTCCGTTCCGGTAAAACCGGAACGGGGCTCCAGATTCTTGTTTTGGCGCGTTTTCTTTACGCGAACCGGTATCCACTTCGCTCGAAAACGCTAGCTAGTCGTTCTTGCCCTTTTTCTTGCCGTTCTCAGTAGAATCACGGTCTTTTCCGTTATCGGTGTCCTTGCGGCGATTGGTGAAGCGGGCATTGCCAAGGCCCGTGCCGATGGTCAGCACGCCCCAGCGATCGACATCCTGCATGAACGGCACTTCGGAGAGGCCCTGAACCACGCCGTCATTGTGCATCACGATCGCGGTGTCGTGCTCGCCGATCTCAGGGATGCCCTCGATCAGGCTCGCCGGCAGGTTGAACTTGCTGCTCTCCCAATTGCCCGGCAGGTTCTGCGCGCCCTTCTCGATCGAACCGTCCTCGTTGATCACGCCGGGACAGGCAATGCCGATGAAGGGCGCGAGCTTGAAGCCTTCATTCTCGGCCGCCGTGATCAGCTCCTTCAGCATTTTCGTGAGCCGCTTCACCGCACCTTCGCGGGTCGGCTCGTCGTCGGCATGACGCCAGAGCTCGGATTTCACGACCCGCGCCTTCGAGAGATCCTTGGCCTTCTTCCAGTTCGTCCCCACGAGGCCGCAGCGGATGTTGGTGCCGCCGATATCGACGGCGAGAATGCTGTCGTAGGCCTCGAAGATCCAGGATGGCGCCAGATGCAGCGCGCCGATCAGGCCGGCCTCGTCCGGGTGATGGCGGATCGGCTGCAGGTCGATCTTGAAGTCCTCGGCCTTGAGGATGATCTCGGTGCGCGCGATCGCCAGCTCACCGAGCCTCGAATCGCGAAATCCGCCGCCAACCACGATGCGCTCGGTCTTGGCCCAGGCCTTGGTCTTGAGGAACCGGCGCGTGACGTGAGCGAGTTCCTGGGCAAAATCCTCGATCGCGCTATGCACGACCGCCGAGGCCTCGGTGTCGTCACCGACCAGCATGGCGTCCAATGTCTTCTTGCTGATGTTCTCGGACGGCTCCTTGCCAAACGGGTCCTCGCCGGTCTTGCGCAGCGGCTTACGCCAGCGGTCGAGGATCTTGCGGAACGCGCCCTTGCTGGCGCGGTCGCCAAGGAAACCGTCCTCGTCCTTCATCTCGACGTTGAAGCTGTCGACCTCGACCGAAGGCAGCCGCTCGGCGCCGTGACGGGCGATGCCCGTCGTCTTGACCAGCTCGTCTGTTGCCATGGGAGCCCTTGCCCGCTTACCTGTTCCGGTCGGGACAACGGCGCGGGAACCGGTTGGTTGCAGCGCGGGCCGAGATTCGAGCCGTGGAAGCGGTCCAAATCCTTCAAATCCGGGCCTTTTCGGCGGTTTTCCTTGACTCTGGGCGTCTTGAGGCTATAAGTCCCACCACCGGCGCGGGGCGTTTCTCGCGCCGCTTGCTTTTGCGTGGTTTTTCAAAGGGATAACTCCCGCCCACGCGAAACTCGCATAAACCCATAGCGACTGACAAAAAGCCGGCCCGGACAATCCGTCACGAGGCCGGGATTGAACACGAAGGAAGAAAACGATGTTCGCAGTCATCAAAACCGGCGGCAAGCAATACCGCGTCGCTCCGGATGATGTTCTCGAAGTAGGCAAGATCGCCGGCGAAGTCGGCACGATCGTGCAGTTGAATGAAGTCCTGGTGGTCGGCGGCGACACGCCGGTCCTGGGCGTTCCGACGGTCGCAGGCGCGTCCGTTGCGGTCGAGGTGCTCGACCACAAGCGCGGACCGAAGGTCATCGCGTTCAAGAAGCGCCGCCGCAAGAACTCGCGCCGGAAGCGCGGCTATCGCGACGAGATCACGGTTCTGCGCGTCACCGAGATCCTGACGGACAACGCCAAGCCCACCAAGGGCCCGCGTCCGAAGAAGGAGAAGGTGGCCAAGGAGTCGGCAAAGGAAGCCGCCGAATAACGAAAATCGATCACGCCAATTCACGAATTGATGCGTGAGAAAATTTGAAATGATTCCGTCAAGGAATTGACCTAGAACTACGTAGGATTTCGGAGACGAGCCATGGCTCACAAAAAAGCAGGCGGTTCATCGCGCAACGGACGCGATTCCAAGGGTAAGCGCCTCGGCATCAAGGCGTTCGGCGGGGAGATCGTCACTCCCGGCAACATCATTGCGCGTCAGCGCGGCACCACCTGGCACCCCGGCCTCAATGTCGGCATGGGCACGGACCACACTTTGTTCGCCAAGGTTGAAGGTCGCGTTGCGTTCCAGGCCAAAGCCAACGGCCGCACCTTCGTATCGGTACTCCCGATTGCAGAGGCGGCTGAATAGACGGTGGATCAAATTTGGAGTCCGCCGGGTCCTGACCAAACCGGCGGAGTCCACAAGTAGGCTCCAGGGGAGGCGGGAAACCGGCCTCCCCTTTCGTTTTTCACTTTGACTTAGTGACTTTGACGGAGCCGGACATGTTGCAGGATTTCTCGAGCGTGACCTTGCGGGAGGCGAGACCGAGCGTCGTCGCCACCGAGCGGCTGACCTTGCGGCGGCCGACACTCGCCGATGTCAGGACCATTGCCCGGCTCGCCAACGACCGCCGCGTCGCGGAGAACACCCGCCGCCTTCCCCATCCCTATTCGCACGACGACGCCGTCGAATTCGTCCGCGCCACGGCCGAGCTCGGCAGCGAGACCGCGTTCCTGATCGAGTATGACACCACGCCGATCGGCATGGTCGGCATCGACTGCTCCACGCCTGACAATGCCGAGCTCGGCTACTGGCTCGGCGTCGAGCACTGGGGCCAGGGCTTCGCCACTGAGGCTGCGCGCGGCGCGATCGACTTCTTCTTCGAGGAGTTCGAGGACGACCATCTCTATGCCGGCGCGCGCGTCACCAATCCGGCTTCGCGCAGCGTGCTGGAAAAGTGCGGCTTCCAGTGGAGCGGCGTCCAGCTGCACCGATTCCTGGCGCTGGGATCCTCCACACCCGTCGACTGCTTCCGCCTCTCGCGCGGGGTGTGGGCGTCGCTGAAAAGCTGGAGCAGCGCGAGACGAGTGAGATAGGGCGTAGGCCCATCCTCAATCGCCACTGTAGTCCCGGGGCGCGACGAAGTCGCGAGCCCGGGACGACAGTGTGGCCGCACTACGCCGGCGGATTCACCTCTGCGCTCCCAGCGCATCTCGCCGCCACGCGCCGGGGCTGACGCCGACCGTCGCGGAGAAAACCCTTGTGAAATGGCTCTGGTTGGCAAAGCCGGCCGAGATTGCAATTTCCGAGAGCGACAAACCGTGTACGCTCATCAGCTGCTTGGCGGTCCTCACGCGATGATGCAGCAGCCAACGATGCGGCGGCAGGCCGGTCGAGGCTCGAAACGCACGCGAGAAATGGCTGACCGAGAGGCCGAGTTCGGCTGCGATCGACTGCAACGGCAGCTTGCCGCCGATGTTTGCTTCAAGTTTTTCGCAGGCGCGCGTCACCTGCCAGGGTGCAAGGGCACCGCGGCTTGGCTCGGTCTTGTGCCGGAATCCGCCATAGGCCTGCGCGACATGGGCGGTGAGCGCGAGCATCATATGATCGACGAAAATCTGATTGGCTTCGTCCGGCCGTCGCAGGCCCTCGCGCAATGAAGCCCCGATATGGCGGACGATGGCATCATCGTGCCCGACAGGCTTGCAATCGAGCGCGTCGACACGCTGCGTACCGGATTGATCGGCGAGACTGTTGAGCGCCGAATGCGGCACGTAGAAGTGAAGGGAATGAAGCGGCTTGTCGATTACGTAACGCGGGTCACGTTTGAGATCGTAGAGATAGGTCGTGCCGGCGTGGACGTCCGCCTTCTTGATATGGCGCCCATGTTCCCATATCTCGCAATCCGGATAGTCAAGAAGCTTCAAGCTGACGAGATAGGCATCTTCCGCAGCGAAGGAGCCGGAAAGACCCGGCACGGGATTGTCGCTGCGCGTTTCGGTCACCGCGATCTCGGTGCCGCGCAGCGAATGGGTCACCAATGAAGGCGGCGTATCCTCGAGGCGCAGGAATTCGCCTAACCGTTCTCCGTAAGCGCCAGTCCGCGTCATAGGGTTGTCTCTTCTGTGAACGTCCAAGAGCAGGCCACAGCGCCCTGCAATTTGCAGAACCGCTTATCGGATATTCGCCGATAGCTGTCCACGGCCGCCGACGCAGGGCTCATCCGCTTGCTCCGGGCGATGGGCCCGATCATTTTCGAGCAATTTCGGTATGATTTCATTCGCTCCTGCCCGGGGGAACCGTTGCCGAACCGAGACGAGGACATCACGAGTTTTCACAAACGCACGCAAAGTGCGGCCCGACGTCGCGCAAAGGAGCCCATGGAGCAGGATCAGGCAACACACGGCAGCATCGGGAAAGACGAGGACCTTCATACCGCCTAGAACCCGTAAATGACCGATCTCAAAGTCCGAACGGGCCTGGATCGAGATCAGCAAGTCACGACGGCGAAGCGATCGACAAGAGGTCACGATGATTGCGACAAGCGCATCGAGCGGCTCGTTTGCTTCAAGCCAGGTATCCCGCCTGATCATGAACACCATTGCCGAGGATCCCAACCGCCCGCTCGTCCTGGTCGTGGACGACGACGAGGAGATCCGCTCGGCGATCTATGAGCTTTTGTTGTCGGTCGGCATCGACGCATGCTGCTTTGGATCAACCCAGGAACTGCTCAGAGCCGAACTTCCGGATCGACCCGGGTGCCTGATCCTCGACGTTCGCCTGCCCGGCGCAAGCGGGCTGGATCTCCAGCAGCATCTCGTCTCCCGTAACAATATGCGGCCGATCATCTTCCTGACCGGTCACGGCGACATCGCGATGACCGTCCAGGCGATGAAGGCCGGCGCCATCGACTTTCTTACGAAACCCGTGCGCGATCAGACGTTGCTCGACGCGGTCGCGGCCGGGATCGAGAAGGACATCTCGCAGCGCGCCGCAACCCGCCTCGTCAAACAATATGCCGATCGCTACGAAAGGCTGACACCGCGCGAGCGCGAGGTCCTGCGCGAGGTGGCGAGAGGCCGGCTCAACAAGCAGATCGCCTTCGACCTCGACATCAGCGAGGTCACCGTCAAGCTGCACCGCGGCAACGTGACGAGAAAGCTGGAGGCAACCTCGGTCGGAGACCTCATCCGTATCTGGGACGCACTGCCGCAGGAACTTCGAGGGGAGCATCCATCCTACACCAAAGAATAGGTACATCCCTGCCAGCAATGGGCAGATGGTCGCGAGGCCATGCCAGCGAAAGACATCTGCTTGCCCAAGACGCCTTTAGTAGCCATCGTCGATGACGATGAAGCGGTGCGAGAGGCTCTTTCCGATCTCCTGCTGGTCCTTGATGTGGCGTGTCGCACCTTCGAGCGGGCGGAAACCTTCATGGCCGAGTTCGCGCCAGACCGCTTCGATTGCCTGATCACCGACGTAAGCATGCCGGGCCGTAGCGGGCTCGAGTTGCAGGAGAGACTACGGGAACTGGGCTCGTCAATGCCGGTCATCTTCATCACCGCCGACACGGATCCGGCAACGCGCGTGCGGGCACTGAAAGGTGGCGCCTATGCGTGTCTGACCAAGCCGGTCAATGACGAGGTGCTGTTTCATCTTCTCCAGAATGCGATGGATCACGCTGGACGCTCGCGACGCAACGATGGACGGGGTCCAACGTCAGATGACTAATCTCGCCCGCCAGGCCTCTCCGGGGAATCAGACAAGCCCCGTGATCTCTCTTGAAGGAACGGAGCTCGCCGACCTCTCCTCCGAGAGCGTCATCATCAGCGACCCTCACGGCGTCATCCAGTATTGGAATGCGGCTTCGGAAGTCCTGTACGGCTGGCCGGCCCTGGCGATGATCGGCCGACACCTCGGCGAGATTGGATCGCGCGAGCGCGCCGGCATCGATTATATCGATGCATTGCTGCGCGAAGGCCGATGGGACGGCATCGTCTTCCGGCGCAGCGTGACGGGCGCAGAAGTCGTTGCTGTCGTGAGGCAGGTCGTCCGGCGCGACGCAGCCGGCGTGGTGCGCGATATCGTCGAGTTCGGGCGCGACGCGACCCCGCTCACCGAGACCGAGTACCTGCGCATGGACGCCGAATTGCAGGGTTCGCTGGCCGCGTCCTGGGAGCTGGACACATCGGCCGCCCGGCCGATGCTCGATGCGATCGCAGAGAATGGGCGCAATGGAGCGCCCGTCGATCTCAATCTGCGCCCCGACTGGGTTGATGGGCTCCTGACCGCGACTCGTATCCTGGCTGTCAACGATCGCGCGGTCCGCATGTTCGGTGCCCATGCCGGGCACGAGCAGATGATCGGCCAGCCGATTGGCACGTTCTGGCCGGCGGAGAGCCGTATCGTTCTGGCCGAGCTGATCGAGCAGGTCGCAAGCGGCCGTTCGCAGCTCGAGACTCGCAGGATGGTGCTGAGCGGGGCCATCCGCAATCCCATCGTCCGCGTCTGGCATTCCGCGGGGCCGAAGCCGCCCGGCACCCTGCTCGTGACGATCAATGGCGCAGTCAGCGATTACCGCACATCCTGGGAGCTGCAAGCGAGCGAGGAGCGATATCGCCGGCTCATCCAAAACCTGCCGACGGCACTCTGGCAGGTCGATTCACGGCGCGCCGGCGAGGCTTTCGATGCGCTGAAGGCAAGGGGCGTTCGTGATATTGCGAGCTACCTTAGTCGAACCCCCGACCTCGTCGAACATGCCAAGGACATCGTTCGTGTGACGGACGTCAATCGGGACGCGATGTCACTGTTTCGCGCCCAAAATCCCGCCGAGCTGATCAAGCCGGTTCGATATCTCTTTGCCGCCGCGCCGGGTCTTGCCGAGCGCGTCATGGTTGCGCACTTCGAAGGCCGGCGCAATCTGATCGAGGAAACCCGGATACGCGCATTCGACGGCTCGATCATCGACGTCCTGTTCACGGTCACCTATCCCGTTCCCCCCGAGCAACTGGACAACACCTTCATCACCATCCAGGACATTAGCGAGCGGCTCAACGCGGAACGGCAGCTCCGCAAGTTGCAGGCCGATTTCTCTCATGCCGGACGCATCGCAACACTCGGAGAGCTGGCGACGTCTATCGCCCATGAGATCAATCAGCCGCTTGCGGCCATCGTGACCAATGGCGAGACGAGTCTGCGGTGGCTGGCGCGCACCGATCAAAACATCGAGAAAGTCACGCAGCTCACCTCACGGATCGTGACGAATGCCCGCCGCGCGAGCGAGATCATCCACCGCATCCGGAGCATGGCCGCGAAGCACGAACCGGAGAAGCGTCTCCTGGACATCAATGAGATTGCCAGGGAAGCCCTGCTGTTCATTCGCCACGATATCGATTCGAAATCGATCACCCTCTCAACGACATTTGCTCCGGGGCTTCCGCAGGTGCTGGGGGACCGGATTCAGCTGCAGCAAGTGATCATCAACCTGCTCGTCAACAGCGTCCAGGCGATTGTGCAATCCGGACAGCCGACGCGACGGATCGATATCCAGACGTCGGTCGACGATGGAGGGGCGGTCGGATTTTCCGTGTTCGACAATGGGCCGGGAATTGCCGCAACGGATCTCGCGCATGTCTTCGACAGCTTCTTCAGCACCAAGGATGCTGGAATAGGCATTGGACTTGCCATCTGCCAGTCGATCATCGGCGCGCATGGCGGCAGCATTTCGGGTGCAAATCGCCCGAACGGTGGCGCACATTTTCACTTCGCGCTTCCGGTGCCTGCCTGAGGCATCGCGTGCGTAACGGCACGCATCCACCCCATACTATCCCTAGGTACAGGTCAGTCTATTCGCTGAAACAGCGGAACCAGTGCTGCTGCACGATTCCGTCGTGCGGCCGCCGACCTCATGATCGCAGCACAGGGAAAGCACTGCGTCGCGCCGGCTTGCGCGACATGCCTCCGATGCGAGCGGACCTCCATGAGCAAGACCAACTTGCACACTCCTCCGGCAGACCAGCCCGTCGCGTCCGATATGCACGGAAGTGAAATGCCGATCGGCGCGCGCCGTCCCGCCGACGAGGAAATGGCGCGCGTGCTCAGGACCCGTCCCTTCCGCATGGCATCCGAGCCGGCTAGCGGCACCATCGCTTACTGGAAGCACGAGCCGCTCCACGAGACTGTCAAGCCGATGACCGATCACGTCATCATGACCTACCCGACCGGTGTGCAGCGGTTGGAGCGGCGCACGGGAAAGGCGACCTCGATCGGGACGGCGCGTCCGGGCGTAGTGACCATCATTCCTGCCGGTTCGACCTCACGCTGGGACATCCACCAGCCCATGCATGTGCTTCAGCTCTATCTGCCCGACAGAACGCTGATGCGCGTGGCCGGTGAAGCCGATGTCAGCACGTCCAGCGATCTCGTGGAGCGGACGGTACATCCCGACCCCCGTCACATCCCGCTTGCTGATGAGTGCCGTGGACGTCCTGGACGGCAATGCCGCGCTCGACACGCTGTTCAGGCAACAACTGACGGATCTTCTCGCGACGCGTCTTCTGGCCGCGCATGCGGGCGCGCCTATTGTGGTGCAGCCGGCGTTGGGTGGCCTGTCACCGAACGTCCTGCGGCGGGCCATCGAACGGCTGCGCTCGGACAGCGATACCGATGTGTCGCTCGCCGCGCTCGCCTCGGATGCCGGTCTGTCGCGCTTCCACTTCTGCCGTGCCTTCAAGGAAAGCACCGGATTGTCGCCGCACGCCTGGCTGCGCCAGCACCGGCTCGGGCAGGCCACGAACATGCTGCGCGACACTGAAGCTTCGGTCGTCTCGGTAGCGGCCGCGCTCGGCTACTCATCGCAGACCGCCTTCGCCGCAGCGTTCAGGCGGCTGACCGGCGAAACCCCCACCGATTGGAGACGACGCGCACGTTAGCAGCAATCGCTCTGCAATCGCGTCAATCGCGCTGGGGCATCGGCACATGCAGCTCTGTAGAGATCGTCTTGCCCATAGCAATGAAAACGGAAACGAACAGATGGCCTTGATCAGCTCCGTCAGTCGAATCGCCGGCATCTCGCGCCGGAAGATTCTCGCAACCACACTCATGTACACGGCTTCGATGACCGTCCGCTCGACCTCGGCGGCAGGCAAGGACACGAAAGCTTCGCTTCTCCTTGCCGAAAAGAGCGGTGCCATGACGTCAGTCACCACCAGCGACGGCGTGCGGATTTTCTACAAGGACTGGGGACCGAAGTCCGCGCAACCGATCGTCTTTCACCACGGCTGGCCGCTGAGCTCCGACGACTGGGACGCGCAGATGCTCTACTTCCTCGGCAAAGGCTTTCGCGTCATCGCGCATGACCGCCGCGGCCATGGCCGCTCGAGTCAGGTCAGCGATGGACACGACATGGATCAATACGCGGCCGACGTCGCAGCGCTCGTCGAGCATCTGGATCTCCGCAACGCCATTCACATCGGCCACTCGACCGGTGGCGGCGAGGCCACGCGCTACGTCGCGCGTTACGGCCGGGATCGTGTTGCCAAGCTGGTTCTCATCGGCGCCGTGCCACCCCTGATGCTGAAGACCGAAGCCAATCCAGGCGGCCTGCCTCTCGAGATATTCGATGGCCTGCGTCGGCAGCTCGCCGCCAACAGGCCGCAGTTCTACCTCGATTTCGCGAGCGGCCCCTTCTATGGCTACAACCGGCCGGGCGCGGAGCCTTCACAGGCCGTGATCTGGAACTGGTGGCGTCAGGGCATGATGGGCAGTGCCAAGGCGCACTACGACTGCATCAAGGCTTTCTCCGAAACCGACTTCAGCGAAGATCTGAAAGCCATCTCCGTGCCGACGCTCGTCCTGCACGGGAGCGACGACCAGATCGTTCCCGTCGCGGACTCGGCGCCGCTGTCGGCCAGGCTTCTGAAGCACAGCACCCTGAAGATCTACGACCTGCTGCCGCACGGCGTGTGCACGACACATCCCGACATCATCAACGCCGACTTGCTCAAATTCGTGACGGCGTAGCCCTCGCTTTCACTGGAAAGAACCGAACCAAGGAATAATTCGACATGCGACTCGTCATCATTGGCGCCGGCTTTGCCGGCATGTACGCCGCCCTCTCCGCCGCCCGACTGCGCGACATCCAGGGTGTTTCGCCCGAGAAGCTCGAGATCGCACTGGTTGCGCCCGAGCCGACGCTGGTGGTTCGCCCGCGGCTCTACGAGCCGAAGCCGGAAACCCTGACGGCGCCGCTTCAGGACGTGCTGAAGGCGATCGACGTCATCTACGTCCAAGGCAGTGCCGAGACGATCGACACCAGGACCAGGGTGATCGATATCGCCGCGGCCAAGGGCATAAAGAAGCAGCTCCCCTATGACCGGTTGGTCGTCGCCACCGGCAGCCGGCTGTTCCGGCCCAACATTCCCGGTCTCGCCGAGCACGGTTTCAGCGTCGATCAGCTCGACGACGCCATCGCGCTTGACCGGCACCTCCATGGCCTGTCGAGCCGGCCCGCATCCAAGGCGCGCGACACTGTCGTCGTTGCGGGCGGCGGCTTCACCGGTATTGAGGCCGCGACCGAGATTCCGTCGCGGCTGCGCGAGATCCTCGGCAAGGATGTCAAGCCGCGCGTCGTTATCGTCGACCGCAACCAGGCGATCGCACCCGATATGGGTGCAGGTCCCCGCCCCATCATCGAGGATGCGCTGCGCAAGCTTGGGGTCGAGACAAGACTCGGAGCCGGCGTCACTTCGCTCGACAAGTCCGGGGTTACGCTCTCCACTGGCGAGCACATCGAAAGCGCGACCGTGATCTGGGCGGCCGGCATGCGCGCCGCACCGTTGGCCGCACAGATTCCCGCCGAGCGCGACAATTTAGGCCGGCTGCTGGTCGACCGCGAACTGCGCGTGCTTTCCGTGGACGGCGTCTTTGCCACCGGCGATGCCGCGAGGGCCCCGTGCGACGATGACGGCAACTACGCGCTGATGTCGTGTCAGCACGCGACACGAATGGGCGCCTTTGCCGGCAACAATGCTGCTGCCGAACTCCTGGGCGTTCCGATCAGGCCGTATCACCAGAAGGTCTACGTCACCTGCCTCGACCTCGGAGAAGCCGGCGCGCTGTTCACGCGCGGCTGGGAGCGCAAGGTCGAGATGGTCGGCGAAACCGCCAAGAAGACCAAGCAGGAGATCAACACTGTCTGGATCTACCCGCCCCGCGCCGAGCGCGCCGCGGCGCTCGCGTCGGCTGATCCGGAACGTGTGACTGACCTCTAGACCCACGAAACGACGGCGGCCGCACTCCCCTGGCTGCGCGGCCTGCACAACCATGACCAGCCAGGGACCTTTCCCATGAAACAGGAGACAAGCATGAACCTGCACAACACTTCATATTCCGTTACATCGGGACCCGAGGAGCTCGTCCCGTCGCGCTACGCGGTGAAGGTCGGCGAGATCGACGTGCTGGTAGTCAGCGACGGCGTGCTACCGCTACCAACCGTCATGCTCGGGCACAACGCCGCCCCGGCCGACCGGGCGACCTGGCTGCACGACATGTTCCTGCCGCCGGACGCTTTCGACTGGGCGCTCAATGCAGTCATGGTCCGTAGCGGCGACAAGACCATCCTCATCGATGCCGGGCTGGGCTCCGATCCGGACCTGAACTTGCCGAGGGCCGGGCAGTTACTCAAGCGACTGGAGGCCGCGGGCATCGATCTTTCGTCCGTGACCGATCTGGTGCTGACCCACATGCACATGGACCACGTTGGCGGACTGCTGGTCGACGGTGTGAAGGAGCGACTGCGCAAGGACCTGCGGATCCACGTGGCGGCCGCCGAGGTCAAATTCTGGGAATCGCCCGATTTCACTCACACCAACATGCCGCAGGGATTTCCCGATGCGCTTCGGTCGGCCGCCAAGCGGTTCGTGAAGGAGTACGGGAGCCAACTGCGGCAGTTCGATGAGGAGCACGAGATTGCGCCCGGCGTGGTCGCACGTCGCACCGGCGGCCACACTCCCGGACACAGCGTGGTTCGCGTGGCGTCGGGCGGCGAGGCGCTGACATTCGCCGGCGACGCCGTGTTTGCCGTCGGGTTCGACCAACCCGACTGGCATAACGGTTTCGAACACGATCCCGAGGAGGCGGCGCGCGTTCGGGTCCGGCTCTTGCGAGAGCTTGCAGAGAGCGGCGAGATGCTGGTGGCCACTCACCTGCCGTTCCCGTCCGTCGGCCGGGTCGC
Organism: Bradyrhizobium sp. NAS80.1; assembly: GCF_001908205.1. Lineage (GTDB taxonomy): Bacteria > Pseudomonadota > Alphaproteobacteria > Rhizobiales > Xanthobacteraceae > Bradyrhizobium. Next base: position 23,368 of record NZ_LGHL01000071.1, read on the forward strand.
GGTCGACGGCGACGCCTTTCGTTGGGTGCCGGTCTTCTGGGACTACTGACCGTTTGCTGCGTTAGGCCAAGCGGGGGGCGCGCGCTCAGATCGTCAATGAGTTCGCGCCCTATCCTTCTTTGCCGCGTTCAAGCCGGAGGATTCACGTCTGTGCTTCGACGGCCAAGATCGCGCTCGCGCAAATAGATGTAGAAGCCGGCGCCGATGATGATGGCGGCGCCGACGATGGTGGCGACCTGTGGCACATCGCCGAACACGACGAAGCCGAAAATGACGGCCCAGACGATCATCGAATATTGGTAGGGCACCACCACGCTCGCCGGCGCCAGCTTGAGCGAGCGATTGACGCAGAACAGCGCGGTCACCGAGATGCATCCTGCCAGCGCGAAGATCACGAGGCTCCCAGGCGTCGGCGGCACCCAGTGGACTGCCGACAGCACAGCGCCCAGCGAAAACGTGCCGATGAATTGCGAGGATGCCATCACGATGTCGGGCGTCTTGCGCAGGCTGCGCGTGATCAGCATCAGCGTTGCGAAGGAGAGGCTGCCGCCAAGCGCGATCAGTGCCGGCAGGCTCACCGTCTGCGCCGACGGCCGCAACGCGATCAGCACGCCGCAGAAGCCGATCAGGATCGCGGTCCAGCGCCGCCAGCCGACCTTCTCACCCAGGAAGATCGCCGACATCGCGGTGACGAAGATGGGTCCAGCCAGATAATAGGTAATGACGTCGGCCAGCGGCAGATAGACCGTCGCAAGGAAGAAGGCGGCCACTTCCAGCGTCGACAGGATGACGCGGAAGAGCTGCAGGAGCGGCCGCTCCAGATGCAGGAACTGACGACGCTGCCGCCAGATCAGCGGCGCCAGCAGCAGCAGCGCCGCACAGGCGCGCAAGAACAGCAGCTGCCCCACCGAATACGTCCCGACCAGGAACTTGCCCATGGCGTCGCCGAACGAGAACATGAAGATCGACAGCACCATGAGTGCAATGCCGGCCAGGGGTGCCGAGCGGTCGTCATAGGCGGAGAGTTTCTTGAACAGGGGCATGGCTGTCGGTCGTGGAAAACCCGTCATTGCTTCGCTTCGCTCGCAATGACGAGCGGAGGGAGCGTCAGGACACCGCGACTACCGTCGCTTGCGATCGTTTTAATGACGTGGACGCACCGGACAAGCCCACCTCCACCGAATTGAACGGATTGTCGCACGCCTCGCGGCGCGGTAGCGATAGGTGTCTCCCGAACGAGAGAGCATGGACATGACCGACTTCGACCCGGCCCAACATCGCATGATCCCCACGCAACGCTGGTTTGAGGATTTTGTGGTCGGCGAACGCTTCGTGCTGCCGAGCCGGACCCAGACCTCGGCGGTGTTCGCGGCATTCCAGACCGCGAGCGGCGACACCCACCCCGTGCATTACGATGTGGAGTATTGCCGCAGCCGCGGCATGCCGCACCTGCTGGCCCACGGCTTTCAGACGCTGATTCACACCGCGCCCGGCGCAGGCCTGTTTCCGTTCATGGTCGAGGAGTCCCTGGTCGGCTTCCTCGAGCAATCGAGCCGGTTCCTCAAACCGGTGTTCGCCGACGACACCATCTATCCCGCGCTCGAGGTCACAGAGCTCGTGCCGGGCCGCACAACCGGCGCAGTGACGCTCAAAAGCACCGTGTTCAACCAGCGTAAGGAATTGGTGCTGGAGGGCACGCAGAAATTCCTGATCCGGCGCCGCCCCCTCTGAAGTCGGCTTCGAAGGCGGCTTCGAAGTCGTCTTGGGGTTAAGCAAGGGCCCAAATTCGCGGAAATTCGGCCGATCCACGGGTCAATTCGGGTTGCCGCGCCTGCCCGGCTGGCCTACCTATGGCCCATGAAATTCCTCGACGAAGCAAAGGTCTATATCCGCTCCGGTGACGGCGGGAACGGCTGCGTGGCGTTCCGCCGCGAGAAGTTCATCGAATTCGGCGGTCCTTCCGGCGGCAATGGCGGCCGCGGCGGCAATGTCGTCATCGAGGTCGCCGACGGCCTCAACACGCTGATCGACTACCGCTATCAGCAGCATTTCAAGGCCCAGAAGGGCGAGAACGGCATGGGCTCGGACCGCCACGGCGCCAACGGCAAGGCGATCGTGCTCAAGGTCCCCGTGGGCACGCAGATTTTCGACGAGGACCGCGAGACGCTGATCCACGACTTCACCAAGGTCGGTGAAAAGTTCGTGCTGGCCGAAGGCGGCAATGGCGGCTTCGGCAACGCGCATTTCAAGTCGTCGACCAACCGCGCGCCGCGCAACGCCAATCCCGGCCAGCCCGGTGAAGAACGCTGGATCTGGCTGCGGCTGAAGCTGATCGCGGATGCCGGCCTTGTCGGCCTGCCCAATGCCGGCAAGTCGACCTTCCTCTCCAAGGTCAGCGCGGCAAAACCGAAGATCGCCGACTATCCCTTCACCACGCTGCATCCGCAGCTCGGTGTCGTGAATGCCGACGGCCGCGAATTCGTGCTGGCCGACATTCCCGGCCTCATCGAAGGCGCGCATGAAGGCGCGGGCCTCGGCGACCGCTTCCTCGGCCATGTCGAACGCTGCCGCGTGCTGCTGCATCTCGTCGACGCAACCTGCGAACATGCCGGCAAGGCGTACAAGACGGTGCGCAAGGAGCTCGACGCCTATGGCGGGCTGCTGACCGACAAGATCGAGATCGTTGCGCTGAACAAGATCGACGCGGTCGAGCCGGACGAATTAAAGAAGCAGAAGGACCGGCTGAAGCGCGCCGCCAAGAAGACGCCGCTGCTGCTTTCCGGCGCGACCGGCCAGGGCGTGAAGGAAGCCTTGCGCGCACTTGCGGACCTGATTGGCGAAAGCCCGGTGTCCAGCAAGGCCAAGAGCGCGGCCGAAGCAGAGCCCTGGTCGGCCTGATTTGGTCAGCCTGATTTAGTCGGCTTGATCTCGCCCCGCTTGTCTTCGCTGACGCGATAGCGCAGCATCGAACAATCAAGAAGCGACAGGGGCGAAGCATGGCGCGTGCGAAGAACGTACTCTGGATCATGTGCGACCAGCTTCGCTATGACTATCTCGGCTGCACCGGCCATCCCACGCTGAAGACGCCCAACATCGACGCCATGGCCAGGCGCGGCGTGCTGTTCACCAGCGCTTACGTACAGTCGCCGATCTGCGGCCCGTCGCGGATGTCGTTCTACACCGGCCGCTACATGCGCTCGCACGGCTCGCACTGGAACGGCTGGCCCTTGCGTGTCGGCGAGCCCACGCTCGGCGATCACCTCAAGAAGATCGGCGTGCGCAACGTGCTGGTCGGCAAGACCCACATGGCGCCCGACCTTGAAGGCATGAAGGCCCTCGGCATCCCACCGGAGTCGATGATCGGCGTGCATGTCGCTGAATGCGGCTTTGAGCCTTATGAGCGCGACGACGGCCTGCACCCGTCGGGAAGGCCGCGACCCAAATACGACGAGTATCTGCGCCAGCAGGGATTCGAAGCCACCAATCCATGGGAGCACTGGGCCAATTCGGGCGCGGCCGACGACGGCTCCCTGCAGAACGGTTGGCTGCTCGTGCACGCCGACAAGGCCGCGCGCGTACCGGACGAGCATTCCGAAACGCCCTACATGACGCGGCGCGCGATGGACTTCATCAGCGAAGCCGAAACCGATGGCCGGCCGTGGTGCCTGCATCTGTCCTACATCAAGCCGCACTGGCCCTATATTGCGCCCGAACCCTACGCCAGCATGTATTCGACGGACGACATGATCCCGGTGATCCGCTCCGAGCGCGAGCGGCAGAACCCGCATCCGGTGTTCGGCGCCTACATGGACATGCGCTATTCCCGCAACATGGCGCGGGACGACGCCCGCGAGAAGGTGATCCCGACCTATATGGGCCTGATCACGCAGATCGACGACCAGATGGGCGTGCTGATGAAATTCCTGGAGGAGCGCGGCCTGCTGGAGACGACCATGATCGTGTTCACCTCCGATCACGGCGATTATCTCGGCGATCACTGGATGGGCGAGAAGGATCTGTTCCACGAACAGTCGGCCAAGATTCCACTGATCGTCATCGATCCATCTAAAGAGGCCGACGCCACGCGCGGCACGCGCAGCAATGCCTTGGTCGAAGGCATCGATCTCGCTCCGACCTTCGTCGATTATTTCGGCGGCAAGGTGCCGGGCCACATCCTCGAAGGGCGTTCGCTGCTGCCGCTGCTGCGCGGCCCGACGCCAGCGGATTGGCGCAAGGTGGCGTTCTCCGAATACGACTACGCCATGCAGGATGTCCGGCTGAAGCTGAACCAGCCGATCGAACGCTGCCGCCTGTTCATGGTGTTCGACGGCCGCTGGAAATACATCCACGCCTCCGGCTTCCGCCCGATGCTGTACGACCTCGAAACCGATCCGGAAGAATACGTCGATCGCGGCGATGATCCCGAATGCGCCGGCATCATCGCGCGGTTGCAGGCCGAACTGTTCGACTGGGCGCTGCATCCGAACGACCATATCACCACGCCGCGCGAGAAGATCGCGGCGTACGCCGAAAATCAGCTCCAGGTGAAGGGTGGCATTTTGATCGGCGTTTGGGATGAAGCCGAGCTCGCGGCTATCAAGGATGGCATCGCACAGCGCGCGAAGATGTGAGGGTGCTTTCGCCTCTCCCCGCAAGCGGGGAGAGGGAGAAGATCTCAATTATCGATCTTGTATCCCGTCGCCTTCACGATCGGCTGCCAGAACGCCGTGTTGGCGGCGAGCTCCCGGGATAGCCCGTCCGCCGTGCTGCCGACCGGGATCAGGCCGATCGCGGTGAGCTTTTCCTTCACGTCGGGCCTTGCGAGCGCGACGCTCGCGGCCGCGCCGAGTTTGCCGGCGAATTCCGGCGGGCTGCCGGCGGGAAGCCACATGCCGTACCAGGCATCGGCGATGAGATCGATCCCGCTCTCCTTCAGCGTCGGGACATCGGGCGCAAAGGGCGAACGTTCCGCGCTCGAGACCGCAATGATCTTCACGCCCTTGGCGCGATGCTGCGGCAGCGCATCCGCCAGCGTGGTGATCCCAAAAGAAATGTGGCCGCCAATGATGTCGTTGAGGATCGGCGCGCTGCCGCGATAGGGCACGCGGGTCAACGGAATGCCGAGATCCTTCTCGAGCTTGGAGCCCGTGAAATGCGGGATCGTGCCGTTGCTCGGCACGCCGAATGACGTCTTGTCCGGGTGCGCCTTCAGCCAGGCGACAAATCCCTTGAAATCGGTGGCATCGATCGCCGGACCGATCACGACGGCGAATTCGAACCGCGCCAGCAGCGACACCGGCATGAAATCCTTCGCCGTGTCGAAGCTCGGAATCGTCTCCACCATCGGCAGCAGGTACATGGTCGGGCCTGTCGTCACCAGCACCATGCTGCCATCGGCGCTGCCACCCCTGACCGCCTTGATGCCGATCAGGCCGTCGCCGCCGGTGCGATTCTCGACCACGATGGTCCGTTGCAGCACCGGCGCCATTTCCTGCGCGATCAGCCGGCACAGCGTATCGCCGCCGGCTCCCGCCGCGAACGGGAAGATGATTTTTGTAAGCGCGGCCTGTGCCTGCGCTGCGCCCGCCTGCGCCAGCAGCGGCAGGCCGAGACATCCAGCCATGAATTCGCGGCGATCCATACGTTTCCCCTCGAGCCCATTATCGGTTGGCGGCATTAGAACCGGGCCTGCACGCCCAAGACAAGGTTCAAGACAAGGCCGACCTTGGCCATTTCCCATGCCGGCCGCCTTGCGCCGGCCATCGTCCTGCTGCAAAAGCAGGCCTCATCGGCGCCGGCTTCTTGCTCCGCCGTTACCAAGCCCGAGCAATTCGTCGCACACGCCATGGCCAGCCCCGAACTCAGTCAATTTCGCCGCACCGTCGTCAAGGTCGGCTCCGCGCTGCTGGTGGATTCCGACAGGGGCGAGGTGCGCGCCTCCTGGCTGGCCGCACTCGCCGACGACATGGCCAAGCTGCACCGCGAGGGCCGCGACGTCCTCGTCGTCTCCTCGGGCTCGATCGCGCTTGGCCGCAGCCGGCTCAAGCTGCCGCGCGGCCCGCTGAAGCTCGAAGAGAGCCAGGCCGCGGCGGCCGTCGGCCAGATCGCGCTGGCGCGCATCTGGTCGGAGGTGCTCGGGGCACACGGCATCGGCGCGGGCCAGATCCTGGTAACGCTCCAGGACACCGAGGAGCGCCGCCGCTATCTCAATGCGCGATCCACCATCGGCAAGCTGCTGGAATGGCGCGCGATCCCCGTGATCAACGAGAACGATACGGTCGCCACCAACGAGATCCGTTACGGCGACAATGATCGCCTTGCCGCGCGCGTCGCCACCATGGCGAGCGCCGACCTCCTGGTGCTGTTGTCCGACATCGACGGGCTCTACGACGCCCCGCCGAAGAACAACCCGAACGCAAAGCTCATTCCCGTCGTCGAGAGCATCTCCTCGGAGATCGAGTCCGTGGCGGGCGACGCCGAGTCTGAACTTTCGCGCGGCGGCATGCGCACCAAGGTCGAGGCGGCCAAGATCGCCACCACGGGCGGCACGCACATGCTGATCGCCTCCGGCAAGATCGAGCATCCCCTGCAGGCGATCGCCGATGGCGGCCCCTGCACCTGGTTCCTGACACCGGCCAATCCCATCACCTCGCGCAAGCGTTGGATCGCGGGCACGCTGGAGCCGAAGGGCACGCTGACGATCGACGCCGGCGCGGTGACCGCGCTGCGCGCGGGCGCCAGCCTGTTGCCGGCCGGCGTGATCAAGGTCGAGGGCCAGTTCGCCCGTGGCGATGCCGTGATCGTGCGCGGCCCCGACACCAGCGAGATCGGCCGCGGCCTAATCGCCTACGACGCCGAGGACGCCGAGCGGATCAAGGGCCGCTCGTCCCCGGACGTGATGGCCATCCTCGGCATCAGCGGCCGCTCGGAGATGATCCATCGCGACGACCTGGTGGTGGGCGGGTAGGGGCCGCAACGGCCCCTTTTCACTGATTTTGCTGGGCTAATGACCTAGCCGGCGTACGGCCGGGGAGACCTGCCATACCCTCCCCGCCCTTCGCAGGAGCGGGATTTCCGTGCTAGGACACGCCCTTAGCAGAAGGTTGAACCCCCATGGCCGCCCCCCTCAAAGCCGTTGACGGCAATGCCGATCTCCAGGCGCTGATGTCCGATCTCGCCACCCGTGCCCGCGCTGCCGCGCGCGTGCTGGCGCTGGCGCCGCCGGAGCAGAAGAACCGGGCGCTCGAGGCCATGGAGCGGGCGATCCGCAGCAATGCCGCGGCGATCCTCGCCGCCAATGCCGAGGACGTCGCCGAGGCCCGCGCCTCCGGCAATGCCACCTCCTCCTTCATCGACCGCCTGACGCTGACGCCGGCGCGCGTCGAAGGCATGGCCGAGGGCATCGGCATCGTGCGCGGCATTGCCGATCCGGTCGGCGTCGTCACCGAGAGCTGGCAGCGGCCGAACGGCATGACCATCGAGCGCGTGCGTGTGCCGCTCGGCGTCGTCGGCGTGATCTTCGAGAGCCGGCCCAATGTCGCGGCCGATGCCGGCGTGCTGTGCCTGAAGTCGGGCAATGCGGTCATCCTGCGCGGCGGCTCGGACAGTTTCCGCTCCTGCCGCGCCATCCACGATTGCCTGGTGCAGGGGCTGCGCGAAGCCGGGCTGCCTGAAGCTGCGATCACGCTGGTGCCGACGCGAGACCGCGCCGCGGTCGGCATGATGCTGTCGGGATTGAACGGCGCCGTCGACGTGATCGTGCCGCGCGGGGGCAAGAGCCTCGTCGCGCGCGTCGAGGCTGAAGCGCGCGTGCCGGTGTTCGCGCATCTCGAAGGCGTCAACCACGTCTACATCGATGGCAGCGCAGACCTCGCCATGGCGAAGTCGATCGTGCTCAACGCCAAGATGCGCCGTACCGGCGTTTGCGGTGCAGCCGAGACGCTGCTGGTCGATCGCGCTGGTGCCGCAACGAGCCTGAAGCCGCTGGTCGAGATGCTGATCGAGGCCGGCTGCGAAGTGCGCGGCGACGACGCCGTGCAGAAGACTGATGCGCGCGTCAAACCCGCCAGCGAAGACGATTGGGACACTGAATATCTCGATGCGATCATCGCGGCGAAGGTGGTCGACGGCGTCGACGGTGCGATCGCGCATATCCAGAACCACGGCTCGCATCACACCGACGCGATCGTGAGTCAGGATGATACCGCTGCGAAGAAGTTCCTGAGCGAGGTCGATTCCGCGATCGTGCTGCACAACGCCTCGACGCAGTTCGCCGATGGCGGCGAGTTCGGCTTCGGCGCCGAGATCGGCATCGCTACCGGCCGATTCCACGCCCGCGGCCCTGTTGGCGCCGAGCAGTTGACGAGCTTCAAGTATCGCGTCCACGGCACAGGGCAGACGCGGCCGTAAACGGCGCGAGGCGCGGGCATTGAGTAACAAATTCGTCGTGCCGCGTTCTGTGGCGCAAGCGGTCCCGCCCCACACCGAGGGCATGCGCATCGGCCTGCTCGGCGGCTCGTTCAATCCGCCGCATGAGGCTCATCGCGCGATCAGCCAATTCGCGCTCAAGCGATTGCAACTCGATCGCGTCTGGTGGCTGGTGACCCCCGGCAATCCGCTGAAGGAGAACGGCAACCTGCATGAGCTCGGCGAGCGCATGCAGGCGGCGCGCGATGTCGCTGATGATCCCAGGATCGAGGTGAGCTGTCTCGAATCCGTCATTCGCACCCGCTATACTATCGACACAATCAACACCCTGCGCCGCCGCTTCAGCGGCCTGCGCTTTGTCTGGATTATGGGCGCCGACAACCTCGCTCAATTCCATCGTTGGCAGGACTGGCGGCGTATCGCCGGTCAGGTGCCGATTGCAGTCATCGATCGTCCGCCGCAGAGTTTTCGCGCCCTCGCCTCACCCGCCGCCCAAGCGCTGGCGCGCTATCGCATGCCCGAGAGTGAGGCAGCATTGCTTGCAGACCGACCGACGCCGGCCTGGGTCTTCCTGACCGGATTGAAGCTCAATCTCTCCTCGACGGGACTACGGAACCCGGACGGGAGCTGGAAAGGTACGAAGTGATACTGAAACAGAGTGTGTGGAAGTGGGGCTCTCTGGCATATTGAAACCCTTAACCCCACATGATGTAGTATAACCAGTGAGTGCCGGATTCGGCATTCGCGATACAGTGAAAGGAATGGTCCCTGGCCACATCTGTATTGTCCAAGTCTGTTTTACCCAAGGTAGCTAAACCCGCGCGTAAAACATCGACCAAAGCTGCGGCCTTGAAGGCGCAACCCGACGCCGACAAGACGCTGAGCCTGATCCTCTCCCGCCTCGAGGATATGAAGGCGGAAGAGACGGTCACCATCGACCTTCGCGGCAAATCGACGTACTCCGATTACATGATCGTCACCACCGGCCGGGTTAACCGGCACGTTGGCGCGATCGCGGACAACGTCACCAAGAGCCTCAAGGAAAACGGTATCAAGAGCATCCACGTCGAGGGCTTGCCCAATTGCGACTGGGTGCTGATCGATTCCGGCGATGTGATCGTGCACGTGTTCAGACCCGAAGTCCGCGAGTTCTACAATCTCGAGAGATTGTACACGCAGGGCCCAGGGGCGGCGAAGGCGATCTAGAGGGGCTACTACTGGCCGATTTCGAATCGGCTGGCGCGCATGCTAGCGTCGTGCGCGCGCGAGATGCGCGCGGTCTTGAAAACGCGCCCCTGAAGACGTGGTCCTGAAGACGTGGTCCTGAAGACGTTATGCGTGTTGCTGTCATCGCGGTGGGCCGGCTGAAGCAGGGCCCCGAACGGGAGCTTGCCGACCGCTATTTCGAGCGGTTCGACGAGGCCGGCCGCAAGCTCGGATTCCGCGAGCTGTCGATCCACGAAATTCCCGAAAGCCGCGCGCGCGACGCCGTGACACGGATGGCCGAAGAGGCCACGGCGATCGGCGCGCATATTCCGGAAAAATCGATCCTGGTGGCGCTGGACGAGCGCGGCCAGAATCTCGATTCCACGGTATTCGCACGGCATCTGGGGCGCTGGCGCGACGAGGGTGCCGGTCATACTGTCTTCGTGATCGGAGGGGCGGACGGACTTTCGCCCGAATTGCGCCGTAAGGCCAAGCTCGCGATCGCTTTCGGCTCTGCGACCTGGCCGCATCAAATGGTCCGCGTCATGCTTCTGGAACAGCTTTATCGGGCCGCCACCATTCTGGCCGGCCACCCCTATCACCGCGCGTGATGCGCGCCACAACGAGCACCTTTGCGTAACGCGATGCGAGCGCCGATCCTCCACCTGCTGCTGATCGCAAGCCTCTCAGGCGCAAGCCTCGCGCAAGCTCAGACGGCGGCGCCGCAGAGCGCGGAGATCTCGCCCGACGCGATCAAGCAGCGCGAGCAGGAGCTGGAAGCCGCCCGCGCAAGGCAGAAGAGCGCGGAGGAAGCCCAGGCCAAGCTGAAGGCCGAGATCACCTCCCTCGGACAGGACCGCACCCAGCTCAATCAGCAGTTGATCGACACCGCCGCCAATGTGCGCAACGTCGAGAGCAAGATCGACGAAGCCGCAGCACGCCTGCAGTCGCTGAACGGCCGCGAGCAGCAGATGCGCTCTTCGCTTGATTCGCGCCGCGCCGACATCATCGAGGTGCTGGCGGCCCTGCAGCGCGCCGGCCGGCGCACGCCGCCGGCGCTACTGGTACGCCCCGAAGATGCGCTGCAATCACTGCGCACGGCGATGCTGCTCGGCGCCGTCGTGCCGGAATTGCGCGGCCGCGCAGAGAAGCTCGCGAGTGAGCTCGGCGAGCTCGTCGCCTTGCGCAAGACCATCGCCACCGAGCGCGACCAGCTCGCCCTGGATCGCGACAGGATCCGCAACGACCAGACCCGGCTCACCGCCCTGGTCGACGAGCGGCAGCGCCAGCAGGCGGCACGCGAAAAGGACCTCGATGCCGAGAATTCGCGCGCGATCACGCTTTCAAAGCAGGTTGGCGATCTCCAGGGGCTGATCGCCAAGATGGAGCAGGATCTGCAAAGCGCGGCCAAGGCGGCTGAGGCCGCAAGGCAGGCCGAGGCAAAAGCGGCCGCCAGCGCCAAGTCCGGTCCGGCCGCTTTCAAGGACCGTTCCCGGACGACCCCGGCGATCGCCTTCGCCTCGGCCAAGGGTCTCCTGCCTCTTCCGGTTAACGGTAACAAGATCAGGGATTTCGGCGGTTCCGACGGGATCGGCGGGGTCCAGAAGGGCATTTCGCTGGCAAGTCGGCCCGGATCGCAGGTCACGACGCCGTGCGACGGCTGGGTGGTCTATGCCGGCCCGTTCCGCAGCTATGGACAACTCTTGATCCTCAATGCCGGGGGCGGGTATCATGTCCTGATCGCCGGGATGGAGCGCATTTCGGTCAATATCGGACAGTTTGTGCTCACGGGGGGAGCCGGTCGCGACCATGGGATCGACCTCTCAAGTCGCCTCCATTCTCGCCACGAACGCGAGTCAACCTGTGCTCTATGTTGAGTTCCGCAAAGACGGCACTCCAATCGATCCAGGCCCATGGTGGGCCGCAAATGAAGGCGAGAAGGTTCGCGGATGATGCGCAAGACTTCAGTTATCCTCCTCAGCGCGGCTACCGGCGCGGCGCTGACGCTGTTCGTGACCCAGCCGCGCGCGGTCTTCATGGGCTCCAGCGCGCGAGCCGCCACTGCGGACACCTATCGCCAGCTCAACCTGTTCGGCGACGTCTTCGAGCGCGTGCGCTCCGACTATGTCGAGAAGCCCGACGACACCAAGCTGATCGAATCCGCCATCAGCGGCATGCTCACCGGTCTCGATCCGCATTCGAGCTACATGGACGCCAAGAGCTTCCGCGACATGCAGGTGCAGACCCGCGGTGAGTTCGGCGGTCTCGGCATCGAAGTCACGATGGAAGACGGCCTGATCAAGGTGGTCTCGCCGATCGACGACACGCCGGCCTCGCGCGCCGGCATCATGGCCAACGACATCATCACCAATCTCGACGACGAGGCGGTGCAGGGCCTGACCCTGAACCAGGCGGTCGAGAAGATGCGCGGTCCGGTCAACACCAAGATCAAGCTCAAGATCATCCGCAAGGGCCAGGACAATCCGATCGACGTCACCCTGGTGCGCGACAACATCCGCGTCCGCTCGGTGCGCGCGCGCGTCGAGGCCGACGACATCGCCTACATCCGCATCACCACCTTCAATGAGCAGACCACCGAAGGCCTGAAGCGCGAGGTCGCCAACCTCTCGAACCAGATCGGTGACAAGCTCAAGGGCTACATCATCGACCTCCGCAACAATCCGGGCGGCCTGCTCGAGGAAGCAGTCACCGTCTCCGACGCGTTCCTGGAGAAGGGCGAGATCGTGTCGACCCGCGGCCGCAACGCCGAGGAGACCCAGCGCCGCACCGCGCATGCGGGCGACCTGACCAAGGGCAAGCCGGTTATCGTGCTGGTCAATGGCGGCTCGGCTTCAGCGTCGGAGATCGTCGCCGGCGCGCTCCAGGACCACAAGCGCGCGACCATCGTCGGCACGCGCTCGTTCGGCAAGGGCTCGGTGCAGACCATCATTCCGCTCGGCTCGGGCAACGGCGCGCTGCGGCTGACCACGGCGCGCTACTACACGCCGTCGGGTAAGTCGATCCAGGCCAAGGGCATCGTGCCCGACATCGAAGTGCTCCAGGACGTGCCGGACGAACTGAAGTCGCGCACCGACACCAAGGGCGAGGCGTCACTGCGCGGCCACCTGAAGAACGACGGCGACGAGAAGACCGGTTCGCAGTCCTACGTCCCGCCGGACGCCAAGGACGACAAGGCGCTCAAGATGGCCGACGACCTGCTCCACGGTATCAAGAACAGCGCCTCCGCGGCGCCGACGCCGGGCAGCGACAACAAGGGCACGACGACCGACAAGGCCAAGGCTGCGAATTAAGGCAGCGAACCAGGCCGGCGATGTAAGTCGGCGCAACCCACGCGATCTCTCGAAAAGGGCGGCTCCCGGAGCCGCCCTTTTTGCGTGGAAGTCTGCCCGTCCCCCCGGTCTATCCCGGCCTGCCGCCGCTTGACCTCGGCGTGGTATCGTCGGCGTAAGTGATTCGGGATCGCGCATGACTGAGACGGCCGATGATCTGAGTGCCCCGCTCGGACAAAACAGCCCGCGCCGGAGACGCCGGCTGCAGCTGCCGTTCACGGCTATGCAGGCGCTTGCCGTCTTTCTTGGCCTGTTCCTCGTCTCCTTCGCCGGCTTCGCCATCTTCAACAAGGATCCGCTCGGCGGCGAGCCGATGGCGCGGATCGCGATCCGCGAGCCCAAAGCCACGGACGAGAAGCCGGCCGCCGCCGGCCTGGGCCAGGAAAGCAAGCGCGAAATCAAGGAGACGCCGAAGCAGGCCACCCCGGGCGATCAGAAGACCGTCACCATGATCGACGGCTCCACTGGCGCGCGCCGTGACGTGGTGATCGGCAGCGGCGATGCAGCGGATATCGGCGAGGCGGCTTCCGCACCGCCGCCCGTCATGGCCGGAATCGATCCGAAGCTTCTGGAGAAATCACGCTACGGCATGATCCCGGTGGTCTCCAACGGGCTGAAACCGTTCAACGTCTATGCGGCGGACGCCGACCGCGCCAAGGCCGCCAGGATGCCGGTGGTCGCGATCGTCATCGGCGGTCTCGGCGTCGGCGCCGCCAAGACCACCGATGCCATCATGAAGCTGCCGCCGGCAATTACGCTCGCCTTCACGCCCTATGGCACCGATCCCGGCAAGCTCGCCGAGCGGGCCCGCGCCCAGCGCCACGAGATCTTCCTCCAGATCCCGATGGAGCCCTACGATTTCCCCGACAACGATCCGGGGCCGCAGACGCTGCTGACCTCGCTCGGTACCGACCAGAACATGGACCGCCTTTACTGGCATCTGAGCCGGATGCAGGGCTATGCCGGCATCACCAATTTCATGGGCGCCCGCTTCGTGGCGACGGAGGCGGCGATGCAGCCGATCATCCGCGAGGCGGCCAAGCGCGGGCTCGGTTTCTTCGACGACGGCTCCTCGCCCCGCAGCGTCGCGCCCCAGGCCGCGGCGGGTCAGGCGATGCCGTTCGGCAAGGGCGACATCGCGATCGATGTGGTGCCGACCCCGGCCGAGATCGACCGCGCCCTGAACAAGCTCGAATCGGCGGCGCGCGAGCGCGGCGCGGCCGTCGGCACTGCCTCCGCCCTCCCGGTCTCGATCGAGCGCATCGGCGCCTGGACCAAGACATTGGGCGACCGAGGTATCCTTTTGGTGCCATTGACAACCGCGATGCTGAAATCAAAATCCAGCTAAATCAACGAATTGGTACGGCACGGGTCCCGCGGGGCCGATTAAGCCTTACCGAAGAGCACGCGAGAGGTTTGGCGGAATGGCGCGTTACGAGGATCTGCCCTACCGGACCTGCGTCGGTGTGATGCTGATCAACAAAAAGGGACTGGTGTTCATCGGCCGCCGCGCCGGCGGCATCGAACGTGTCGACGACAGCCACGTCTGGCAGATGCCGCAAGGCGGCGTCGATCCCGGAGAGGACACCTGGGACGCGGCCAGGCGCGAGCTCTACGAGGAGACCAGCGTGCGCTCGGTCGAGCGGCTCGGCGAGGTCCCCGACTGGCTGATCTACGACATTCCGCGCACGGTTGCGGGGCGCGCCTGGAAAGGCCGCTACCGCGGCCAGCGCCAGAAATGGTTCGCGGTGCGCTTCACCGGCAAGGACAGCGAGATCAACGTCGAAAAGCCCGGCGGTGGCGGCCACAAGGCCGAGTTCGTGAGTTGGCGTTGGGAGCCGATGAAGAATCTCCCTGAATTGATCATTCCGTTCAAGCGCCCGGTCTATGAGCGCGTAGTGAAGGAATTTTCCGCGCTGGCGGATGAATAGGATCTGCCGCCGCGCTCCCGGTCGTTGTCCCCGCCTTGTGCGCAATTGCGCACTGGGGCGGGGGGTCCATGCCCCCAGGGAGAAGTTGGCAACGGATAGCAACCACGACCTTTCAACCAACGACCGCCTGTGGTTATGGATTCCGGGCTCGCGCTTTGCGCGCCCCGGAATGACGAAGAAAGAAGTCTGCGTGTGACCGATCAGAAGCCCTACCGTCCCAATGTCGGGATCGCTCTTTTCAATGCCGAAGGCCGTGTGCTGATCGGCCACCGCTTCAAGGGCGACGGGCCCGAGATCATCCTGCCCGGCCTCGACTGGCAGATGCCGCAAGGCGGCGTCGACGAAGGCGAGAATTTGCGCGATGCCGCGATGCGCGAGCTCTGGGAGGAGACCAACGTCGTCAGCGCTGACTATCTCGGCGAGACCGACTGGTTCACCTACGAATTCCCGCCCTATGACGGACCGCAAACCCATCGCCTGGCAAAATTCCGCGGGCAGCGGCAAAAATGGTTCGCGCTGCGCTTCACCGGCAAGGATGACGAGATCGATCCGCTGACGCCGCGCAACGGACAGCCCGCGGAGTTCGACGCGTGGCGCTGGGAGCGCCTCGACCGTGTCGCCGATCTCGTGGTGCCGTTCCGCCGCGACGTCTACCGCGCCGTGGCGCAGCAGTTTGCGCCCTTCGAAAACTAAAGTATCGAAAACAACCCCATGCACAGTAGCCGGTCATTGCGGGTGCGATGCGCAGTGGTGGTTGTGAAATGACTGACATGTCGGGATGAATCGGCGAAAGCGCGCAATCATCGCAGGGTCAGCCAGTAGCGCTCCTGCGGAGTCAACCGCATAGAGCTCGCAGCGCCGCGGCGATTGCGCGGCATCCGCGCGCTTCTGGCGCTGCTCCAGCGCCATGTTGCGCGCGGCTTCCACGTTCGGCTGATCGAGCGCCGCACCGGTGAAACCGCCGATGCTCAGGGCAAAGGCCTTGTAGTCGCCGGCGGCGGAATATTCGCTGGTGAGATAGCCGCGCACGCGCTCATTGATGAACGACACCATGTCGGCCGGGAATTTGCCGCTGATCGCAGCGGACGGCGAAGGCGGCGCGGTGCAACAAAGTTTCAGCGCCCGCCACGGTGGTGACGAGCGCTGAACTTATTCAGGAATTTGTGGTTTGAGCCCCGGCGCGGGTGCCCCGGGGCTTAATGCATAGCCGTGGTGTTGAGCTGCTGCTGGATGCTCTTGAAGTGGTCGAGCCGCTCGATGGCTTGATCGAGCTCGTCGCCCCGATGCTCCTTCAGCCCCTCTTCCATCTCCGCGATGGTCTCGGCGAACTGCGCCCGATCGAGCTCCTCGATCGACGTCGCAACGTCGGCGAGAACGGTAAGACGGTCGGCGGAAACTTCCGCGAGGCCACCGAGCACAATGACCTTCTGCCTCTGGCCGCCGGCGATGATCGTCAGGATACCCGGCCGCATCGCAGCCACGAGGGGTGCATGCCCGGCGAGCACACCGAAGTCGCCTTCCCAGCCGGGGACGTCGACCTGGTCGACCTCGCCCGCGAATGCGAGCTTTTCCGGAGAGACGAGATCAAAGTGGAAGGTGGCCATGATGTTTCCGCTTGCTTCGCTTGTCACCCGCGGGCTCGACCCACGGGTCCATCAGTCAACGAAAGTTCTCTCTCGATGGATCGCCAGGCTCTGCGAAAGACGCGCTTTGCGCTTTTGTCCGGCGATGACGAGATGAGAAAGCTTAGGCCGCTTCGGCAGCCATCTTCTTGCCCTTCTCGACCGCCTCTTCGATGGTGCCGACCATGTAGAAGGCGGCTTCCGGCAGGTGGTCATACTTGCCTTCGCAGAGGCCGCGGAAGCCCTTGATGGTGTCCGCGAGTTCGACAAACTTGCCGGGCGAGCCGGTGAAGACTTCGGCGACGAAGAAGGGCTGCGACAGGAAGCGCTCGATCTTGCGGGCGCGCGCCACGGTGAGCTTGTCTTCTTCCGAAAGCTCGTCCATGCCGAGAATGGCGATGATGTCCTGAAGCGACTTGTAGCGCTGCAGCACCTGCTGAACCATACGGGCGGTCTGGTAGTGCTCCTCACCGACGACGAGCGGCGAGAGCATGCGCGAGGTCGAGTCGAGCGGGTCCACCGCGGGGTAGATGCCCTTTTCCGAGATCGCGCGCGACAGCACGGTGGTGGCGTCCAAGTGCGCGAACGAGGTCGCGGGCGCCGGGTCGGTCAAGTCGTCGGCCGGAACGTAGATGGCCTGCACCGAGGTGATCGAACCCTTCTGCGTGGTGGTGATGCGTTCCTGGAGCGCGCCCATGTCCGTGGCGAGCGTCGGCTGATAACCCACCGCCGAAGGAATACGGCCGAGCAGCGCCGACACTTCGGAGCCTGCCTGGGTGAAGCGGAAGATGTTGTCGACGAAGAACAGCACGTCCTGGCCCTGGTCGCGGAAGTGCTCGGCGACGGTCAGACCGGTGAGGCCGACGCGGGCGCGGGCGCCCGGCGGCTCGTTCATCTGGCCGAACACCAGCGCACACTTCGACTTCACGCTCGGATCCGGATTCTTCGGATCGGCGTTGACCTTGGACTCGATGAACTCGTGATAGAGGTCGTTGCCCTCACGGGTACGCTCGCCGACGCCAGCGAACACGGAGTAACCGCCGTGCGCCTTCGCGACGTTGTTGATGAGCTCCTGAATCAGCACGGTCTTGCCGACGCCGGCGCCACCGAACAGGCCGATCTTGCCGCCCTTGGCGTAGGGCGCGAGCAGGTCGACGACCTTGATGCCGGTGACGAGAATTTCGGCTTCGGTCGACTGGTCGGTGTAGGACGGCGCTTCCTGGTGGATGGCGCGCAGGCCTTCCGACTTGACCGGACCGGCTTCGTCGATCGGCTCGCCGACGACATTGATGATGCGGCCGAGCGTGCCTTCACCGACGGGAACGCGGATCGGAGCGCCGGTGTCGGTCACTTCCTGGCCCCGGACGAGACCTTCGGTGGTGTCCATCGCGATCGTGCGCACGGTGGATTCGCCGAGATGCTGAGCGACTTCGAGCACCAGGCGGTGGCCGCCGTTCTTGGTCTCGAGCGAGTTGAGAATGGCCGGGAGGTGGCCTTCGAACTGCACGTCGACGACGGCGCCGATGACCTGGGTGACGCGACCGACCTGGGCGGCTGCTGTAGCCATTGAATGTCTCCTTCGATCCGAACTTTTAGACCACGGTCAGCTTGACCGGGATGTTGCGTTTGATGGGTACCGATGCGTCTTCGTCAGACAGCCTCGGCGCCCGAGATGATTTCGATCAGTTCCTTGGTGATCATCGCCTGACGCGTACGGTTGTAGACCAGCGTCTGCTTGCGGATCATTTCGCCGGCGTTGCGCGTCGCGTTGTCCATCGCGCTCATCTGCGCACCGTAGAACGAAGCGTTGTTCTCGAGCAGCGCGCGGAAGATCTGGACCGCGAGATTGCGCGGCAACAGGCGGGTGAGGATCTCGTCCTCCTCCGGCTCGTATTCGTAAGACGTCGTGCTGGCGGCAGCGCCCTCCTCGACGACCAGCGGGATGACCTGCTGGGCGGTCGGGATCTGCGCGATCACCGAGCGGAAGCGCGAGTAGAACAGCGTACAGACGTCGAATTCACCGTTGTCGAAACGCGCCAGAATCTTCTTGGCGATGTCCTCGGCGTTGACGAAGCCGAGCTGGCGAACGCTGCGCAGATCCATGTGCTCGACGATCTGCTTGTCGAACTGGCGGCGAAGCTGCTCGTAGCCCTTGCGGCCGACGCAGAAGAATTTCACTTCCTTGCCCTGCGCGATCAGCGCCTGGGCGCGCTCGCGGGCGAGACGCACGATCGAGGAGTTGAAGGCGCCGGACAGGCCGCGCTCGCCGGTGCAGACCAGCAGCAGGTGAACCTGGTCCCTGCCGGTGCCGGCGAGCAGCGTCGGCGCGCCGGGCGAGCCCGCAGCGGCGCCGGCGATGTTGGAGATCACCGCGCTCATCTTGTCGGCATAGGGGCGCGCGGCTTCCGCGGCGGTCTGCGCGCGGCGCAGCTTGGAGGCCGCGACCATCTGCATGGCCTTGGTGATTTTTTGCGTCGCCTTGGTGGAGGCGATGCGGACGCGCATGTCTTTAAGTGACGCCATTCTTCGTTCACCCCGGCGGTTCGACTGATACGTCGGACCGCTAGCCTGTCCCTATTGCAATGCCCGGCCGGGCGCCGGGCACGCTTCCTGTTGTTTTGCCTCTCGCGAAGCGGTCATGGCCGGACGAACCGGCCATGCCGGCTATCAGGCGAAGGTCTTGGCGAAGCCTTCGACCACCGACTTCAGCTTGGCGGCGTTGTCGTCCGAGAGATCGCGGGTGTCGCGGATCGAGTTGAGGATCTCGACGTTCTTGCCGCGCAGGAGCGACAGCAGACCATCCTCGAACGCGCGCACCTTGTTGAGCGGGAGCGGATCGAGATAGCCGTTGGTGCCGGCCCAGATCACGCAGACCTGCTCTTCCATCTTCAGCGGCGCGAACTGCGGCTGCTTCAGCAACTCGGTCAGGCGCGAACCGCGGTTGAGCAGGCGCTGGGTCGAGGCGTCGAGGTCGGAGCCGAACTGCGCGAACGCCGCCATTTCGCGGTACTGCGCGAGCTCGCCCTTGATCTTGCCGGCGACCTTCTTGGTGGCCTTGGTCTGCGCCGAGGAGCCGACGCGCGACACCGACAGACCGACGTTCACCGCGGGACGGATGCCCTGGAAGAACAGGTCGGTTTCCAGGAAGATCTGACCGTCAGTGATCGAGATGACGTTGGTCGGAATGTAGGCCGACACGTCGTTGGCCTGGGTTTCGATGACCGGAAGCGCCGTCAGCGAGCCCGAGCCCTGGTCCTTGTTCAGCTTCGCCGCACGCTCGAGGAGGCGGGAGTGCAGATAGAACACGTCGCCCGGATAGGCTTCGCGGCCCGGCGGGCGGCGCAGCAGCAGCGACATCTGGCGGTAGGCGACGGCCTGCTTGGACAAGTCGTCATAGATAATGACCGCGTGCATGCCGTTGTCGCGGAAGTACTCGCCCATGGTGCAGCCGGTGAAGGGCGCGATGTACTGCATCGGCGCCGGATCCGAAGCGGTCGCAGCGACGACGATCGAGTACTCGAGCGCACCCTGCTCTTCCAGCACCTTCACGAACTGGGCGACGGTCGAACGCTTCTGACCGACCGCGACGTAGACGCAGTACAGCTTGATGTTCTCGTCGGGCTGCGCGTTGAGCGGCTTCTGGTTCAGGATGGTGTCGAGCGCGATCGCGGTCTTGCCGGTCTGACGGTCGCCGATGATCAGCTCGCGCTGACCGCGGCCGATCGGGATCAGGGCGTCGATCGCCTTGAGGCCGGTCGCCATCGGCTCGCTCACCGACTTACGCGGAATGATGCCGGGCGCCTTGACGTCGACGCGCATGCGCTTGTCGGCCTGGATCGGGCCTTTGCCGTCGATCGGGTTGCCGAGCGCGTCGACGACGCGGCCGAGCAGGCCCTTGCCGACCGGCGCGTCCACGATGGCGCGGGTGCGCTTGACGGTCTGGCCTTCCTTAATTTCACGGTCGGCACCGAAAATAACGACACCGACGTTATCGGTTTCGAGATTCAGCGCCATGCCGCGGGTGCCGTTCTCGAACTCGACCATTTCACCGGCCTGGACGTTGTCCAGCCCGTAGACGCGGGCGATACCGTCGCCGACGGACAGCACCTGTCCGACTTCGGAGACTTCAGCTTCCTGGCCGAAATTCTTGATCTGGTCCTTGAGGATCGCGGAAATTTCCGCGGCGCGGATGTCCATCAGCCTGCCTCTTTCATCGCGTGCTTGATCGAATTGAGTTTGGTGCGAAGCGAACCATCCACCATGCGGCTGCCCAGCTTGACGACAAGGCCACCGATAATCGAGGGATCGACTTTCACGTTCAGCGCGACGTCCTTGCCGGTCACCGATTTCAGGGCAACCTTGAGGGCGTCGAGATTCTTGCCCGAGAGCGCTTCCGCCACGGTGACGTCTGCCGTCGTCTCGCCCTTGAACTTGGCGACGAGGGCGCGATAGGCGCGAATGACATCGCTCACCGCGAACAGGCGGCGGTTGGCGGTCAGCACTTTCAGGAAGTTGGCGGAGATGCCGGCGATGCCAGCCTTGTCCAGCACGGCCGAGAGGGCCTTTGACTGGGCGTCGGCCGCGAACACCGGACTGAGAACGAGGCGCTTCAGATCGGCACTCTCGTTCAGCAAGGCATCGAATTTGTCGAGATCGGCTTTGACCTCGTCGACCACCTTCTGGTCGCGGGCTAGTTCAAACAAGGCCGTTGCATAACGACCGGACACACCGGAAACGGACGTATCTTCTGCAGCCACAGACGCGCTCTTTTTGCTGTTAAACTCGCAAGGGAAAAACCGTCGCCACGAAGCGGCGCCAAGCGATCCAAGCCCTTGGAATTCAAGCGGGACTTCGATTTCCGGCCAGCACGGGAAGTGCCGGGCCCGTTAAAATCGCGGCCTTGCTAACATAGCAGGCGCGCACGTGCAACATGACGCCAAATTAAAGGCACGAGGTTCTGTCGCCAGTTCGTCGCAGTCAGCGACACCTTATAGATGACGAGCACGATGACCTGCCGCGCCGCGGAATTGCCGCGGGCATTACGTCGGCATCTCGCCCGATTGTTCCTGCCCTCAGCGCATAGCGGCCATGAACACAGATCGCAGAGGCGTGAGTCCGCCGGCCATGGTTCCCCGCGCCGAATACTTACTCAATTCTAAACGTCCGGAACAACGACTTCGTTTTACAGTATTCTGAAGTAATGACTAGGTTAACAAATCGTTAAAGCCGAAAGATACAAAACATCGACTGCAATATCGATGCCAATCACAAGATATTTCAGGACAACACGGGACGGATTTACTGCCCAATTCACGCCTCATTGCGAATCGAAACGCGATCTCGCTCACAAACTGACGGGGGCTCACTAGCCACATATGTGGCAATACTAGCTTAGGGACCACTAAATGCTGTCTTTGAAGACGCTGGGCACTGTGACCCGGCCGCGTCCGGCGATTGCTTTCGTCGCCGCAACTCTCCTCCTCGGTGGAACTGCCACCGAGGCTTCCGCCAAATCCAGGCATCACCGGCACCATCACCACCAGGCCCGGAACGATTCCAGCTCCGACTGGCACAACGCCAACGCGTCCATGACGCCGTCGTCGGGCACGGGCCACAGCTTCTCCGGGATGGCTTCCTTCTACGGCAACGAGTCCGGCAGCAAGACCGCGTCGGGCCAGCGCTTCAACCAGAACGCCATGACCGCGGCGCACCGTTCGCTGCCGTTCGGCACCAAGTTGCGCGTCACCCACCGTGGCCAGAGCGTCATCGTCACCATCAACGACCGTGGCCCGTTCATTCGCGGCCGCGTCCTTGACCTCTCCACCGGCGCAGCCCGCGCCATCGGCCTCACGGGCGCCGGCGTCGGCCGCGTCACCGCGGAAGTCGTCTCCTAACGGCGCGACCAGCGCCTCACCTCACAAGCGCAGTTTTCATCATCGTCCGCACGGACGTGAGCAGTTTGATGAGCGCGTGAGACAGGCCCGCCGTCTTGGGGGACGGCGGGCTTTTTTGTTGGCTTGTCATTCCGGGGCGCGCGAAGCGCGAACTATGATGCGCAATTGCGCATCTGAGAATCCATTTCACCGCAGGCAATGCCGCCCGATGGATTCCGGGCTCGCGCCTCACGGCGCGTCCCGGAATGACGGTCGAGGATGTGGCGCAGCCCCTACAAAAAGCTCTGCGGGTCGATGTCGACTTCGAGCTTCAGATTGCCCTTCGGCTTCGGGCTGACGGCAAGCCAGTTGCGCAGATAATCGGACAGATCGAAACCGCGCGCCGATTTCACCAGGATACGGAAACGATAGCGGCCCTTGATGACAGCGAGCGGCGCCTCGGCCGGCCCGAGCACCACTACGCGCTCGTCGCGCGGCGCGAGCGCAACGAGCTTGCGCCCAAACCCTTCGGCGCTCGGACGGTCGCCTGCCGAGATGATCAGGCTCGCAAGCCGTCCGAACGGCGGATACAGCGTGCGCTCGCGTAAGTCGATCTCGCTGTCGTAGAAGGCCTCGCGGTCGCAGGCGATCAGCGCCTTCATCACGGGATGATCGGGCTGATGCGTCTGGAGATAGCCGACGCCGCGGCCCTGCTCGCGCCCGGCGCGGCCGATCACCTGGTTGAGCAATTGCCAGGTGCGTTCCGACGCGCGCGGATCGCCATTGGAAAGGCCGAGATCCGCATCGACCACGCCGACGAGATTGAGCCGCGGGAAATTATGGCCCTTGGCGACGAGCTGCGTGCCGATGATGATGTCGACGCGGCCCTCCGCGATCTCGGCAAGTTCCGACCGCATGGTCTCGATCGAGGTGATGAGATCGCTCGACAGCACCATGGTACGCGCCTCCGGGAACAGCGCCGCCGCCTCCTCCTGCAAGCGCTCGACGCCGGGGCCGACCGCGACCAGCGATTCCTCCGCCGAACAATTCGGACAGATATGCGGGCGCGGCATCGAGAAGCCGCAGTGATGGCAGACCAGCCGCTGGCGGAAACGATGATCGACCAGCCAGGCATCGCAGATGGTGCAAGCGAAGCGATGGCCGCAGCCGCGACACAGCGTCAGCGGCGCATAGCCGCGGCGATTGAGGAACAGCAGCGCCTGCTCGCGCCGTTCGATCGCGATTTTGATCTCGCCGGCAAGCCGCGGCGAGATGAAGCGGCCGCGCGCGGGCGGCTCGCGGCGCAGATCGATCGCCTCGATATGCGGCATGTGCTGGCCGCCGAAGCGCGAGGGCAGCGCGATGCGCTGATAGCGGTTCTTGCGCGCGTTGACCTCGGATTCGACCGACGGCGTGGCCGAGGCCAACACGACCGGAATCTTTGCGATATGCGCGCGCACCACCGCCATGTCGCGGGCGTGATAATGCACGCCCTCGTCCTGCTTGTAGGCCTGATCATGCTCTTCATCGACGACGATGAGCCCGAGATTGGCGTAGGGCAGAAACAGCGCCGAACGCGCGCCGACCACGACCGGCGCGCTGCCTTCGGAGATCGCCGCCCAATTGCGCGCGCGGGTGCGCGGCGTCAGCTCCGAATGCCATTCCAGCGGCCGCACGCCGAAGCGCTGCGCGAAGCGGTCGAGGAACTGACCGGTGAGCGCGATTTCCGGCATCAGGATCAGCGACTGCCTGCCGCGGCGGATCGCTTCCGCGACCGCCTCGAAATAGACCTCGGTCTTGCCCGAGCCGGTGACGCCGTCGAGCAGCGCGACGTGGAACGTGCCGTTGGCCGCGAGCGCGCGCATGGTGTCGACCGCGGCGCGCTGGAGCGGTGTGAAATCCGGCCGGCCAAAATCCGGATCGGGGGCCGGCGGCGGCGGCGGCGGGGGCATGGCCTCGACCGTCAGCGTGCCTTCGTCGACGAGGCCGTCGATCACGCCGGCCGAGACGCCCGCTTCCCTGGCCGCCTCGGACTTGCCGTGCAGCAGCCGGTCCGACAGCACCTCGATCACGCGCTGCCGCGCCGGCGTCAGCCGCTTCGGGGGATCACCGACGAGGCGCACGCCGGGGCGCACCCGCTCGGGGCCGAGGTTCTCGCCCATGCGCAGGCACATGCGCAGCACCATGCCGCGCGGGCTCAGCGTGTAATTGGCGACCCAGTCGACGACCGACCGCAGCTCGGGCTTCAAGGGCGCGATGTCGAGCTTCTCGCTGACCTCCTTGAGACGATTGTGCAGGCGCGGATCCGGATTGGCGTTTTCCGCCCAGACCACCGCGAGCACCTCGCGCGGGCCGAGCGGCACGCCGACGAGATCGCCCGCCTTCAGCTCCATCCCGCGCGGCACCTTGTAGGAATAGGTCTGGTCGAGCGCGACCGGCACCAGCACGTCGACCATGCGGGTCGCGTTGGCGGAGACGGCGTTGCTGCGCGGCGAATGATCCATGAACTGTCTTGGAACGGTCTTGGGCGGAGAATCGGAACCCGGGGGCTTCGAGGCTAGCGCCGTAAGGCGGCCTTAGCGAACGATAAACGAGTGTGATGCGATATACTGTGCGGAATCACCACGTCCAGAGCTCATGAGCAAAGCGGCCGCCCCACCAATCGAGCTCGCCAGCGCCGATCCTGACATCGTGCAGGAGATGGCGCGCTGGCTGTCGCATCTCGGCGCCGAGCGGCGGCTGTCGCCGAAGACGCTGGAGGCCTACGGCCGCGACTTGCGGCAGTGCCTGGATTTCCTCAGCAATCATTGGGGCGAGCGCGTCACGCTGGCGCGTTTCGCGGCACTGGAAGCCACCGACATTCGCGCCTTCATGGCGATGCGCCGTGCCGACGACATTGCCGGCCGCAGCCTGATGCGCGCGCTTGCGGGCCTGCGCTCCTTTGGCCGCTTTCTCGAGCGCGAGGGCAAAGGCAAGGTTGGCGCACTCTCGGCGATCCGCGCGCCCAAGGTCGCCAAGAGCCTGCCGAAGCCGCTGCCGATGGCGTCGGCAAAGCGCCTGGCCGACGCCGACGAGCGCGCCGGCGAGGAACGCGAGACCTGGGTCCTGGCGCGCGACGCCGCCGTGATGGCGCTGCTGTATGGCTCGGGCCTACGCATCTCCGAAGCGCTCGGCCTGAAGCGCCGCGAGGTGCCGCGTCCCGGCGAAGGCGACGTGCTCGTCGTCACCGGCAAAGGCAACAAGACCCGCATGGTGCCGGTGCTTCAGAACGTGCTCGCGCTCGTGCAGGAGTACGTTGCGATGTGCCCGTATGCGCTGCCGCCGGAAGGACCTATCTTCGTCGGCGCGCGCGGCGGCCCGCTCAGCCCGCGCATCATACAGCTCGCGATGGAACGGCTACGCGGCGCGCTCGGCCTGCCCGACAGCGCCACACCGCACGCGCTCCGGCACTCCTTCGCGACGCATCTTCTGTCGCGCGGCGGCGATCTGCGCGCGATCCAGGAATTGCTCGGCCATTCCTCGCTCTCGACCACGCAGGTCTATACCGGCATCGATTCCGAGCGGCTGCTGGAAGTCTATGCGAGCGCGCATCCAAGACGCTGAGTTGTCGCCGAATCGCCGCTGAATCCTGACATGAAGCTGTCATAGCCAACTCTCGTGGCGCGCATGCCTCTTGCGCGGCGCCCGCGGTTCGGTCAATCGTGGGGAACCGAGACAGGAAGGGGAATCATGAGCGCACATGAAAGCATGGAGCATGCGGAGCATGCCGAGCACGCGTCCGGCTCGAACAAGAAGATCGCCCTTCTGATCGCTGTGCTGGCGCTGTTCTTGGCGATCTCGGAAACGCTCGGCAAGGGCGCCCAGACCGAAGCTATCAGCAAGAACGTCGAGGCCGCCAATCTCTGGGCGTTCTTCCAGGCCAAAAGCGTTCGCCGCACCGTGGTGGTGACCGCGGCCGAGCAGGGCAAACTGACTCTGGGATCCACGAACGACGACGGCCTCAAGGCCGCGCTGCAGAAGCAGATCGACGACTGGCAGAAGACCGCGGCGCGCTACCGCTCCGAGCCCGAGACCGGCGAGGGCACCGAGCAGCTTGCTGAAAAGGCCAAGCATGCCGAGCACGAGCGCGACGAGGCGACCGCGAAGTACCATCACTTCGAGCTGGCGTCTGCCGCCTTCCAGATCGGCATCGTGCTGGCCTCGGCCACCATCATCACCGGGATGATCGCGCTGGCCTATGTCGGCGGCATCCTGACGCTCGCCGGCCTCGTCATGACCGGGCTCGGCCTGTGGTGGCCGCATCTGCTGCATTTGCATTAGCTGACGTCGTCAAGCGCACCGCTGTCATGCCCCGCCTTGTGCGCACTTGCGCTCTGGGGCGGGGCATCCAGTACGCCGCGGCTTTTCGGTTCTAATCTCACTGTCTCGGAATGCTGGATTGCTCGCCTTCGCGGGGCGATGACACTGTTCGCGTCCCCCTCACCCGTGGCAGCACGCACCCTTCACCGCCTGCGGCTCGTACTGGTCGCGCAGGCGCACCCAGTCCATCGGATAGGGCAGGCCCTGCTCGTGGCGGCCGAGCGGGGTGAGGTCGAGATACTGATAGGCGGCATTCATCATGTCGAGACCGCGGGCGAAGCAGGAATAGGTGTGGAAGATCTCGCCGGCCTCATTGCGGTAGAACACGCTGATGCCGGGCAGCTCCGGGCCATAGAACGGCGTGGTGCCGAAATTGTATTTCGGCACGCCCTTGTCGATCTGCTCCTGCGTGAACGAGACCTCGTAGTCGTAATTGAAGTCGTTGCTCCCCGACGAGACCCAGTCGAAGGTCCAGCCCATCCGCTTCTTGAAGGCCTCGAGCTTTGCGACGGGGGCCAGCGAGATCGCGACCACCGAGGTATCGCGCGCAGCGAGGTGCGGGACCATGCGCTCAAGGCCGTCAGCCCAGAACGAGCAGCTCTTGCAGGCGGCCTCCCAGTCGGGCGCGAACATCACGTGCTGGACAACGAGCTGCGGGCGGCCCTTGAAGAGATCGCCGAGCGTCACCTTGCCGTTCGGCGCGTCGAACAGATAGCTCTTGTCGACTTTCACCCAGGGTAATGCGCGGCGCTCCTCGGCGAGGCGTTCGCGCGACTGGCTAAGCTCCTTCTCATGCGCCAGATGGATTTTGCGGGCTGCGATCCATTGCTCGCGCGAGACGATCTGATGTTGCTGCATATTGCTCTCCTTATGAAAGTCAGGCGACGAAGGCGTCGAGTTTGTCGAAGAACGAGCTCCAGCCGCGCTGGTGATTGTCGCGGGCGGTCTCGTCGAAGAACTGGGCGTGATGGAAGACCATCAGCGTCCCCGTGCTGTCCGGCTTCAGCGCGATCGTCACCAGCGATTCGCGCTCCGGCGTCGAGTGCCAGGCCCAGGTGAAGACCAGTCGCTCGTTCGGCACGACCTCACGATACGTGCCGCCCGCCTCGAAATATTCGCCGTCGTCACGGGTGAAGCTGATGCGGTAGCGGCCGCCGGTGCGGACGTCGAGCTCGGCTTGAAGGGTCGCCGGCTTCATGTTCGGCGGCCCGAACCATTGCACTAGCTGCTCGGCTTGCGTCCAGGCGGCGTAGACCTTTTCCGGCCGCGCACGGAGCCGGCGCGTGAGCGTGAGGCTTGGACGTTCGATTGACGAAGCGACTGTGCGGGAATCGGCGTTGACGGCTGCGTTGGCCATTTCTCTTCCTCCACAAAGGCGGCAAGGCGATCGAGATTGTCGGACCAGAACTGCGCGTAACGATTGAGCCATTTCATCGCCTGCTCCATCGGCTGCGCGGTGAGGCGGCAAGAAACCGTGCGTCCGGTCTTCTCCCGCACGATCAGGCCCGCATCCCTGAGCACGTCGAGATGCTTCATGATCGCCGGCAGCGAGACCGGAAATGGTGCGGCCAACTCGCTCACCGACAGGCTCTCCCGCTCGCCGAGACGTGCGAGTAGTGCGCGCCTCGTCGGATCGGACAGCGCCGCAAAGGTCCGGTCGAGTGTCTCGCCCTGATACTTAACCATTTGGTTTAGTATAAGCGCGAACGAAGATGCGTCAAGCGGGAACCTGCGGTCGCGCATCTGCACGACTGCGTGATCAGGCAGCGGTCAACTGCCTGCGGAGATGGTCAGCGTGAAGCTAGTACGGAGTAGCGGGCCGCGTGCGGCGATGCACCCGCGGCTGCGGCCGCGGGTCCTGGCCATAGGCGTAGTACATCGGGTTGGGACCGCAGTACAGCAGGCGGCCGGAAACACTGGCCTGGCACTGCTCATAGGTGCTGTAGGCGCATTCGCCGGGATAGTCGTACTCGCCGCCCTGCGCGCACCAGGGATAGTCGCGCGCGGCAGCAGGAGTGACCGTGGCGAACCCGGCAAGCACCGTCGCTCCCAGCGTCAGCAGGGCCAGTTGCGTCTTGCGCATGATCCCAACTCCTCCGTTCATGGCGCGAGATACGGCGCCACATATGATCAGGTTTCGTCGCTGCCTTTTATTCCAGATCAACGGAACAGACCACGATCGGCATAGGGGGCGACCTTGTGAGGTCGCTCCCCTGCCACACCACCCGGCATGCGGGTCCGCACCGGGCGGTTCGAGAAGTTGAGGTCATGAGAGT
>NZ_LGHL01000072.1 GCF_001908205.1 Bradyrhizobium sp. NAS80.1
CGGATGCGTACCGAAAGGCGCATGTCCGGTTCGGCGAGAGGCGATGAGAAACCATCCGCCGTAAGGCGGAACTGGCGCTCATCGCCTACTCTACCCGTTCTATGCGTCCGTAGAACAGCGCGACAATCCGGAGCTTCGCGGCAAGCCAGTCGCAGTTGGCGGCTCGGCGGAGCGAGGCGTCGTGGCAGCGGCGAGCTACGAAGCCAGGAAATTCGGCGTGCGCTCCGCGATGGCGTCAGTCACGGCGAAACGGCAGTGTCCCGATCTGATCTTCGTCAAGCCGCGCTTCGAAGTCTACAAGACGATCAGTCGGCAAATCCGTGAGATCTTCGCCGAGCACACGCCGATCATCGAGCCCTTGTCGCTCGACGAAGCCTATCTGGACGTGACCGAAAACCTTCAAGGCATTCCACTCGCCAGGGACATCGCCTTGCGCATCCGCGAAAAGATAAAGGCCGAGACCGGCCTTAACGCTTCGGCAGGCATCTCCTACAACAAGTTTCTGGCGAAGCTCGCGTCCGATCATCGCAAGCCCAACGGACAGTTCGTCATTTCGCCCGAGATGGGACCAGCCTTCGTAGAGGCGCTGCCCGTGGGCAAATTCCACGGAATAGGTCCGGCGACCAGTGCAAAGATGAATGCGCTCGGCATCTTCACGGGTCTCGACATGCGCAACCAGACGCTGGAGTTCTTGAACGCGAATTTCGGCAAGTCGGGTGCCTACTACTACTGGATTTCGCGCGGCATCGACGAAAGGCCTGTTCGAGCCAACCGGATCCGAAAATCCGTCGGTGCAGAAAACACGTTCTCGACCGATCTAACTGAATTCGGTGCCTTGGCGGCTGAGCTCGAACCGTTGATCGACAAGGTCTGGCGGCACTGCGAATTGGCTGGCACGCGCGGCCGAACGGTGATGCTCAAGGTGAAGTTCGCCGACTTCGAGGTCATTACGCGCAGTCGGTCCGTCCCTTCGGCCGTCGCGAGCCGCAACGATCTCGCAGAACTGACGACCAATCTGCTGCAGGACAACATGCCTCTTCCGAAGCCGGTACGCCTACTGGGCGTATCGCTGTCCTCGCTTCAAGCCGGGGATGATGCGGAGTCGCAACTGGATTTCGGGCTTTGACCGGGACTAGATTTGCGGCTCGGCCAGATCGCTGCACAGGTGTCCGGAGGAGCGAAACCAACCCAATGCTCGAAACTGAATTGACCCTGGCCGCCATGGCAGAGGCCTTGGCCAAATCTGCCGATTACCGCGTCCTTCGGCGCCTGGTGCGTCGGGAGACTTTTGCTCCATCCACTGGTCAAAGCACGAAAACCGGCATTTTGCTCGACGTGGAGACGACCGGTTTGGATCAGCAGAATGACGAGGTCATCGAGCTTGGGATGCTCAAGTTCGACTACCTGCCCGACGGCCGCATCGCGGGCATCAAGGACGTCTTCTCATCGTTCAACGAACCGACTTCGCCAATCCCGCCGGAGGTGATCGCGCTTACGGGGATCACGAACGAGATGGTCGCCGGGCAACGGATCGACGAGATAGCCGTCTCGTCGTTCGCGGACGACGCCGTAATCGTCATTGCCCACAACGCGAGCTTCGACCGCAAATTCGCCGAGCGTTACTGGCCAGTATTCCAGCGGAAGGCCTGGGGCTGTTCGGCGACGGAGGTCGAGTGGCGGAAGCATGGCTTCGAGGGCTCGCGCCTGGGCTATCTCCTGAACGGCGCTGGCTTCTTTCACCAGGCACATAGAGCCATCGACGACTGCCACGCCCTGCTAGAGATTCTCGCATTCGATCTGCCAACGACCGGCACGTCGGCGCTCGCTGTCCTGCTCGAGCAAGCCCGCAAGAGAACGATGCGAGTCTGGGCCGAGCAATCGCCGTTCGACCTCAAGGACTTGCTCAAGCGCCGCGGTTACCGCTGGAGCGACGGAAGCGATGGCAGACCGCGGTCGTGGTACGTCGACGTCGACGAAGCCAAGCTGGGTGACGAAATCACGTTCCTCAAGACGGAGATCTATCTCCGTGACGTAGAGCCGCGATTGCAAACTCTGACGGCATTCGACCGGTTTTCGGTCCGGGCATGAGGCAGACGCCCCTGCGCCCGCTCTCCTCGCCACAGCTCGACGGTCTCGAGCCAGCGACGCGGGCAAGCACCGCCCGTTATGCTAAGCCTGAGGAAGTGCCACGCCGGTCAGCTCGCCTAATTTGGCGATGAGCTGGTCCTGGAATTTTGGTTCGGCGGCCTCCCTGGCCGGCTGCTCCTGCCGGAGATGATGCCAGTAGCGACCACTGACTTTGACGGCCGGTTCTTCGCTTGCCGCCAGCCTGGTCTGGGTTCGTTGTCCAGTCTCCAGGTCCACCGGCGCCCCGGGGCCGCCCATCCTTGTGCGCACCCAGCCGGGATCAACGGCGTTGCTCAACACCTGCGGCCAGACTCGCGCAAGCGCAAAAGCCAGCGCGGCGACGTGAAGCTTGCTCTCGGCGTAAGCCTTTGCCGGATCCCAGCTTCGCTTCGTCCAGTCAAGATCGCCCAGCGAGCCCTCTCCGCCGCGGTGGAGGCCGCTACTGAGATAAATCAGCCGGGCGGGACGCTGGATCAGCGCAGTGAGCATGTACGGCGCAAGCGTGTTTACTGAAAGGACGCCGGCGTGCCCCTCGGGGGTCGAGCCGCGGCTCCGTTCCGTGTAAACACCGGCGTTGTGGATGATCGCATCCATGCGCCCGATTGCGTTGACTTGATCTGCGATGCTTCTGGTCTGGGCCGCGCTGCGAAGATCGCCGATGACGATTCCTGCGGCCCGCGACGCGAACTCGCCGATGGTCGCCGCGCGATCCGCCGATCGGGCGTGCATCACCACTTGATGACCATCGGCAAGAAGCGACTGCGCCGCCGCCCGACCGAGCCCGTCCGTGCTGCCAGTGATAAAGACGATCGCCATCTTCTTCCCTCCAACGTCCATTTTCGAACGCCGCGAGTCTGAACTCAGGATTCGCGCGCCCGTCGTAACGCGGTTTCGAGCGTTTCTTTCTGCTTCTCCCAGCGGACCTCCTCGTCCCGGGCCCGCTGTTCCAAGTCTTCACGCTCGGCTTCGATTTTCCTCGTTTTGGCATCGTGTTCGTCTCTAGCACCATCGAGTGCGGCTTGAGCCTTCGCAACTGCCTTTTCCCGTTTTTCGCGCTCTTTTGCCCGCGCGGCTTCTTCGCGCCGGCGCTCGGCTTCGCGCCGCCTCTGCTCCTTCTCGAACTCCAGCGCGGCCTGGCGGGCTTCCGCCTCGCCAATCTTCGGAGGCGGACGCCTCTTCGGTTTCGAAGATTTCTTGGCGGGTCGAGGACGGACTTCGTCAACTCCAAGATCGGAGGGCAGCTCCGAGTGCTCTGCGAAGCGCCCGTTCGACCCAGCCGGACGCTTGAGGACCACGCCGGGCTTCGCCATGGTCGCTGCGACCACTTCGGGGTCGTCCGTCTCGCGGGCGACGCCCTGATGAAAGAGATTGCTTCCGGCGCCCCAGGACTCCAATGCCGCCTTCATCGACGGCGCGGCGATCGCCAGATCGTAGAAGCCCAACGAAGTCTGAAACGTTTTCAGCTTTTTCGGCATGGATCCCGCGCGCCGGCCGTCACACGTTGACCGCTTTTATCGCCGACGGGCCACCAGGATGCCCAGCAGGAACGCCATCAACAGGGAGTCGCAGCCACCAGTGGACGAGATCGGACAGCGAGGCTGCACCGTCCTTTGTGCGCAGTACCACCAGGTTGGGAGCGGCGGACCGATGCTCCCGGCGTATCCTCGATGACCACCGCAAAGCCGTCCGCCCGCTACAGCGCTGTATGTGGGCGCGCGTGCGGACGGCTTTGCTCTGCCGAGCTACACCATCACGGGGGGCACGACCCTACGGCGCTCGGTTCACGAGCGCAGGGTGCAGCCTTGCCCCACGCGCGCTCCTCGCGCCCAGCCGACTAAAGCCGGGCGGGCCGAAACATTCCACCACCGCACCAGTTTCGCACCAGAAACGAACGCATCAAAGCGCAACGAACGCGATCGAGTCCGGACGAAAACTAAGCGAAATCAACGAAATCGATCTTTGTCGCCGCGTGCCGAAGCGCGACTAAGACCACGCGAGGCCGCCCGCTAACGAACGCGTGCTCCGGTCCCGGCTATCGGCGGTGCTGTTTTCGGAGCACTGCCGTCACCCCGAGGGGTTACGTTCTCGTGTCCTCGCTCCGGTCTCTTTTCGGAGGCATAGCTGACGTGATTTGCTCACCACAAATATTACGGCTCGTGACCCTGAGCGACCATGCGGCCAACGCGTGGCGTGCCCGCGTCTTACCACCAGCGCTGTTGCATCGGTTGATTGTATTGGCCAGCGCGCGGACTCGTGTTGCCAGGTTGCGAGTTCCAATTGCGCTGAAAAAAGAAGCCGAAGCCGTCGTTGCCCCAGTCGTTGCCGCTCGCAACGGGGACATCGACCGTAGGCCGGCGCGTTACGAAGCCGCCCTGGGGCTGGTTGTTCAGCACCGCGACGAACTCGGTGCGATAGTTGGTCTCGCGGCTCAATGGCTCTCCGAGACGATGATCGAGGACGCGGTACTGCGGTCGGGCGATGCGATCGAGCACATCCTGCGGGATGGTGATGCGGTCGTGCGCGTCCTTGGCGTCGTCCCCGTTGTCGATCGTGACCGCGGTCCAGCGCAGACCGGCGTCGTTGCGCGCCACCGCCGTGAACACATGTGTGCCGATCGGCTTGTCGAGATTGCGGATCGTGACCGGAACCTCAATGGTCGCATCGAACATCTCGCCCCCGTCCGGCCACCGCCTATGCATGTTGCGCCGCACGTAGAGCTTCCGCGTCGCGCGGCTAATGTAGACCGAGACCGGCTCGAGCGCGAGCTTCGCCTCGTTCGCTGCCTTGGCGGCGTCGGCTTTCTTGGTCTCGGCCGTCTTGGCGGCGTCCTTTGCGGCGGCGGCGTCGAGTTTCGACTTCGCGTCGGCCTTGGCTGTGTCGAGCTGCGTCCCCGCTTCCGCGGCCTTGGGGGCGGCCTTCTGCTTCAGGTCCTCGGCCGTGCCTTGGCTTGGTCCGTCTTCGCGGCGGCGAGCGCCTTGCCGGCAAACGCGAGCTTGGCGTCGGCGCGGGTCTTGAGCCATTCCTAGCGCGGACGCCCAATTCTCCGAATCCAAGGGTTGCGGAATGCGGGGTAGTGACCGGAGCTCGCCGGCTACTCGCCAGTCCCAAGGACGTCCATGGCCGGGACGAGCCCGGCCATGACGCGTCGCAAGCGGGTGGTCACGGCTTCAAGGCGCCCTGCGCACTCGTGTAGACCGCGTAGAGCGATGTTGAGCCACAGATGTAGAGCCTGTTTCGCTGCTGACCACCGAAGCAGAGGTTGGCGACAGTTTCCGGGATGTGGATCTTGCCGAGCAGATCGCCCTCAGCCGTGTAGCAGCGCACGCCGTCCTCGTTCGGATCGCCCCAACCTACTGACAACCAGACGCGCCCGGCGGTGTCAGTGCGCACCCCGTCGGTAATGCTGGGCTTGGGCATGTCCGCGAAGACTTTGCTGTTCGACAGCTTTCCGGCCGCATGATCCACGTCGAACACGCGGATATGCGACGGGTTGTCCGGCCCGTCGGTGAAGCCAGTGTCGATGACATAGAGCTTCTTCTCGTCAGGCGAGAAGGCAATGCCATTGGGCTCGACGAAGTCGTCGACAACAACCTTGATGTCACCGGATTTCGGGTCGACCCGGTAGACGTTGTGCTTTTCCTGCTCGGGCTCGGCCTTGATGCCCTCATAGTAGCCGCCGATGCCGTAGATCGGATCGGTGAACCAGATCGAGCCATCGGAAGCGACAACCGCATCGTTCGGCGAGTTCAGCCTCTTGCCGTTGTACTTGTCGGCGATGACGGTGATCGAGCCGTCGAGTTCGGTCCGCGTGACCCGCCGGCCGGCATGCTCGCAAGTGATCAGGCGTCCTTCCCGATCGATGGTGTTGCCGTTGGAGTTCATCGACGGCTGGCGGTATACGCTTAAGTGACCGTCATCCTCGCAAAAACGCATGATGCGGTTGTTGGGAATGTCACTAAACAGCACGTAGCGCCCGGCCGGGAAGTAAACCGGTCCCTCGGCCCAGCGAAAACCGGTCGCGACGCGCTCAACCGCCATGGTGCCGGCGAAGGCCGGGAAACCGGTAGGCCCGAACGAGGGAGCCTTGGGCTTCTTCATCGACTCGAGGTGCGAATCCGGATAGCGGCCTCCCTGCAGCGGCCCCAAGGGCAGCGGCTGGGTGTCCGTCGTTGGAGCGCCCGTTTGGCCTAACGGCGCTACGGCCGCAGCCGACGCCGCTTGCATGGTCGCGCCCGTCGCAGCCAATGCCGCAGCGCCCTTCAGGAGCGTGCGGCGGTTGACGTCGCGGGCTTTATTCTGAATATCAAAAAAGGTCCGTGGGATTGTCATGGTCTCCTCCCAATTTTTTGTTGGGAGGAAAGCATCTGCCTGCATTGGCGGGCGCGCAACAAGAGAGAGCGTGCTTTCTTTGCGTTAGACCAGGTCCCAGCTGAAGACATCTGCCGAACGGTCGAGCTTGTAGAACGACGGCTTCAGCGCCGGCATAGCGTGCTCGGCAACTAGCATGAGCGCCCGTGTCGGCCCGTTCAAAGCACAGACCGCTGGCATCGGCCCGCAGATCGGTTTCATCTTTCCAGTTGCCGAGAGCTACCAAGGTTATCTCAACCTGAAGGGATACAGGGACCTCGAAGTGGAGAACCGGCCGCAAGGATGGACCGCATGGGTGACGTTTGCGATTTCACCGGCGCCGCAGCGCGGAGCGGCGGTCAAGGGTGGCCGAAGGCCATCGCGGAGCGACTTGGCCTTGACGGCCGCGAGCACAGAAGCGGGCAATGCCCGCGTGCGCCGCGGTATGATCGAGCTCGCCTGGGGACATCTCGTGCATCAGAAGGCCAGCGCACTGACCGCGTGGTATCGGAAGCGAACTTCCGATGCTCGCGGCGGCACGCGCAAGACGATGATCGTGGCGCTCGCGCGCAAGCTCCTCATTGCGCTGTGGCGGCTCGTGACAACCGGCGAGACGCCGGCCGGTCTGCTGCTGCGCCCGGCCGCATAAGGACAACTGAGTTGCTGCAGCCGAGCGTCTTATCGATGCCGAGCTGCAGCTGATGAACCGAGGTGGCGGCAACCCGATGTTGGACTATGGTCCCTGTACCGCGGTTTAGAATGGGCCCGCCATCTCGGAGCTTCGCCGCCGATGCGCATGACTGCATCATGGTTGCGATCCTCTCTCGGGTCGGCCGAATACAAGTTCGTGGCGCGCGATCGGCGCGCACGATGGCGAGCTCCCCTCGGTATCGTCTCAGCTGCTAACAGGACCGGCGTCCGCCCCGATCCTGCAAGGAATGCCGCTGTGCTCGCGGCCGTCAAGGCCAAGTCGCTCCGCGATGGCCTTCGGCCACCCTTGACCGCCGCTCCGCGCAGCAGCCTATCAAAAAGCAGGTCGGGACGAGGAGATGTCGCAGCCCGGCCGAACAAGGAGATCGCCAATAACACAAATGCCTTGACATCAATCACCCCATACAAGTCCTTTGGCCCTTCTGCGACGTGCGGGTCAGGCCCGCTTTCCCGCACGAGCGTTCAGACCTGAGCCATTGGCGCAAGCGGCTCGGCGACAAGCTGGAACTGCTGCTGGCCGAGAGCCTGCGGGTGGCGCACGAGGCCGGCGCATTGCGCAGCCAGGACCTCAAGCGCGTCACGGTCGACACCACGGTGCAACCAAAGGCCATCACCTTTCCGACCGATGCCAAGCTCTTGCATGCGGCCATCAAGGGGCTGAACCGCCTGGCGAGACGGCACGACGTCAGGCTGCGGCAATCCTATTGTCGCGTTGCCAAGGCCGCGGCGATGATGGCGGGTCGCTACGCTCATGCCAAACAGTTCGGGCGGCATCAGCGGCAGTTGCGCATCCTGCGCAGCCGACTGGGCCGGATCATCCGCGACATCCGCCGCAAGATCGCGGGCCAGCCGGCACTGCAGGAGACGTTTGCCCTCCCGCTTGGCCGAGCCAGCCAGATCCGCTCGCAACAGCAGCGCCAGCGCGGCTGGAAGCTTTATTCCTTCCATGCCCCGGAGGCGGAGTGCATCGGCAAGGGCAAGGCCGCCGCGCCCTACGAGTTCGGAGTGAAGGCCTCCATCGTCACCAACAATTGCCGCGCTCCCGGTGGCCTGTTCGTGCTGCATGCGAGCGCGATGCCCGACAATCCGTACGATGGTCACACCTTGCGGGACGTCATCGATCGCACCGAGACACTCACCGGCAGTCCGATCGAGCGGGCCTATGTCGACAAGGGATACCGCGGTCACGACGCGCAGAATCCGCGTCGCGTCTTCATCTCCGGCCAGAAGCGCGGCGTCTTCGGTGTCATCAAGCGCGAGCTGCGCCGCCGCTCCGCCATCGAGCCCATCATCGGACACATGAAGGCCGAAGGCCATCTCGGCCGCTGCTACCTCAAAGGCCGCGCCGGCGATGCCGCCAACGTCGTCCTCTCAGCCGTCGGTCACAACTTCCGCCGCATCCTCGCCTGGCTCAGAGAATTCTTGGGCCTGTTCCTGGGACTGCTATGGCGAACGCTCGCCTCTCCAGATCGGCTCAATCCGGCTTCTTAACGGACGACTAGATATGCTACCGTTACACCATTCCCCAATGGAATAGTCGAACAAATTCAATAATTTATTGAATTGTCCGACTGCGGCCGGAAGCGCGTTTGGCGCAAATCACGGCTCGGGCGTGGCAGCGTTCTACCCGCTCGGACTTGGACTGGCAAGCGCTGCGGTGCACTAGCCTGTGAACCCGGCGGCGGGGGCCTGGGACAGGCTTGTCAGGCCTGTTCCGGTGCGAGCGTGGCGAGGGCGGTTTGGATGATCGTAATCTCCTCGCTGGGCTGCGCGATCCCTGCCTCGGGTCGACACCGGTGACCGATACCGACTGCCGAAGGAGATCCTGTCGATGCGCCAGGGTGTTGTGGAGGGCACCGCTCGCATTGCGTCATCTGCCCGATCGCCGAAACCCCGTGCTAGCTACCAACATCGGCTTGCGGCCATGGCAGCCTGAACACCGCAATGAGACACGATGGAGATCGCTATGCAGCGAGGGTTACCCGCAGACGCCCCTGACCTGGATTACGGTTCGATCGGCGCACTGTTTGGCGCCTTGCTCGCGCGCAAGATGTCGGCATCGGAGCTGCTCGAGCACACGATTGCGCGCATCGAGGCGCTGGACCGAGAGATCAACGCCGTCGTCGTTCGCGATTTCGATCGCGCAAGAGAGGCGGCGCGAGCCGCCGATGCCGCGCTTGGTCGCGGCGAACGACGGCCCCTCCTCGGCATACCCGTGACACTGAAGGAGCCCTTCAACGTCGCGGGCCTGCCGACCACCTGGGGCTTTCCGCATTTCAGGGATTTCCAGCCGGCAGAGGATGCGCTGATCGTCTCCCGGCTGAAGGCGGCGGGCGCAATCATCATCGGCAAGACCAATATCCCGATCGGTCTCAGGGATTTCCAGAGCTACAACGAGATTTACGGGACCACGAAGAACCCTTGGGACCTCGGTCGTTCGCCCGGAGGCTCCTCAGGCGGATCCGGAGCGGCCCTGGCCGCGGGGTTCGGTCCGCTCTCGATCGGTTCGGACATCGGCGGCTCGATCCGCGTGCCCGCGCATTTCTGCGGCGTCTTCGGACACAAGCCGAGCCTCGGCCTGGTCCCGTTACGGGGATACAGCCTGCCGCCGGCGCCACCCGTTCCAGGCCAGGGCGACCTTGCCGTGATTGGACCGATGGCGCGCCGCGCCTCCGACCTCGCATTGTCGCTCGACGTGATCGCCGGCCCGGACGAAGCGCGTGACGGCATCGGTTATCGCCTTGCCCTGCCCGCTCCCCGGCATGACGATCTCAAGGACTTCAGGATCCTCGTTGTCGATACCCATCCGTTGATGCCGACGGGTGAAGCCGTACGTTCCGCCATCGGGCGACTGGCCAGCCGGCTCGCGAAGTCAGGCGCGAAGGTCGCGCGCTCAAGCGCGGCGCTACCCGATCTTGCGGAATCCGCGCGTCTCTACATGAAGCTGTTGAACGCAGCCCGCAGCCCACGCCTGACGCCGGAGGCCCTCGCCGAGGCGCAGGGACTGGCCGCCGCCCTGGCGCCGGACGACCGCAGCCTGCAGGCCGAACGTACGCGCGGCTGGGCCATGATCCATCGTGAGTGGCTGGCAACCGATGCGATGCGCCTGCGGCTGCAACAGCAATGGCACGCGCTGTTCCGCGACTACGACGCGGTCATCTACCCGGCCGCGGCCGTGCCGGCCTTCCCGCACGACCATTCCGAGCCGTTCGATGCGCGTCAACTCGACATCGACGGCAAGGCGTATCCCTACGCCGATGCCTGCTTCATCTGGGCAGATCCGGCGTCGACCTGCGGTCTCCCGGCGACTGCCGTTCCAATCGATCGGTCGCCGTCGGGGCTGCCAATCGGCGTGCAGATCATCGGGCCGTATCTGGAGGACCGCACGACGATCGCGCTCGCTGGGTTGCTCGAACGTGAGTTCGGCGGCTTTATCCCGCCGCCGTCGCTTTCTACGCCAGCTTGATATTCGCGGCCTCGCGCGAGGTTCAGGGCCTCGCAATCAAATCGAGCCCGTCGAGCTGAGCGCGCCGCCTAAACAACGATCCGATCGAAATCGGCGGCGATCCGGCTGTTCGGGAAGATCTTTGCCGCCTCGGCCAGGACCTCTTGGTCATCATAGCGACCCGACTGGTGAGTGAGCACGAGCTCCTTGACGTTGTTCGCGGCAGCAAGGGAAGCCGCCTCTGCCGCAGTGAGATGGCCATAATCCCGCGCGGTGGCCGCGTCGCGATCCAGGAACGTCGCCTCGATCACCAGCACATCGGCACCAGCAACGTATTGGGATAGCCCATCGGTGGTTTCGGTGTCGCCGATCACGACCAGCTTCCTGCCGCCGCTCGGCGGCCCCAGGACGTCTTCCGGATCGATCGTTCGGCCAGCGATCACGACCGGTCGTCCTGCGGCCAGTTCTCCGCGCATGGGACCGTCGGGAACACTGAGCGACGCGAGGCGCTCCGGCTGAAGATGGCGGCGAGCGGGGCTCTGGAAGGCAAAACCAAAACTATCGGTGTCGCGGTGGCGGACCGGAAAACAGTCGATCGTGAATTCACCGGCGTCGATGACCTGTCCTTCGGTCAGCCACGCGAACTTCACAGGGATCGGCGCCCTGCCCGCGCCCCACAGGCCCGCGAGCATTCGGATGACGATATCGAGCGTGCCTGGTCCTGCATGAACGGTCATCGCCTCGGAGCTCTGCCGCACCCCCAGCGTTGAAAAGAGGCCGGGGATACCGAGCACGTGGTCGAGATGACCATGCGTCAGCAGGATACGGTCAAGCCGCCGAAAGCCGGCGCCGCTGCGCAGCAACTGGCGCTGCGTGCCTTCGCCGCAATCAACCAGGATGCGCTTGCCCGCCGCCTCCACGAGGATGGCCGGATGGTTGCGCTCTGCAGAGGGAACGCTTGCCGAGGTCCCGAGAAATGTCAGGGCGAACATGGTCGTCACTTGTCCAGCAGGCCTGGAAGCCGCCTTCGATCACCAGAGAGCTATCCTCTCCCCGACTAAACCTCAACGCCGCAGAAGCTGGACGGCCTCACCGCCCCCAATGCCACGCGAGCAGCAGCGCGTACAGAACCATCGACCCGGCATAGAGCGCGACAAGAATTGCGTATCCCCCGATCTGGCGGCCGAGCGTGGCCTTCGGCGTGATCCACCAGTTGAGCGCCCTGAAGGCGGCGGGCACAAGCCACCAGCCGAGCAGCTGTGTGCTCACGAGATTGCCGACGAACAGCGACAGCCAGACCGGCACGCCGTGGCTATCGATCAGCGGCGCGCTGACGAAATAGCCCCAGAGGAAGACCACGGGATAGAGCACCAGCAGGACAATGAGGTTGCTCTTCCAGATCAGGCCAGGGGTTTGCTCCGGAGCCGGAGTCTTGCCCGCCGGGAACCAGAAATTGAAGCCGTAGCTCGCCCGCTTCACGTTCATGCCGGCGTTGAAGCGCGCGCCCTCCTCGAGCAGCGTCTTTCGCAAGGGCGAGTCGAGCCATGCATTGAGGTTGGCATCGCAGTCGAACGACAGGATGATGATCCATTCCTCGTGCAGGCCCGGAATCGGCCGCTCGATCTTGTGGCGCAAGAACCCCTTGAACTCGGCCTCAGCGGCCTGAATGCGCTGCTGCCATTTCAGGAACGCATCTTCGAGCCCATCTGGCACCTTGAACGAGATCACGGCGGAGACCGCGCTGTCACGCTCGACGCCGGTATCGGGCAGGATATGAACGTCCTCCGACCCGACGAAGAAGCGCTGCACCTCTGCGATGAGCCGCGCCCGCACATTGCTCTGAAGCCAGGCACGTGCCGCAGCCGGGCTCGCGAAGCGCAGGATCGTCACCCAGTCCACATGCGCCGGCGGCTGCGGCGGCACCACCTCCTGCCCCAGGAAGCCGGGCCACGTCTTGAGCACCTCCCCCACCTCGCCGTTCCACCGCGCGAACGCGGCAAAGCCGTCATCAGTGATGCGGCGCTGGATGACGAGGGCGACCGGCTGGCCGGCCGTGTCAGGAGATGCGCTCATCGCGGCCGTCCGCTTCAGCCCTTCTTGTAGAGACGCTTGCCCATCACCCAGGTCTCGTCGACGCAGCGATCGTCGCCGACCATCATGACGGCGAACAGCATGTTTGCCGCCTCCTCGATCGTGCGCGGCCCGTTGCCGTCGGCGATCAGCGACTGGTGCCAGGGCTGCGCCGCCTGGCCGCCGTTCGGATCGAGTGCGACGAAATCGGCCTCCTTGCCGGGCTCGAAATTGCCGAGCTTGTCGTCGATGTAGAGGCCTTCGGCACCGCCGAGCGTGATCGACCAGAAGCCGCGGTAGGGCGAGAGCTTGTTGCGCTCGGCCTCGGCGAGATCCTTGCGCACCGGATCGATGCTGCCATCGAGCAGCGTGTTGTTGCACATGCCGACCTTGTAGGCGTCGTCGAGCACGCTGATCATCGAGAACCGATTGCCGCCGCCGACGTCAGTGCCGAACGACATCTTGACGCGATGCTCCGGATCGGTGGCGCGGCCAAGGCGGAACAGACCGCTGCCAAGGAACAGGTTCGAGCACGGACAGAACACCACCGCGGCGCCCTTCTTCGACATACGGCGGAATTCGCTGTCCGAGAGATAGACGCCGTGACCGCCGGAGAATTTCGGGCCGACCAGGCCGAACTTCTCGTAGACGCCGAGATAGTCCTGGCAGTCCGGATGCTCGACGAGCACGCCGCGGCATTCTGCCGGGTTCTCGGAGA
This sequence comes from Bradyrhizobium sp. NAS80.1, assembly GCF_001908205.1. Classification (GTDB taxonomy): domain Bacteria; phylum Pseudomonadota; class Alphaproteobacteria; order Rhizobiales; family Xanthobacteraceae; genus Bradyrhizobium. The sequence goes on from NZ_LGHL01000072.1 coordinate 13,419, forward strand.
TGTGGGTGTTGACCCAGCAGTCCGGATGCTCGTGCTTGAGGCGCTGGCACGCCTTCAACAAGTCTGGCGAGGCGCCGAAGGCGAAGCGCGGCGTGATGGCGTAGAGGTTGCGGCCCTTGTTGTGGTACTGCGCGATCAGCCGCTTGCTGTCGCGATAGAAGTTCTCGGGCGTGTCGACATAGTCGGCCGGCGCGTTGCGATCGATGCCTGTGAGGCCTGCGATCACGCGCATGTTGCGGCGGCTTGCTTCCTCGAACAGCTCCTCGGTCGAGACCGGCGAGGAGCTCGTGAATGCCTGGCACGTGGTGGTGCCGGAGGCAAGCAGCGCGTCGAGGAAGCGCTTCACGCCCTCCCGCGCGTAGTTACGATCCCGGTATTTGAGCTCTTCCGGGTAGATCCACATCTGCAGCCACGGCAGCAGCTGCTCGCCATAGGCTCCGAGCACACGGGTCTGCGGCAGGTGGATGTGGCCATCGATGAAGCCCGGGACGATGATGCGGTTCTTGATGTGGGTGACCTCGACGCCAGGATGCGCGGCGGCGACCTTCGCGTAGGGACCGAACGCCTTGATGACGCCGTCGGCGACGACCATGAGTCCGTCCTGATGAAAGCGCGCGGCCGCCTGCTCGTTGCCGATGTGCTTCCAGGGATCGTCGACGAAGTCGAAGAATGTGCCGCGAATACCGACGGTGGTCATGAATTGGTTCCTTCCTTAAGTCTGTGTGGCGTGGCGCGCCGTGGGAAGCGAGATCGCAAGCAGCGAACCCGCGACGGCGCAGAGGCCGAGATAAAGCCATCCGATCGGCGCCTGCGTCGCTTCGGGCAACACCGCCGCGATTGCCATCACGCCACTCACGGCCAGATAGCAGAGCGCACTGATGAGGCCGCCGATCAGGCCGTGGTCGCGTTCAAACAGGCCGAGCGCCATGCCGTACATCATCGGGCACAGGACGCCGCAGCCAGCGAGCACCAGCGCACCGCCGATCGTGATCGACACAAAGCTGAGGCCGAAAGCCATGCCGGTCGCGGTCAGGACCGCAGCGCCGGCAAGAAACAGCGCGAAGGCGCCGAAGCCCATCATGCGGGCCGGCATGAAGCGCGCGAAATGCGCGCAGCCGAGCTCGCCGGCGAGATTCACCCCGCCAAGGCCGAGCGCGACGAGGCCGTAGACGGCCGCCGAATAGCCGAGGCCGGTTTGATAGAAGAACGGCGCGACGACACCAAACGCCAGCTGCGCGCTCGCTGCCGCGGCGAAGACCAGCACGAAGGCCAGGAAACCCGGACGGACGAGCGCATCGCGCAAGATGTCTGCCGTACGGCGCGGATCGAACGGCGCGCGCCGATCAGCCGGCAGTGTTTCGGGCAGCAGCAGCACGACGATCGCGGCGACGATTGCCGCGGCGACGGCAATGATGACGAAGACTCCGCGCCAGGACGTCAACTCGACGATGAAGCCGCCGGCCGCCGGCGCAAGCACAGGTGCGAGGCCCCACGCCGCCCCGAGCAGGCCGGAGATTGCGGTGAGCTCGCGTCCGCGAAAACAGTCGGCAGCGACCGCATAGGCGACGACGAGGCAAGTGCAGCCGCCGATGCCTTGCAGGAAACGCAGCGCAAGCAGCAGCGACGCGCTGGTGGCCAGCGCACAGGCAATGCTCATCGCGATCAGCATCGTCAGGCCCGCGAGCAGGACGTTACGGCGGCCGAGCGTGTCGGAAGCGATGCCGACCGGCACCAGCGCGAGACTCATGCCGAGCATGTAGGCGGTGACGGTGTTCTGCATCGACGCGGAATCGGTGGCGAGATCCACCACCATCTGCGGCAGGCCTGGCGTATAGGCATCGAGCGGAATCTGGCTGAACGGCACGACGCACAGCAGGATCGGCACGATCCCACCCTTCGCGCGACTGGTGTCCGAAGCAAGTGCAGTCATGGGTAACGCCCCTCGATGCCCGCGAGCTCACGTCTTTTCGTGCGCGTAATGAGATACGACGATGGGGTTGCGGGTCTTGACGCGAGGGACCGTGCCAGAACTGTGTATAAAAACTCTTAGGGGTTCCCGTATCGATGCGGACTCTGACGGCCGATGCTCTGGCGCTCGCTGCCTAGGGATGCTCCACCAAAAAACGCCAAAACAACCCCATGCAAAGTACAGATCATTGAAGAATTCCGTCCGGCATGGTTTGCGCCTCGCCAGCGAGGGCGTTTGACACGTCGGGCAAAACAGGCGCAGGATTGGATGATCGCCAATTCCGAATTGACCGTCGCGCCGATGCCATTAACCTTTCGGAAGGCATCGCTGCTGCGAATGTATGGCCCGCTTCGACATCCGTACCGCCGTTGAATGCGCAAGGCCGAGCACTACGCTCTAGCTGACTGCGCCTCGACCGCCTGCACGGCGCCGCTCGGCACTTGTCGCAACGCTTCGCAATCAGTCGCAGAACACGTCATGTCGAGAGGACGGCGGCGACGTAGAACGCGAGGGCCGTAGGATCTTGCATGCAAGTCTAAATTGACGAGCTGACTTAAGTCCCAGGTCAATTAGGGCTGTACGCATAAACAGCCGATGTCTGCTTTCTAGGGTAACGCGGAAATGCGCCAAAGGCACGGGAATTTCGCCTTATGGGCCCACAAGACACATCAACCGGATCGCGAGCTGGAACGAGCACCTCCGGGTGCGTTGATTTTTCTGGGTACTACGAAAGGCAAAACTGCACAGCGCCACGTATATGGCCGATTGGATGGAACCCTTCGCCCGGACGATCGACGCGGCAAAGAAGTACGTCATGTCGAGGAGGATAGTGAGATGACCGAACGAATTTCGTTGGAGGGGAAGGTCGCGGTTGTGACTGGGGCAGGCCGCGGGCTGGGGCGGGCGTACGTCGAACTTCTCGCCGAACGCGGTGCCCGGGTCGTGGTGAACGACCTGGGGACCAACGTATCGGGGTTCGGGAAGGACTCGGGGATAGCGGAAGAGGTGGCCGACCTCATCCGGTCACGCGGAGGCGACGCAATCGCGAATGACAGTGATGTTTCCACCCCTCAAGGCGGCAGGGACCTGATCGCGATGACCATCGAGCATTTCGGGAGAATCGACCTTCTCGTGAACAACGCCGGTATCTGCGGAAGCCAGCCATTCGAGGACACCACCCTTGATGAATTTGATCAGTATTGGCGCGTGCACCTCGGTGGGCCGGTTAACACGGTGAAGGCTGCCTGGCCGCACATGGTCGCACAGCGGCATGGGAAGATCATCCTGACGACGTCCGTCGTCGGCCTGTTCGGCATGCGTGGCCAAGCCGCCTATGCTGCAGCCAAGAGCGCAGTGGTCGGATTGATGCGCATTCTTGCAATTGAAGGTTCAGAGCATGGCATTCTCGTGAACACCATTTCGCCAGTCGGGTACACGAGGATGCACCCGGCCGCGGGATCCCGCGTGTCTGAAGCAGATGGAAAAGCCACCATGCCGGTTGAGGCTGTTGCGCCCGCGATCGTCTGGCTGGCAAGCGACGGTTGTTCGGAGACGAACCGCATCTACAACGTGGAAGCCGGAGCAATCCAACGGATCGCTATCGTCATGGGACCTGGCTTCTACGATCCACATCTGACACCCGAGAGCATCGCCGAGAACTACGCAAAGGTCGAATCGATCGAGGGCTTCTCCGAGCCTGGTCCGTTCGAGCCCGGGTAATCGAACTGCTCGTCGAAGCCCGGCAGACCTGCCGACGATCAGGTCGGTCAAATTCGAGTTTGTCATAACCTCAAGACCGCGAAAGTGCCCGGGCTTGAAATATCACCAACGGTGTCGGCCCGCGCCGACGAGATCATCGAGGGGGTAAAACGGACTCGTTATGCTCGGCACGAGCTTTTCCGAGTCTGACTCGCAATAGACCTTGGAGTTCATTTCTCTTGGTCTGAAAGCGTCTTGCAGAGGACCACGTTGATATGACCTTCGGGCCATCCTTCGAACTCGGCCATACGCTTGAAGCCAGCCTCTTCATACATTTCGGGCGCTTGGAAGTCGTAACTCGACACCCAAATCCGGCGAACACCTCGAATGCCTGCCTCCTCGACGAAAGCATTCAGCAGTGCGCGCCCGTATCCCCGGCCCCGATATGCCTGATCGACCCACATTTGTCTCAGTTCAGAAATGCCGGCCCATGTGTAACCAGCCGCGACACCGATCACCTGTCCCAATTCATCGCGGACTACAAAGCCCAAGCCTTGACCATCGTGCCTTCCTGTCACCCTACTGTTGTGTTCGTATAGATGAACCTCGATTGTATCGAGCTCCTTTGGAGACAGGTCGTGCTGGGGCTCTATTTGAAGGTCCATGTCGTCCACCTAAGGTTCCGATAATGCGTCACACCTGACATCCGAGGAGACACCGATGGCCGAGACGGCGTACCCATATGCCACCTATCTGGACATCAAGTTCGATCCACTGACATTGATCGACGTTTTTTCATTAGCGAAGACGGTCACCGATCAATGGTACAATCAGACCCTGTGCAAGGTGAACGATTCCGTTATCCGCCTCGGCGTCATGCAAGGCGAGTACCATTGGCACAAGCACGACAATGACGACGAGTTCTTCTTCGTCCTCAGCGGCCGTTTCATAATCGATCTTGAGGGACACTCAATCGAGTTGCTGCCCAATCAGGGTTTCACTGTGCCGAAGGGAGTGTTGCATTGTACGCGCGCGCCCGAAAGGAGCGTGATCTTGATGGTCGAGACCGCCGCAATCGTGCCCACTGGCGATGCCTGATCGAACCGCTCAAGTCCGGTCGCCACTGCGCCCAAGGTGAGATTTCCGCTCCTGTCATCCGCGACATGCCTTTGGACACCATGAATGTCTGCTCTTCGGGGGTAGACCGGCGGTAATCAACCGGCGGCCTAAACGACGCGATTGACCCCAATGTATGGTCCGGCCGCGCGGTGCAAGAAGATTTCGACGATCCGGCAGCTGTGGTCTTGCATCAATGTATCCGGCCTCTGCTTGGAGCGCAGTGCTCCGGGCCATCATGGATATCAGC
>NZ_LGHL01000073.1 GCF_001908205.1 Bradyrhizobium sp. NAS80.1
TTAAGATATACTTCGTCGCACGTCGAAAATTTGGATCGATTTGCTCGCAATATTGATTGCGAAATACGGGACGAGGCAGCGAGGTTCGGATGGCTGTAGCAACTTACGGTTCGGAAAACTACTATTCGGTTGTATCGAACCGGCACGGTGCCCTCCAGAGACCCCTCCAGATCGCACTCATCGCTGGCGACTTCCTTGCGATCCTGTTGAGCTATTTCGTAGCAAGCGGTTTGTATCGCGTGCTCGTGTCCGAGCAGGATTCATCCGTGGGTGCCGGTCTCGTGGTCTGCGCGGTGTTCGTGACGATCGCGTATTTCCAGGGGATCTATGATCACCATCGCCTGCTGAACACGGTCTGGCAGCTGCGCAAGGCTCTGGCGGTCTGGCTGATCTCGCTGACTATTCTTGCTGTCGAGGCGTTTCTGCTCAAATCCTCCGCGGATTTGTCGCGCGGGACTACGCTTCTGTTCGCTGCGACCGGCGGCGTCGCCTTGGGCGGGCTTCGCGGGTTGTGGCATCTGGCTCTGACCTCGGGCTATGCCAAGGGCCGGCTGGTCGACCGGAAGGTCGTGCTCCTCAGCCTCAAGCCGCTCGATTTCACCTCCACTCGCTTCAAGGATCTGCGCAAGCACGGCTTTAACGTGGTGCGGCATTTTGTTCTCGATCCGGCTGAAGAAGGCGCAGGCTGGGATCGTGAGATCCGCGACATCATCCATCAGGCGCGTACGGCAGACGTGGAAGAATATCTCCTGGTGATCGACTGGGACGAAATGCCGCTCCTCCAGAAGCTGAGCCAGCACCTGCGTGTTGTTCCCCAGCCGATCCGCCTTTTGCCGGACTTCCCGATCGCTGATCTGGTTTCGCGCCCGTTCCAGCCCGTCAGCGGCACGGTCGCAATCGAGATCCAGCGTGCTCCGCTCAGTGTGTTCGAGCGGGTGCAGAAGCGCTGCCTCGATATAGGCCTTGCCTCGTTCGCCCTTTTGTTGCTGGCACCGCTGCTGGTGACGGCTGCGATCATGATCAAGCTCGATTCGAAGGGCAACGTGATCTTCAAGCAGTCCCGGCGCGGCTTCAATGGCAAGCAGTTCGAGATATGGAAATTTCGCTCCATGACCGTGGCGGAGAACGGTCACGTGGTCACGCAGGCGACGAAGAGTGATGCGCGGGTGACCCGCGTCGGCCGCGTGCTGCGGCGGACCAGTATCGACGAGCTGCCGCAGCTCTGGAACGTACTGCGCGGCGAGATGTCGCTGGTCGGGCCGCGCCCGCACGCGCTCGCACACGACAATTACTACGACCAGCTCATCAGCAATTACGTGTACCGCCATCACATGAAGCCCGGCCTGACCGGATGGGCCCAGGTCAACGGTTTCCGCGGCGAGACGCCGACCATCGATCTGATGGAAAAACGCGTCGAGTACGATGTCTGGTACGTCAGCAACTGGAGCATCTGGCTGGACATCAGGATCATCCTGAAGACCGCGCTGGCGCTGATCCACCAGGAAGCCTACTAGCCAGGCTCGCATCAGGCGCGAGTTTTGCCGGGCCGGATGCATCAAGTCCACGCAAAAGGAGAGCGGCCAGCATCTTGCTGCACGCAGTTCATTGCTGCTGGTTTTGTCATTTGCGCCACCGAAACGCGGAGCTTGCAGATTGAGCCGTCGCCTTACCAGGTTCGCCGTCCTGCCGTTGCTCGCGGTCTGTACGATCGTGGGCGCCTGCTCTCACGCGAACGCGCTGGAGTGGGGGGGTCGGCGGACCGCCGCAAAAGCGCAGAGATCTCGCCCCCATCTTTCAGCTCATGAAGGAGCGGGGACTGACGCAGTACCGGACTGGTGTCGCTCTGACGCAGGATGCGGAGCCGGGTGAAGTCGAGATGTTCCGGCAGACCATCGTGCTGGCCAGAAAATATTCGATTACGCTTCATCCCCTTATCAACTTCCCCTTCCGGTACGGCGACCGCACCGATAGGGGGCGGTACCCCAAAGGAGACCGGGACGCTCTCTACAGGCAGGGTTACGACCGCACCTACGCGTTCGTCCGGCAGTTCAGGAAAGACGTCTTCGATTGGGAGCTGGAGAACGAGATCAACCTGTTTGCTGTCGATGCCGAGGGGAAGAAGCTTTACGGACGCGGGATGACTGCGGCCGATTTTGAAATGCCGCTGATGGAGGACTGGGCCCAGGTGCTACGAGGTGCGTCCGACGCCATCGACCAGATAAATCGCGAGAGTGGAAGCCACCTGCGGAAGGTGCTGAACACGACGTCGACGATGTTGGGATTCCTCGACTTCATGGAGTCCCGCGGGGTTAAGTACGATGTGATCTCCTATCACTACTATGAAGTGGCGGGTCAGAATCCGCATCGGCACTGGAACGGAAAAAACCCGCCATTCGACCTCTTCAAGAAGCTTGCGTCCTATCGCCGTCCGGTGACGTTCAACGAGGTCAACTGCGCCGAGATATACAAGCCGGCCTATGCAAATCGGCCTGGCGATCCACTGACGGAGCAATGCCTGCGATCACTGCGCGATACATTCCAATATCTCAAGAACCAGAAAGACGTCGAGATCGAGAGTGTGATGGTCTACGAGCTGTTCGACGAGCCGCAGAAGAAGCCGCCGGAGAACAGGTTTGGGCTGATGTACGAGATCGACAGGCCCAAGGTCGCGCTATTCCTTCTTTCAGCATTTGCCGGCGGCCGTCTGTCAGCTGAGGAATTGACGGAATTGAGAACCAGGGGACTGTAGCTTCGGTCTCCGTGCAAAGAGAAAAACCTATCATGTCTTTAGTTGGATCTGGCCGCGTTGACCCCGAGAAGTCGCGCGCCATTTTAGGCTTTAACGGATTGCGCGGCCTTTCGGTTATTCTGGTCTACCTCAATCACAAATGCGGACTCCAGTTCTACTCGGGGAGCGTCGGTGTCTGGATATTCTTCATCCTAAGCGGCTTCCTGATCATCGGGGAACTCAACAGGCAGCGTAGCAAGGTCGAGACGGCCGCCTCCCCGTCCGCAGCGGAAATCGTCACCTTCTGGGTCAAGCGGGCAACGCGCATCTTTCCCGCTTATTATGCGCTTCTCGTCATCCTGTTTCTGACCCGGTCGTATTTTCAGCACGCGGGGCCCGACCTCGGGTTCCGCTATCACTTCGTGTACCTCTCCAACTACTGGATCGGCAGCGTCATCGGCGGATCTGCAGGTCCGTTCGGCGTGCTCTGGACGCTCTCGGTCGAGCAGCAGTTTTACTTGATCGCGCCGTTCCTGTTCATCCTGCTTCCCCTGGAGCGCCATTTCGTCGCCTGCATGTGCGTCGTCGCCCTCGGGTTGATTGGCCATTTCCTGATGTATTCATCGGGCTTCAATCACACCGCCATCCACACTCTGTCGTCCTGGAATTTCAGCCTGATCGCGTTCGGTGGCGCGATCACGATCCTGCATCTTCATCGGCAGGGATGGGCTCCGAACGGTAACGGCACGTTCGCTTGTCTCCTCATCGTCGCGTTCGCGCTGTGCTCGAACGGTGTGATTTACGACGCCCCTGCATATCTTTCCCCTGCAATCGACGTTGCGATCGGGCTTTGCCTGGTCGCCCTGGTCTGGTGGGTGCGCGCCAACCAGGAAAGTGTCTTTGTTCAGGCGCTGGAGTGGGAGCCGCTCGAGCATCTCGGGAAGATCAGCTACGGCTTCTATCTCGTTCATAATTTCGTCCCGAACCCGCTCGGCAAGGCGCTCACGCTCTATGGAGGGATGTCGGTGCCCAACAGCGTGAAGATCACCGCGGGCGCAGCCATCGGCTTCGTGATCTCCTACGCTGTCGCGCATGTGTCCTGGAAGTACTTCGAATCGCCGATCCTGCGCAGCCGCCGCGGGCTGACCAAATTCTTCCTGCAATACGTGCCCGAAAACCCCTCGCCGGGCGTGCCGCGAACTGAATCAAATAGAGGCAGCGCTCCTGCTCAACGGCTCGTGCGAAAGGCGTCGTCGTCGGATGGATAGCAGCGATTGCGAAGCCGGAGGCCTTTCGCGGCGACGAAATGCGAGAACAAGTCCCGATCGGCTTCCGGGGCATCGCAAGTGTGATCGAGAAGCGCGACGCGCGCCTCCGCGCCTGCTGCCTGATAGAGCGTGGCTGCGCTCGGGAACAGGCGGGCACGGAAGATATCGGCGAAGTCCTGGACGGCGTGCTCCCTGAGTTCCGGCGAAGCCGCATTGAAGGCGCGAAGCGCCAGCGGCGCGCGGATAAGCTGCAGCCAGGCCTCGTGCGGGGCGAAGTGATAGGAGAGACCCAGCAATTGCGCCGTTCGCGGCCCAAAACCCTCCTGGCGTATTTCGGCCCAGTAGCTGCCGAACCAGCCGAGCCCTTCGGTCGGTGCGCACGCCAGCAACGCGCGGCTCGTGGACGCGACGGCATCTGCGTCGGTGTCGGTCTGCTTCAGGTCGCCTGAGCGCGTCGATTCGTCGGCGACTGCGAGCTGCAGCAACAGGAGCTCGCGCAGCGTCTTGGCACTGCACAGGCGACGGGCGGATGGCAAATTGTCCGCAACGATCCGCCTTAGGCGATCGGTCTCATAACGCTCGCCGCGCGCAACACGGCCAGCAATCTGCGGAACGGCGGGATCGGTCACATCGGGGACGACGGACGCGGTCCAGGCCAACGCGACCGCAGCGAGGGCGATGGTCGAGCCGCGCAGGATCCAGCGAAACGTGGGTCCTGCTGCCTGCGACGCCGGCTCGATGGCGCTAGGCTCCCTCGACATAGTAGCTGTTGTAGTGCGAGCCTTTATACGCCTCGATCCGCTTGAGCATCTTCGGATTGGCGCGATTGAGCACTGCGCCCAGGATCTTCTTCTGAATGCCTTCGGAGCTCGCCATCGACTCCTGGAGCGCGTTGCGGCTCGTGCGGCCCCATTCGATGACGTACACCATCGCATCGACGAGATGGCTGACGGCCTTGGCGTCCGCCACCGGCATCACCGGCGCCAGATCGATGATGATGTACTCGTAGTCCTCGCGCACCACCGCAAGCAGGTCAGCCATCGACTTGGATGCAATCACGTCTGCCGAGTTCACCATGCGCGATGCGACGACGGACGGCAGGAAGTCGAGCCCGCTCTCCTTGCTGCGCTGGATATGGTAGCCGAACGAGCGCGGGTCCTTGAGGGCTTCGACCAGGCCGGTCTTGGAATGGGGAGCCAGCGCTCTCGTCAGCGAGCGGGTGTGGAGGTCGCCGTCGATCAGCAGCGTGCGGTGCCCGGTCAACGCGGTGAGATGACCGAAATTGGCGGCGACCGTGGTCTTTCCTTCCTTCGGCAGGGACGACAGGATGCCGATCACCTTGACCTCGCGCGAGAGGCGCGCGACGTCGATCGATACCTTGATGTTCCGCAGCGTCTCGGCAAACCGCGAGAACGGGTGCTCGACGACGTAGCTGGAAACGTTGCCTTCCGGACCGTCCGCTGAAGCCCTTGCCGGGCGGATGTCGGGAAGCACGCCGAGGCACTTCACCCCGAGCTGATCCTCGACGTCGCTCGGCGACCGCAGCACGTCGCTCAGCAACTCCTTCGTGAAGGCGGCACCGAAACCGAAGCACAGACCGCCGAACAGGCCGCCAACCAGCGCCAGCAGGGTCTTGGGCGAGCTCTTCTTGTCGGGCTTGACCGCCGTGCCGATGATACGCGCTTCGCTGATCGGGAAGCTCTGATTCTGCGTCGCGTTCTGTAGCTTCTCGAGGAAGTTGTTGTAGAGGTTACGATAGGTATCGGCCGCGCTCTCGAGGTCGCGCAGCTTGACCTGCGCCTGACTGGTGCTGCCGGCCTGCGACACGAGATTCTTGAGATTTTCGTCGAGCGATGTCTCGCGGCTCTTGGCGATCTCGTACTCGCTGCGATAGGCGTCCGCGATGCGGCGCACCTCGTCGGCGATCGCCTTGCGCAGCTCTTCCATGCGGTTGGACAGGTTGACGGCGGCCTGGTGGGTCTTGCCGTAACGGCTAGACCAATCGGCATACTGGGCCGCCAGGTCGAGATATTGGGCGCGCAGGCGCGTGATTACGGTGTTGTTGAGGGCGTCCGTCACGGTCGGCTGGACAAGATCCTTGTCGAGCAGCGCCTCGATCCGGTCGAGGCGGGCCTTGGCCTCCGCGGTTGCGGCGCGCGCGGTCACGAGCTGCGAGTTGGCGTCCGCGAGCTGCTGCTCGCTCATGAGCCCTCGGCTGGTGCCGACGATGTTGTTCTCTGCCTTGAAGGTCTGCACGGCGCGGTCGCTCGCCGTCGCCTGCTCGCGCAACTCGGCACTGCGCTGCTGGAGCCACTCGCCGGCGCGCTTGGTCGACTGATATTTCGCCTCCAGCGCTCCCACGATGTAAGCGTCCGCGATTGCGTTCGCGATCTGCGCTGCCTTGTTCGGATCGATGGAGCGGAAGTTCAGCGAGAGGACGTAGGTCGTCAGCACGCGCTCGACTTTGAGATTCTTTTGGAGGAGCTCGACCGCGCCCCGCTCGACCCGCTCCTTGCTGGGCGGGCCGTCCGATCCGAACAGCGATATGGCTTTGCCGATGACCAGCGGAATCAGTCCGGGGGCGGAGCCGTTGAATTCGGCGTCTTCGGTGAGCTTCAGGCGCCGGACGATCGACAGGATCAGGTCGTCAGACTGGAGAATCTCGACCTGACTGTCGACGAATCCCGGATCGATCAGGGCGTTGGCCGTTCCGCTGTCCTTGTCCAGCACCTGGGTTTGACGCGTATCCATCAGAATGCGCGCATTTGCCGTGTACATTGGCGTCGCAAGGATCAAATAGACGAGAACGAGCGCCAGCGTACCGGCCACGATGGCGGCGATCAGTGGCCACTGGCGACGCACGATGTCCAGAGCGCGCTCTGCGCTGAGCGTCGTGCCACCGACCTCGATGGCGTACTTCGGACGTGGCGGAAACTGATCTCGAGGCTGAAACATCTTTGGAAATCTTGAGGTTGTCACTCGGGAAGGGGGACGGGTTTGAACGGGTCGGCCAGTTCGGTCTTCCATTCACCCGACATCAGGCCGGCATTCGAGCTCGAACCTGTTGGCACGTTGTTGGCCGTAGACGGAGCCGAGCTCCCAGGATTGGGCGCCATCGCTGCATCCTGATCGGCGAAATATCCTTTGAGGACGGATCCGTCGTGTAGCTTGGCAACGAAGTCGCCGATCCTGCGCGCGACCTCGGGCTTGGTCGCGATGCAGCGCTCTTCGGCACGGTGAAGCCCGATGCCGATTGCGATCCGATCGGCCTGGCTCGCCTCACGCAGCATGCTGCGGACCGAATTGAGGGCGGTGATGTCGGTGACCAGCAATCCGGTCAGCCGCCCCGAAAGCTTGTCCCTGTCGTTCTTTGACAACCGCAGCAGAACCGACGGGTCCGAGACGAAGGCGCTGACGGCGGTCGGTGGAGCGCGCTCGGAGCGATCAACGCATTGAGCCCCTGCCGGTGTCGCGAGCGTTGCAACCAGTGTCACGGCGACGGCCGCGGCGATCCGTGAGACCGGGAGAGGACCACGCAACAAGCTATCGAGTTTGATTAGGATCGCGCTCATATCTCGTTGCGAACTATTGATGCCGTATCGATTTAGGCGGTAGCTATTTGATGACTCAAAACTATGTCAAATTCTTGTGCAGCGCAAAAATATAAACCAGCGCGGACCAAATTGCCATCTCCCTGGGCTTCGTACTCGATTTAACATGAACGAAGCTGTTGCCGCGAGCAGGCGCATATTCGGAGAATGATTGCACGTGCCGGCATGCCTTAAGCACGAATTTCAGGCAGGCGCCATGCCAAGAAAAGACCAAAGCAAGACAAAGGCGCGAGGGACGGTCTGGTGACCGTCCCTCGCGCCTTTGGCAACCTGCAATTTGGTCGTGAGCGAAGCTTAGCTCGATCTATTCGACCGTCCGCAGCATCGCGAGGCGTGTGGCGCGCAGGTGCTCGCCGTGCTCGCCGATCGCGACCCAGAAGCGCGGGTTACCGGCCGACTGCATCGATATCCACTGATAATCCGCGGCGTTCCACGGGCGCACCGTAGAGGAAAGATTGTCCAGAACGAAGTCGCCGTCGGCAAGCCGCGCGACCAGGACGAGATGGCCTTGACCGCCGTTGGTCAGGACAACTGCTAGTCGCAGCGCCGATTTGGGCCAACCCATCTCGATCAGTTGATGACGCTTGGTGACCGCGTAGTCGTTGCAATCGCCGGCGGAAGGCGAAACGGTCCAGCGCGCCGCCATCGGATTGATCGATTTCTGCATCGGGGTGATGGACGCATTGACCGAGTTGTTCACCTCGCGCAGCATGCTCATCGCCGCGTCGCCGGATGGCAGAATCCGTTCGGCGGCGTCGGCCGCGCATTCGGTGTCATAGTTCATGCAGAACTTGACGAATTGCAGCGGTGCGAGCGCATTGTCGTACTCGCTGATGAACGTGCCCTTCGCCTGATTATGCGAACCGTTGTTCAACATGTCGGCCTTGGCCGCGGCGCCGGTCAATGCGATCCCGATCGCTACCAGCGAATTGATAATCCAGCTCATGACATCCCCGTCGCGTTTTCTTTTTGACGCTACGGGTATCTCACAAACGATTTGAGCTTTGGTTCCGCGGAAATTTACAATTGTAGCGAAATCGGCCAGTCCCGAGACCGGCCGGACAAGATTGGTTAATTCGCTTCCAAGCCAACGGCTCCAGTCGTCAACGCGACGGGCTTACGGAGGTCAGAACCGCGGTGGATGTCGCCGCAAACAGCGTCTGAGACGCCGCGCTGCCCCCCCTCTGGTTCACCTCCGTGGGCGGGGTCGAGCTTGGCCCGCCACCGCGCGCCTCCGCGGCGGTCGAACCCGGTCCGCCCCCGGCCGTCGTCTCGCCGGTCGGATCGGCGCCCGTCGTCGCTTCGGTCGCGACATCGCCGGTGATGCTGGCGAACGACTGGATCAGCTCGGGATTCTCTGTCTTGAGAACCGCTTCCTGGATCAGCTGGGCAACGCCAGGCTGTGACAGGACACAGACGGAGGCCGCGGTGCCAAGGCCGGCGCCGATGGCGCGGCTTTGATCGGCGCTGCTGGCCTTCGCCAACGTGGCAATACCTTCGACGGTCTCGGGACGCGCGGTCAAAAGGTCGCGGACAGCCGAGGCTAGGCCGCCTTGTCCGTCCTTGAACTGATCGAGCAGGCCGCCCGGATTGGCGAGAAAGTCGGTGGCACGCTCCGCCGAAATGCCGGTGTTGGCAACACACCCCGAACTTACACCCGTTGTGCCGAATGCCGGCGGCATTCCAAACAGCGCCAGCGCTCCGACGATCACAGTGAAGCGCCTACCAGAATTCCAAGTCATTACCCTGCCCATTTCCAATAATTTTACTTTAACTCGACTTGCACGGAATTGCCACGTTCTTTTCGGAACTGTGACGGTAGCGATTGCGCGAGGCCGCACCCAACGATGGCCGCGAAAAACACTCCGTAACCAGGTATTTGCAGCGAAAAATCGATGAAGCTATGTGACACTCCCAATACGGCGACGCTCGCACCGACGATGGGTATGTAGCGATCGCGCTTTCGGCGCAAGCTTCCGGTAAACAAATGGTAAAAATACCACAGGCTGGCGAGCGCGATGACGGTAAAGGTGGGAATGCCCAATTCAACTGCAATTTCCAGCGGCGTGCTGTGAGCGCGGTCCCAAATGCCGAGACTGCCGAGCGCTGCCGGTCTGTTGGCGGGAAAAACAGCTTCGAAATTGCCTAGCCCGACACCAAGCAGGCTATGATCGGCGAGGATCCTCAATGAGGCTTGGTAGGCTGCAAGCCTCTGAGGATCGATCAGCCCATATTCGACGATTCGTCCCGCCACGAGGCCGCCCACGAGTTGCAGGAGCAGGAGTCCTGCTGCCGCCGAACCTCCAAGAACCTGCCATTTCCGCGATCTGCCGAGCTCGAGCGGAATGAGGTAAAGGATGATGGCCAGCACGAACGTGCCGGCTGACAGCAGAAGGCCCGCCCGCGAGCCGGTCATGGCAAGCGCGAGCGTGCAGATCGCGAACCCCGCGGCAAGCGCCACCGGTGTGGAGAGGATGTGCTCCAGCCGCGATCGCCAATCCGATTGCGCCGGCGGCCCGCCGTCCTGGCGGTGCATGGTGCGCAGGAGCGGTACCAGAAAGAGCAGGGCGCAAGTGCCCCAGAACGTCGCCGCCGTGTTTCGGTTGACGAACGTTCCCGTAGCGAAGCCCAGATAGGCTTCTTTGCGCCTGAACAGGATCATGTCTGGCGCGATCAGCTCCGCCAGAATTCCGTAGAGCGCATAGAGACAGCCGGCCCATGCCTGTATTCGTAGCAGCGAGCGCGCAGCGCCCGCATCGCTTGCCAGGATCATGGCGCGCGTGAAGGCGAGCGACAGCAGCAGGACCGATCCGAACGCCAGCCACGGTCCGCGCGCAGTCACGGAGAGGCGCTCAGGCAGAGCGAGACCGAATAATTGCCGCGGCAGTTCCCAGACAGTTGTGGATTGCAGAGCAGGGCTGCTCTGCATTTGCAACGCGACTATGATCCCCACGGCTGTGACCGCTGCCGCCAATGGAATGAGCAACATGGCGTTGCGTCGGCTCACGGCTGAAAGATCTGCGGTGAGGAGGCTGCAAATCAGCAGAAAATTCCAGAAACAAATCCACGCGAGGTCGAGGGATCCAAGCGGAAGTGGCGCCAGCACGAAAACAGCTGCGGCGAAATATCGCGATATCGCGCCCAAAGGCCCCTCTGTCGTTCAGCTCAGCGGTGATGGAGCTATCAGAACTTCGGACGAGATCAAGTTAATGCGCGCTGGCGTGTTGACCGTCATTCGTATGATTGCAGCAAAATCGCGAAGCTTCGCGCGTGCAGCCCTGATCTGTCCCAAACGCAATGCCGCTTGCCTCACGAAAGCTGAATTGAAGCTTAAGAGCACGTCGGCGGAGTTCGCGCAAAGATTCCGAGCGGCTTCTTCTTGCTGCCGCATCTGTTGTGCAATGTCCGTCGACGGAGACCGGCAGTTCGCGGCTCTTTTCAGTTGAATAAATCACCCGGTCGAGGCAGTATATTGCACCGCAGCATTTCGTTTTGGTCGAATCGTAGAGCGTCCTCCTAGTGCAAGCTCATCAGACAAAGGCGCACTACGTTCCGCTGGACAGCGTGCGCGGCCTCGCTGCCCTCTGCGTGGTCGTCCATCACTTCGTCGGATCGGATCCGCTCGCCGCCGCACTTCCTCATCGCGCCTGGATCGACGTTGCCTTCTTTCACAATTCCTGGCTGTTCGTCGATTTGTTCTTCGTGCTGAGCGGCATCGTGATTTCGATGAGCTACGTTCAGTCTGAGTTCAACGAGTTCGACTTCCGAACGTTCACTTTGCGTCGTCTCGCACGCATCTATCCGCTGCACATCGTCATGCTGTTCGCGTTTCTGGCGTTTCGCCTGATGCGGCTCACGCTCACCGAGCTGGACCTGCTGCACTTCTCGACCAACGAGAGGGCGGATCTCCAGGTTAACAATGCGTACTCGTTCGTCGTGAATGTGTTCTTGCTCCATGCGATGGGCGTGCTCGACTATCTGAGCTGGAACGGCCCGAGCTGGAGCATCAG
This sequence comes from Bradyrhizobium sp. NAS80.1, assembly GCF_001908205.1. Classification (GTDB taxonomy): domain Bacteria; phylum Pseudomonadota; class Alphaproteobacteria; order Rhizobiales; family Xanthobacteraceae; genus Bradyrhizobium. The sequence goes on from NZ_LGHL01000073.1 coordinate 11,618, forward strand.
CGCCGAGTTCTACACCTACATCGTTTTTGGCGTCGTCGTCGTCCTGGCGCAGCGCCTTGGCTACATCAAGCTCGTCTATGTCCTCAGCGCAGTGCTGGCCGTGCTGGGCGTGGTTCTCATTATTTTTGTGCTCAAGAATGAAACGCTTGATTTTCAGGCCAACGGCTTCACCCGATGCTTTCTGGGCTTCTTCGTCGGCGTGCTCACGCTTCGTTTCGTCTCGAAGAGAGTTCGTGTGGTGAGCCCCTTCGTTCAGTCGGCCTGCCAGATCGGAACGGCCGTCGCCGCGGTCGTTCTGGTCTGTGTCGTCGGTTACGACGAGCGGCTCAGCTTCGTGGCTCCGATCGTTTTCGCCGCTCTGCTGGCCTCGCTGATGGCGTTTCCCCAGCGGCTCCTGCCCGAGCTGTTGTCTGTCCGGCCCCTGGTCTGGTTGGGCAAGCGCTCATATTCGATCTACATGGTGCATGCCCTCGTCCTTGTTCTCATCCAGTATTTCTCGCGAGGCGTGGGGACGGCGCGCCTGCAGGTGGCGGACAATCTTGCTCCTGGACTGGCGGCGTCTCTGCTTCTCGCCTTCTTCGTCGTGGCCGTGCTCGCGCTTTCCAACTTTACGTATCACTGGGTCGAGATGCCGGGGTCGCGGTTCGTCCTTCGGCTTTTCAATCGCCGCCCCGTTTCCTCCGTTGCCGCGGCGGAGTGACGGGCAATGTCTGGCAATTCCTCGGGTCTCACGAGATCGGATTGGCGCTCTGCGGACGCCCTGCCGATGCGCCTGCATTACCCGCAGGAGGGCAGCCCGTATTTCAATCTCGAGGCGATTGCCCTCTGTCTCTATTTCTATCGCGACGCGCTCGCCGGCGCGCTGCGCTATTATCTCGCCGTCGCCAAGATCGACCCGATTTGGTTTTTGCCCGACATTTTCGCGTTGGTGTGCATTCTCGCGTTCGTGCAGCGCTACATCCTGATGGGAAGAAGCCTTATCGCAATTCTTACGCTGTTCTACATCTGCTTTGCGCTTTACCTCGGATACGTCTTCCTGGGTTATTTCAGCGGCATGATGTCATCGTTCAAGATGATTGCGCCGGTGTTCGTGGGCTTCTGCTTCTGCGGGCGCAATTTCGGCGATTACGATCGACTGCTGCGCTGGCTTCACCCAATCTTCTACCTGACGATCGTCGGGATCATATTGTCGTCCCGCGTCCAGTTGCCGTGGGTGGGATACGCCTACGAGACTTTCGGCACGACGCGGCAGGCGACGCGGCTGTGGTGGTCGGCTTCCGAGACGCGTCTGGCGGGACTGGCTGCCGACAGCACGATGGCCGCGTTTTTCGTATTCATTTCCTTCGTGATCATCTCGGTGCGCCGAAGCCTGCTGTGGTGCCTGTTCTGGTCGCCGATCGGTCTCTATGCCATCAAGCTGACCACGAACAAGACGTCGCTCGGCGTGATGGTGATCTACATCGCTTGCCTGGTCATCGTTCGCCTCGTTCCCGAGCGCGAGAAGTTTCCCATGTTGCGGCGAATGGCGCTGCTTTCGTTCCTGTCGATCCTCGTGCCGGCGGTGCTGATAGCCCTGTTCTCCGGCAACGGGCTGGTCAGCATGTCGCGCGGCCTGTTCAGCCTGCAGGACCGCGTCAACAACAGCTGGCAGTTGCCGTTCGTCTATATGGCCGATCTCATGCCGGTCGGCTTCTTCGTCGGCTGTGGCCTCGGATGCTTCAACTATCCGCAGCTGCTGTTCTCGAACAAGCTCAGCTATTACGTGCCCGTGGATAATTTCTACCTCGGCACCTATCTGATGTTCGGGCCGATCTTCGTGGTGTTCATGGTCCTGGTCATCCTCGCGGTCGCAAGGACCAGGGACATCTACAAGCTGTCCTTCACTGTGGCGATGAATCTCTTCACCATCACGGTTCTGGCCTATGGTCCGGCAAGCGGCTTGATCATGCTCGGTGTGTCCTTTAGCGAAGTCTTCGCGCGACAGAAAGCTGATGAACCGGCCATGAGCGAGGCGCCGCTCGCGCCGGATGTCGACGAGCTGGTCTCGCGGCCAGCGTGATCGCTATGGTGTCTCATCCCATCAATCGCGCTGTCGAAGCCTGCTTCTCGGCCAGCGCTTTCCCCCGTCTCGATATTGGATTGTGCTGGTGAGCGGTGACAGCAAGAACTTCGTACCGGCAATTCAGGGACTGCGCGGCGTCGCGGCGCTGAGCGTTCTGATCGTGCACCTCCAGGATATGCCGCTTCTGGCGGGCTTTCTGCCGTCGATCTGGTCTTGGCTCGAGGCGACCGTCAACATGGGCGGGCATGGTGTCGAACTCTTCTTCATGATCAGCGGATTCCTGATTCCGGCGAGCCTCGTGCGTCACCGCAGTGTCGGAAAATTCTTTCTGGATCGCTGTCTGCGTATCCTCCCTGTATTCGTGATCCTGCACGTGATTCTCTTCACGCTCGGACCGCTGGTTGGCTACAAGTTCTTCAAGGGAATCGATCTTCCGACTTACCTCAAGCTTTTCTTCGTCAATCTCGCGTTCCTGCCGGATGCCCTGGGATTGCCGATCGGCCAGCAGAACGCCTGGACCCTGAGCTATGAATGGGCGTTCTACATTCTATTCGCGGTGGTCTTTGTGATGGTGGTGCGGTGGAGAAGCTGGCTGCTGGCGGCGCCGTTCATCCTGCTTGCTCTCGCTGGCATTGCCTTCCGGCCGATCGCCGCGTTCTTTCTCGTCGGGCTGCTGTTCAGCTTCGCCGACCTGCGGATCCGCATCGCCGGTTGGCCCGGATTGCTTGCGGGGGTCCTTTGCGGCGTCGCGATGTATGTGTCGATCGAATATCTGCATCCGCTGGTGGGACTCATCCCAGGTGCGCTGCTGTTCGGAATGGTCCTTGCTCCGGACTCCGGTGCTGCCGTCGCCTTGAGCGGCAAATTCCTGCAGTTCCTCGGAAAGGTCAGCTATAGCCTCTATTTGGTCCATCCTTTTGCGCTGTTCCCGTTGCAGGTCACCGGGGTGAAGCTGGCCGCGCATGGCGTCAATCTCTGGCTCCTCTGGGCCGGGTTCGCAGGCCTTGGCCTGGTTGCCGCACTGATAGCGGGCACGGTCAGTTACGAGCTGATCGAAGTGAGACTCCGCCGTTTGCTCGATCCGGCGCTGCGGGGCCTGTTGTTCGGAGTGCGTCGTGAGGCCCGCTATGTCGCCTGAGCGCATCCTTTCGCATTCGTTTCAGCCGGATCACGTGCGAGTGACGCCATGATCATCAAGAATCTGCTCTCGATGTCGAGCGTGAACATCGTGAAGTCGGCGGTTCAGTTCCTGATCACGCTGCTGATCACCTATTTCGTGACGCCCACGGAATTCGGGCTTGTTGCATTTTCGCTGCCGTTCATCGCGTTCATCTCCATGCTGACCGATCTCGGCCTGTCGAGCGCGATGATCCAGAGGACGTCCCTTACGAAGGAGGAAGCCGGTGCGGCGACCACCCTGATGGTCGCGATCGGGATCGGCTGTGCCCTGGTGCTGGCGGCGCTGTCGAAGCCGCTGGGAGCAGCAGTCAACATGCCGGGACTGCCGCCCGTGCTCGTGGCACTCTCTGGTTCGGTCGTGCTCTCCATTTCAGCGATGGGACCGCGCGCGGTTCTGGAGCGCTCCCTGCAATATCGGACCGTCGCCCTGATCGAAGCGGGAGCGGCGCTCGTCGCCGCGATCGTCGGCGTGGCCGGCGCCCTGCTGGGGTGGGGAATCTGGGCGCTGATCGCGTATTATGTCCTTATGCAGGCTGTGCGCGCTGTTGCGTTCTATGTGAACACCAGGCGCCACATTCGCCTGTGCTTCAAATGGCGCGGCGTGGCCCTGATGCTATCATTCGGCGGTTGGGTGCTGGCTTCGAACGTCCTCAACTTTGCTGCAAGAAACGTCGGCAATCTCATGATCGGCGCCAAACTGGGCGCGGCGGCGGTCGGCCTGTTCGGTCTCGCGTTCCAGTTCATGACGCTGCCGCTGATGATCCTCTCGTGGCCGGGCGGCGGCGTTCTCATGGCCACGTTGAGCCGGATGAGCGGCGAGCGGGAGCAGGAGCGGCGCAGGGCGGCGATTTGCGCGGTGCTCGGCATGACGGCGATGATCACGTTCCCGACGATGATCTATTTGACCTTCGGGCTGAAATATCCCGTAGCGACATTCCTTTCGGCGCATTGGCAGGAGGTGCTGCCGTTGATTGCCATCCTCGCGCCCGCAGGCGCGGCGCAGTCGATTGCGGCCTATGCCGGACCGATCCTGCTGGCTCACAACAAGGCCCGACTCCAGTTTTGGGTGAGCACCGCTAACAGCGCCAGCATGATCCTCGCCTTTCTCGTGGCCTTGCCGTTCGGACTCACGGCCGTGGCCGTCGTGTATCTGGTCGTATCGATCCTTGTTTGTGCGCTGATGCTGATGATCGGAGCCCGAAACTGCGCTGTCTCCTATGCTTCGTTGTTCGGTGCCTTGATGCCGGCCACGGTCGCCACGTCGCTCGGCGCATTGTGCGCGCTCGTCGCGACGATGGGTGATGTCGCAAGCCTGTCGCATTGGCTGATCGCGACGGCCGTCTATGCGCTGATCGTGCTTGGCAGCTATGTGGTATTCAGGCGCCGAATCTGGAGCAGCGTGCAGTCGTTGCTTGGTGGGTCGGCTCCGCGGATTCAGGCAAATCTTCCCTCGGCAAGTTAATAGAGATTGATGGATGTCTTCAGGAGTGGGAATGGGTGATGAGCGCAGCGCGGGAATTCCGTGGCGCGAGGACCTGTTGGCAAATACCGGCAAGTCCGGTGTTGGGGCAGCCTTCATCGCCTTGCTCACAAGCCCCGGCTTTGCCGTGATCACGACCTGGCGGATCGCCAAGATGCTGCGCTTCCAGACACGCTGGGGGCATCAGATCACCTGGCTGCTCGTAAGGGCGCTGATGCGGCGCGGCTGCTACATTTCGGTTCTCGCAGAGATCGGTCCGGGGCTGATCTTGCCGCATCCGACCGGAGTCGTGGTCGGCGAGGGGGCACGGATCGGTCGGTCCGTGATGCTGTATCACAACGTCACGCTCGGCCGGCGCGCCTGGGACGAACCGGGTTGCCCGACCATCGGCGACAATGCCGTCATCTATACCGGTGCTGTGATCGTTGGCCCGATTTCGATTGGCGCAGGAGCAAACATCGCCGCTAACGCGGTCGTGACGCGTGATGTTCCTCCGCATTCTGTCGCTGCGGGAGCACCCGCGCGGGTCGTGCGCTCGGAAGCACCGGGCCGGATGCGCGCCTAGAGGGCATGATGCAACCGCCATGTCGGCGGTTGCCGGGCCATTGTGTTCATACGGGCTGATTGTTTTCCCGGAACCAACAACGGTTCGTCTCGCTCGTTTGGCGGCCGACTGCGGAAGCGTCTGGGTCCTGCCGCTCGAGCGATACAGCCACTGGCCCTGACGCGGTTATTGGCAATTGCAAAAATTCCGGCCGCGCCCCCTGACGTCATTCAAATCAACATTGGCAGAAGACCGGTCACAATTCTGATTGCTGGCTATGCATAGTTATCTCGGGAAACATCTCATCATGCACCGAGGGCCAGCCAATGTCGTCGATCATTACGGATTTTTCGCAAGTCTACCCCTATCTCGACGGTTCGAAGTTCAAAGACACAATCGTCGTGAAGTATCGGGGGGACGGGGACGTCAGATACAGATGCGACGTCCTGGTCGACATCTGCAGGGGCAAGCGGGTCCTGCATGTCGGATGCTGTGACCACCTGCCGCTCATCAAGCGAAAGATCGACAACAGGGATTGGCTCCATGGCCTGATCACGGAGTGCTCGGAATACACTGTTGGTGTCGACATCGATGCGGATGCGGTGCGGGAGGCGTCGCGAATTTCCGGGCTCGACAACATGGTCGCGGGCGACGTGACGTCCGGTCAGAAGATCGAGGCGATATCCAGCCAACGATTCGACATCGCCGTGTTCGGCGAAGTCGTCGAGCACATTCCGAATCCGGTCGCGTTCCTGTCACGCTTCCGCGAAAACTACGGCGACGCCGTCGATCAGATCGTAATTACCGTTCCGAATGCCTTCAGGGGCGGCAACATCAAGGGCATTTTCAAGAACGTCGAGACGATCAATAGCGATCACCGGTTCTTCTTCACGCCCTATACGATCGCGAAGGTCGCAATCGATGCCGGCTACGCGCCGGTCGAGGTGAAGATGGCGACCTTCATGCGCGCCGGAATGCTGAAGGCGATGCTGCTGCGGCAGCTTCCGCTGCTGGCCGAAGACATCATCTTCGTCGGTGCGGCCGCATCTTCGCGGCCGCACTAATCCCGTCGCATCTGTCGTCCAAGCCCCTTGCTGGCAGGCGCACCTGCCAGCAAGCCTCATGGCATCAGACGAACAGGAAGTTGCCGTGGTCCAGGGTGGAAGAATTCACATTCTTCAACAGGATTGAATCGGCCGACGTGAGCTGGATCAGCGTGTCGGAGCCTGACTGCGATATCTGCAGGTGGCTGTAGTCGGCCACCAGCGATTTGAGGATTTCGATCGTGTCGTGGTTGGACGCGGTTCCAGCGTGGAAGCTCTTGATCTGGTCGTTGCCGCCGTCGAACATGATAGTGGTCGAGCCGGGCGCCGCGGAGAAGATGTCGTTGCCGCTTCCGCCGGTCAGTGTCAGTCCCGCGCTCACCGCAGTGACGGCGTGAGTACCGTCACTGTTGAGGACGTCGATCGAGAGCAGCGAGCCGCTGGAATTGTAGCTGTCGTGCTCGACGGCGCCCGGCAGGCCGGTGACCTTGAACTTGAAGACATCCGTCGTTCCATCGGCATTGTTGAGGGTCTCGGTCGTCTTGACCCCGGTTGAGTCGTAGACATCGGTGATCTTGCTGCCGTCCGACTTGACGACCTGCGTGTAGTCGAGCGTGCCGTCCGCGTGCGAGCGGATGATCGACGTCATCTTGCCCGAAGCGTCGATGTGCTGCTGCTCCGTGACGTAGCTCTTGCCGGTGATGTTGTAGATCGTGTTGTCGTGCGAGCCGTCGGCGTTGTTGGCGTAGACCGCGGTCTTGACGCCCGACGAATACACGGTCGTCGAGTTGGAGCCATCCTTGTTCAGCACGTAGTCGCTGGTCAAGTTGCCGCTGCTGTCGAACAGCTTTGTTTCCTTGGTTCCGTCGGCATTGACGACATAGATCGACGAGTTCAAGCCATTCACGTAGTTCGTCGTCGTCACATCGCCGCCAGCGGTCTTGACGGTATGCTGGGTGATGGAGCCGGACGAATTGTACGTGTCCGTCGTGGTCGAGCCGTCTGTGGCGTTGAGGATCTCGCTCGTCTTGTGGCCGGTGCTGTCGTAGAGGTCAGTGACCTTGCTGCCGTCGCTGTTGATCACCTGCTTGTAGGCAAGCGTGTCGTCGGCGTGCAGCCGGGTCAGGCTCGTGAGTGTACCTGCAGCGGTGGTGTGCTGGATCTCGGTCGTGTAGCTCTGCCCGGTGATGTTGTAGGTGTAGTTGTCGTGGCTGCCGTCGGCGTTGGTGAGATAGACCTTGGTCTTGACGCCGGCCGAATAGACCGTGTTCGAGGACGAA
>NZ_LGHL01000074.1 GCF_001908205.1 Bradyrhizobium sp. NAS80.1
CTTCCAGCGACAGTCCAAGCTCGCCGAGACCCAGCGCGACCGACCAGCCCAATTCGCTCATCAGTGCTCGGTTGCCAGCCACCACGACTTGTCCGTCTGCATTCCCTCGGATGCCGCGGCCGGGCAGAATCCGGACGTCGCCGATGACCACCGGGTCGAGGCCACGCGCTGCCGCCGCCTCCGTGATGGCATGGCCGAAGCCATGTTCGGAATGGCGCTCCAGCCCGGCAGCCCGTGCGAGCACCTTATCGGCCACCACGTCGTCGGTTTCTATCCTCACAACATGTGCTCTGCCCGACGTGAGCGTGCCCGTTTTGTCGAAAGCAACCAGGCGCGTGCGGGCAAGTTCTTCGAGCGCGCCAGGCTCTCGGACCAGGCAGCCTCGCCGCGCCAGCCGCCCGATGCCGAGCGAGGTCGCAAGCGGGGCGGCAAGGCCTACAGCACACGGGCAGGCGATCACGAGCACGGAAAGACCGATGAGCAATGCCCGATCGAACGGCAGCCACTGCGCCCAGTAGAGCACCGTCAGCACGCCGAGGGACAGAACCAGAGGGACGAAGACGCCGACGACGCGGTCGGCAAGGCGTTGGGTCGGACTGCGCCGGCTCAGCGCGTCCCGCACCGATCGGCAAATCTGGGCCCATCGGGTCTCCGTCCCCGCACGATTGCTCCGGATCAAGAGCGGGCCGTCCATATTGATGGTGCCGGCGATGACCGGGGATCCGACGCCCTTCGGCACGAGGCGATTTTCTCCCGTTATCACAGCTTCGTCCGCGTGGGATTCGCCCTCCATCACCGTGCCATCGAGGGGAATGCGCTCCCCTGGTCGCACCCGCACCAGCGTGCCGATGCCAACCTCCCGCACCGGACGGCGCGTCTCCAAGCTGCCTTCGACCACGGTCGCGCACTCGCTCTCCGCGGCCAGCAGCGGTTCGAGGTTGCGGGCGGCTCGGGCGCGGCCTGCCGCCTCGAGATAGCGGCCTACGGTGAACAGCATCAGCACCATAGCAGCGGTATCAAAGTAGACGTGCGGGCCACGCTCGAGGACGGCAAATGCCGAATAGAGATAGGCGGTACCAACGCCAAGCACGATGAGCGCAGCGGACGTCACGTGCCCGTCGCGGGCCTCACGCCAAGTTTCTGCAAAGAATGGTCCGCCGAGAATAATGACAGCCGGCGTGGCGAACACCCAGAGAAGAAGATGAATCCAAGGAAGCAGCCTCGCATCGGCACCCGTAAACGCCCCTGCATATAGCAGCAGGCTGAACAGCATGATGTTCATGGACAGAAAAGCGCCCACACCGAGCCTGATGAGGAGCCACGCGGCTTCCCATTCCTCGCTCTTGCCGTTCTTCACCTGAAACGCGATGCAACAGCCATAGCAGCAGAATGCATGGCTCTCACCGTTCACTGTGCGCTGCATCGCCCGTATGCCGACGGGAAGCAGGCAATGGCTGCACAGGATGCCGCCGTTGGAGATGCCGATCTCGCTCAGCAGGGCTTGATCCGATTATGGCGGAGATCATCGAAGCACATGCAGGAACCATGGTTGACAATGATAACAACAAGCGGCGTCGGCTCATCGAGTTCAAGGACGGTTGCCGCTATGGCAAATTCGGAAAGACTAAGGCTTATGAGCTGATCGCCCACGATAGGATCAGGGCCTACAAGATGGGCGGCAAGACCATGATCGACCTCGACAGCGTGGATGAATATCACGCTTCGCTGCCGAGAGTCGAAACGAGAGCAAGCTAGGCCGCCGATCTGTGCAGCGAGACGGCGGGCGCACCGTCGCGCAGGCTGTCGAGGCGGCCAGACCAATGCTGAATTAAACGCTTGCGTTCGGCTCAATAGGCAGCACGGTTATAGATGCTGCGAATCTTGTTCTTGTCGTCATTGCCAAGCTGGCGCCGCACCACCTCGTCGCATCGCCGGTGCTTTTTTTCTTCGTGTCGCGGGCGAGTTGGGCTTCCATTACATCGCCGTCAAACGCGCCCTCCTCATTAAGCAGGGTCGACGCGGTCGAGCGGAAACCGTGCGTGCAGTGGTCGCCGCCGGAGCCAGTATCGCGGGCCATGATCCGCAGCGCCATGTCCAGTGTGTTGTCGGACATTGGCACGCCATTGTCATTGGAAGTCCAGCAGATCGTGGATCAGCGTCGCGCGATTGGCGCTTTCGGCGTCGGTCTCGCGCGAAGCGAACCAAGTCGCCCCCGAAGTCGTCCAGCTCGAGGTTTCGCTCGGCATCGTAGATGCACGATGAATGGGGTACCCATAACTCTCCCCTGACCTCGCGATATTATGCTCGGTCGAATTCGCCGGGATTTCGAGTAAGAGCTGGGTTCGATTCCGGTCGGAGCGATTGTGGAGATCTGAATGGCATGGGGCGGGCCTGCTGCCGCGGAGCCTGTTGTTGAATTTTTCTAGTTAGTGGCGTGCGTCAGCTTGTTGGTATTTCTGTTGGTATCGACAGCAATAAGCGACAAAAATTATTGCAAATTCAATTGGTTGTAGTACTAGGCGATTGTCGGCCAGGGGCACCAGCCTTCGCTGCTTCGCAGCTACGGCTGGGCAAGCCAGGCGCAATTCTATCGATGCGAAGCAGCGAAGGCTGTCCCGCCGAAGCCTTGGCGAAGGCGGACTGGTTCAACGATGAACCGTCCCCTCCCTAGCAATCGTTACATCCGCACTGTATGAGCCCTTAGCTTCTTCACTCACAGAAGAGGCTCACATGAACGACCTGCACGCGTGGCTTTCCGAACAGCACCACGGTTTGCGGACCTTCCGGATCTTTCAGCAAAAGCTCGAGACGCTCGGCCGGGACGATCCCGCCCAGCGCGGCCTGTGCCGCCTGTTGAGCGGTCTCGTCGGCAGCTATGTCGAGGCCTTCGACGAGGCCCCGCTGCCGGTCGAAATTGCTGACGGCGCCTATCACCGCCTGCTGACGCTGGTCGAGAGCATCGACTTCAAGGGTGATGCAAATCGCCGGCTCGCCGATATCAATCGCGTGGCAGGGAGCGAGCTCTGGCAGTGACGCCGAGGCGCCGTCATGTGGCGGAGGCCGGCGCGCCGGATACGCCGTGCGGCACACGTCGCGCGCTTGCCGGCCCGGACCACCGCCAAGGCCTTCGACTTCACCGAGCCGGTACCTATATCCCGCAGTAACGCGTATCGATGCAGTGAGCAGCCTTGATGGCCAGGAGACACACGACGGAAGCGGACGCCGACGACCTCCCCCGCTATTTCGTCTGGGTCCGAGGCCTCGAAGGCCCCGAGCCGCAGAAATGGATGGCGATGGATTTCGGCGTCGGTGACTGGAAGCGGCGGCTTGTACTGGCCTTTCTGGAGCTGCCGGAGGACGAACGGCGCCTGTCGCTGTCGATGCTGGCACGGCGCTATCCGCCGCCGAGGGAAGACGTTTTGTAACACACCCCACGACAGGGCGGGATGATCGCGCGCGCCACGGCGAATAGAGGTTATCGGGGCTAGTTGTTATCGGAGCCAAACAGCATCATCCGCGGGAAGCCGCCGCGCGGGCGGCTGGCGACATACCGCGAATCGGAATCTTCGCGGATATTGCGCCCAACGTCATCCCAATCGGTGCCGTCGCGCATCCAGTGTTGCTCGCGGGAATCGTAACGGTGACGCTCGGCCCAGCGCTCGCGGCGCTCCGCCCGGCGCCGTTCGGACGCGGCACGCTTCACGTCGGAATCCTTGGCCCTGGCAATGGCATTGTCAGGTGAGGACACCGGCTCAGTCGAAGCCTGCTGTTCAGCGGGTGTTGCGGCCTGCAGGGGCGATGCTGGTGCCGGCTTGAACTGCTCCTTGGGCGGCTCGACCACGGCCGCTTGCGAAGGCTGCGGCGCTGGCGATTCAGCGCTAGCCTGAGTGGTCTGCGTGCCCGGCCTTGCTTCGCCCTGTGCCTGGGCGGGCGCGGCAATCATTGCGCCGAAGGCTTGCGAGCCGGTGAGATATTGCACGCGCTCGGACGGCGCGGCGGCGTCAGTGCGCCACTCGATCCTGCTAGTATCGGTGCCCTGCTTGGGCGCGATCGGATTCATGATATTGCCGGCGACGATTGTTCCGGCACCGACGAAATAGGCTGTCGAGGCGTGCATTGGTCCACTCCCTGTCTGGAGCGGGCAACGCCTGGGGATTGGCGGATGTTCCCGATGTGGAGCGGGGAGTCGCGGAAGGAGACCGCGGGTCAGATTTGCTGCGCGACCTTCTCCAACCCGATGATGCGGGCGAGCTTGCGCACTTCCTCTTTCTGGTCGTCACGCAGCTGGAACAGCAGCGGCATCGCGGCCGACTTCAACTGCTGGACCTCGTCGCAGTTCGGATCGATCGGCACGCCCGGCGCATTCGGATTGGAGAGCTTGTTTGCCGAGATCTTGCGGACAACATTGCGCAGCGCGGTCTCGACCGAGGGCCAGTAATATTCTTGCGACGACGACAGCTTCAGGCGATCCCTGATGCCCGAGATCTGTGCGTCCGATAGCAGCGAATAGGATTTCTGCGGCTGCGGCTTGGCGACGACCTTCGGCTTGGCCGGGACTTCGACGGCGGGAACCTCTGCGGCAGCGGGCGCCTCAGACGCACTTGCTTTCGGCATCGGAAGATCGGCGGGCGTCGCGGCGGCAAAGGCCTGGCGCAGCGGCTCGGTCAGCGCCGGCGCCTGTGCAAGCTGGTCGGCGGGCACCTGCCCCGGCTCGATTGCCGCCGAGGCCAGTGCCAACGCCGGAACCAGACGGTCGGCCTTGGCGGCGCGGTTGGTCGCGAGCGGCTTCGGCGGGGCCTGCGTGATCATATCGGCGCTGACGCTGGGCACGCTGTCGCGGCCGAGAATGGCGGTGGCGGCGGCGCCGAGAACGAGGAAACAGGTCAGCGCGATGATGGTGATGGCTCTGGACAAACGTCTCTCCGCGCCCAACTTCAAGTCCATGTGATCACTGCCCGGAAACTGGGCGATAATTAAGGCTGTACCGTGCTATTGCGGCGGCAATCGCGCGGACCACGGCGACATCGCCCGGAAAAATCAACCAAATCAGGCGGCTAGCGCCAGGTCGTAGGCATCCTGGATGTCGGCGACGATCTCGGAGGCTTCCCAGACCGCGCGCGGCTCGACCGATTGCAGCGTCACAGTCCAGTTGCCGCCCCGGCGGGTGCGGGGGACGCTGACGATGTCGAAGCGGACGTTGCGGCACAACGGATGACGGGCCAGCGCATGGGCGACGCGGACGCGGATTTCGTCCAGCGATGCCGCCGTCTTGGTGTTGAGAAACTCGAAGTCCATCGCCTGTCCCTCTCGGCCCCGATTGGCGGCCTCAAGGGGGATTCTTGGCGGGCGTTGGTTAATCTGCCGTTAAGTGCGGTGGACCGCGGGAGTGCGGGATTAACTGTGAACGGGATGACGGCGCCTCCTCTCCCTCTCCCCGTTCTGACGGAGAGAGGGCGGGGTGAGGGGCTGTCTCGGCAATCACAACAACAGTTTGACTCGCGGAGGCCCCCCTCACCCGCCGCGCGTTCCGCGCGTCGGCCTCTCCCCGCAGGCGGGGAGAGGCGAAGAACCTACCGCCCACCTGCCTCGCGATATTCCGCGAGGGTCCGCGCGACGAGATCGTCTACGGCAGGCACGTCCGTCACCCCCGACGTCGAGTGGCCGCCGCTCCAGATATCGCGCCAGCGCTTCGGGCGGTTCTCACGTGCGGTAACGTCGATGTCCTTGGCGATGTCGATCGCGCCACGCGCCGGCAGGTCGTCGGGATCGAGACCGGCAGCCACGATAGACGGCTTGAGCATGCTGGTCTGCAAGCCCGTGAACGCCGTGGTGAGCAAAATGTCGTCGGCGCTGCTGTCGACCAGCATCCGCTTGTAGCGCTCGTCGGCCATGCTCTCGCGCGTGGCGATGAATTTGGTGCCCATATAGGCGAGATCGCAGCCAAGCACTTCGGCGGCAAGCAGCGCGCGACCGTCGCTGATGCCGCCCGCGAGCACGATGATGCCATCATAGAACGCGCGCACGGCGCGGACGAAGGCGAACGGGTTGAGCCAGCCGGTCTGGCCGCCGGCCCCCGCGGTGAGCAGCACGAGCCCGTCGGCACCTGCTTCCGCCGCGCGCTCGGCATGGCGGATCGAGGCAACGTCGGCCAGCACCAGCGCGCCGGCATCGTGCAGCGGCTTCAACACCGGCGCGGGCGAACCGACCGAGGTGATCACGATCTCCGGTCTGTGCTGCAGCAGCACGGCGAGATCCTGTTCCAGCCGCGCATTGGAGCGGTGCACGATCAGGTTCGGGCAGAGCTGCGCCGCCTTGCGGCCGGTATGCTCTTCGTGCTGCCGCAGCCGCGTTTCGATCTCGGTGAGCCACGCATGCAGTTGTTCCGTGCTGCGGCAATTGGCGGTGGGGAAGCTGCCGATCACGCCGTTGCGACAGGCCGCAACCATGAGTTCGACGCCCGACACCAGAAACATCGGCGCCGCGATCAAGGGCAGAGCGAGACGATCGCGGAAATGTTGCAATCGATCGGATGTCACCCAAGCCTCCCTGTCACTCATGCCTCCCTGCGCGGGCTTTGTCGTTCCATCCCGCATTCTCTGTGCTAGCGTTGCGCGCAAACATTGGCACGCTAGACGCCGATGACAAAGCAACGAGGAAACATATGTCCGATCCGCTCCACGCATCGTCCCCGGCTTGCGCGCAGACGCTACGGGCGCTATCGCGCTATCCTGGCCGCACCGCGTTCGCGTGGCCCGGCGGATCGCTGAGCTATCAGGGCACCATCGACCTGATCGGGCGCATCCAAGGTGTGTTCATTCGGCTCGGATTGCAGCCCGGCGCACGCGTCGCCTTCCTCACCGCCAACCGTGCCGACACCTGGTGCGCCGGCGTTGCGGCGCAATTGTCGCGGCTCTGCATCACCTGGCTGCATCCTCTGGGATCGCAGTCGGACCAGCTGTTCCAGCTCGAGGATTCCGAAGCCGAGGTGCTGGTGGTCGATGCAACCGCCTTCCGCGATCGCGGTGGCGAGCTCGCCGCGAGGGCGGGCCAGCTCAAGGCGGTCTTCACCATGGGCCCGGCCGACTATGGCGTCGACCTCTTGCAGGCGATCGAGATCGAAGGCCACGCCAGCGCGCTGTGCCTCGCCGGCCCTGACGATCTCGCCACGCTGAACTACACCGGCGGTACGACCGGCAAATCCAAGGGCGCATTGCGCTACCACCGGGAAAACGCTGGAGCTGCCGGCGCGATCCTCGCCGACTTCGAGATTCCGGAAGGAGCGCGCTATCTCACGGTCGCGCCGATTAGCCACGTCGCCGGCACGAAAGTGCTGCCGACCCTGATGCGCGGCGGCACCGTGCACATGCTCAAAGGCTTCGATCCCGAGGCGGTGCTGGCCACGAGCGCGCGCGAGCGCATCAACTTCACGCTGTTCGTGCCGACCATGATCTACGTGCTGCTCGATCATCCCGCATTGAGCAAGACCGACCTCTCCTCGCTCGAGCTGGTGCTCTATGGTGCATCCGCGATGTCGCCGAGCCGGCTGATCGAGGGCATCGAGCGCATCGGCCCGGTGTTCTCGCAGCTCTATGGCCAGACCGAATGCTATCCCATCTCGGTGCTGCGCAAGGCGGATCACGATCCCAAAACGCCGGAGCTCTTCCTGTCCTGCGGCTTCCCGATCTCGGCCTGCGAGGTCAAGATCCTCGACGACAACGACCAGGAGGTGAAGACGGGCGAAGCCGGCGAGATCTGCGTGCGCGCTCCGCATGTCATGGCGGAATATTGGAAGCGGCCTGACATCACCGCCGAGACGCTGAAGAATGGCTGGGTCCACACCGGCGACATCGCGCGCAAGGACGAACGCGGCTACATGTTCATCCTCGACCGCAAGAAAGACATGATCGTCTCCGGCGGCTTCAACATCTTTCCGCGCGAGGTCGAGGACGTGCTGTCGCAGCACGCGGATGTCGCGATGGTCGCGGTCGTCGGCATCCCCGACGAGAAATGGGGCGAGGCGGTAACCGCGATCATCGTGCCGCGCGAGGGAACTCAACCCGACCCCGACGAGCTGATCAATCTCGTGAAAGCGCGAAAGGGCTCAGCGCATACGCCCAAGCAGATCCAGTTCGTCAAGCAATTGCCGATGACCGGGGTCGGCAAGGTCGACAAGAAGGTGCTGCGCGCGAGCTTCTGGAGCGGGCGGGACCGGATGGTGGGGTAACCCCCCGGGATTTTACGGTGTCGATGTTGCCGCCGGACAACAGCGTCCAACGGAGTGCGCGCCCGCGATGGCCGCGCAATTGCAGGCGAATCAGGGAATCAACTAGACCGGTAGCGGGGCTGGGAAGCGGAGACTGAAATGAGAGTCGCTTCCCTGGAAAGTGCGTTGGCTGCGATCACGTTGATCACGGCTATCATCGTTGTGCTGTGGGAGATCAAGATCTTCTACGGCGTGTGAACAGGCAGGATGCCTGCGTCGAACAAGAGACCTCCGGACAAGAAGAGGCTCGCGACCAAGCATCCCTTCCGCGGCGGCGGAAGCCCTGCCGTTCAATCGGTTCAACGACCGATCGCGGCGCTTGTGGTCAAGCTCACCGCTTCTCGATCACCAAACTCTGCACCGCGCGGCCGAAATAACCCTGCCGGTCGCCCAGCCGCGACATCGCGAGGCCCGCACCGTCGGGGCCGATCGAGGATTCGCCGTCGAGCAATATCCACTCGCCGACCGGCTGGCGCGCGAGGCTGATGGTGAGGTCGGCGTTGATGTAGGTCCAGGCGCGGAAGTCGAGCGTCGAGGCAGTGCCGTTGGAAAAGTCGGCGGCGACCACGGCGCGCATCGCCTGCGAGATCGCTTCGCCTTCGATCAGGGGATGGTCGACGCGAAACCAGACCGCGCCCGCGCCGGCCTGGCCGAAGCGGCCGCGCGCGGCACGCATCGAGACCATGGCCGCGAAAGGACTGGTCGCGGCGTGACCGTCCTCGACGAGCGAATCCTCGGGCGACGGTAGAGTGACCGGCAGATCCTTGACGTCGTCGGGCAGCGGCAGCGATCGCTGCTTGATCTTGAGCACGGTGGCGCCGACGACCTGCACACCCTCGGCCAATAGCTTCACTTCGCAGAGCTGGATCTTGCGACCCTCGCGCAAAATCTCGGTAGCGATCGTGAGTGGCGCAACCGGGACCGGGCGCATCAGATCGATGGTGACGCGCGCGATGTTCATCGGCACCGGCGTCGGGATGCGCTCAGCCGCCCACGTCACCAGCGAGGCCGGCGCCGAGCCGTGCTGCATGCGCCTGTCCCACGGGCCTGCGGCGTCCGGGCTGGTGACGACGCTGCTGCCGTCGACACGGTAGATGGCGGTCATGCTTCACTCGATCTAGGCTGGCGTTCCCCGGACGCAGCGCAGTTCCATAAGCGCGTTCAAGCGCGCTTTTGACCGTTACGGCGGTGCGCTGCCGATCGGAGGTCTATGTTGCGGGAATGGGTCCCGGCTCTGCGGCGCGGCATTTCATGCCGCACCGCGTCCGGGACATGAGAGCGATCAGAGCGGCGGATCGATCGCTTCGTCGTATTCCTTCTTGAAGCGCGCGATCAGTTCGGCGGCGGGCACGACGCCTTCGATGCTGCCGATGCCCTGGCCCGAGCCCCAGATCTCCTTCCAGGCCTTCGGCTTGGCGCGCTCGCCGGAGGCGTCGGTGCCGAAATTCATCTTCGATGGATCGGAGGTCGGCAGGTTTTCCGGATCCATGCCGGCCGCAAGGATCGAGGGCTTCAGATAGTTGCCGTGCACGCCGGTGAAGAGGTTGGAATAGACGATGTCGTCGGCCGTCGAGCCCGCGATCATCTCCTTGTACTTCTCGACCGCGTTGGCTTCCTTCGTCGCAATGAAGGCCGAGCCGATATAGGCGAAGTCGGCACCGAGAATGCGCGCGGCGCGGATCGCCTTGCCGTTGCCGATGGCACCCGACAGCGCGATCGGGCCGTCGAACCACTTGCGCGTCTCGGCGACGAAAGCGAGCGGCGAGATGGTGCCGGCATGGCCGCCGGCGCCGGCCGCGACCAGGATCAGGCCGTCGGCGCCCTTCTCGATCGCCTTGTGTGCGAATTTCTGATTGATCACGTCGTGGAAGACGATGCCGCCCCAGCCGTGCACGGCCTGATTGAGCTCCTCGCGCGCGCCGAGCGAGGAGATGATCATCGGCACCTTGTACTTGGCACAGAGCTGCATGTCGTGGTCGAGCCGGTTGTTCGACTTGTGCACGATCTGGTTGACCGCGAACGGCGCCGACGGCTTGTCGGGATGCGCGCGGTCATAGGCCGCGAGCTCTTCGGTGATCCGCGCCAGCCATTCGTCGAGCAGTTCCGGCGGCCGCGCGTTCAGCGACGGGAACGAGCCAACCACACCCGCCTTGCACTGAGCGATCACGAGATCGGGCACCGAGATGATGAAGAGCGGCGAACCGATCACGGGGATCGACAGACGCCCCTTGAACAAGGCAGGCATGGACATTGCGGAACGATCCTCTATTGGCCGGTCAAACGAAGGTTGGGTGTCATACCAACAAGGCAATCTTTCCACTGTCAAGTATTGCGTTTTGACGCCATGGCGGACGCCGTTATCGCAATTCCAAGCCGCGGAATACCTTCCCCCGTCATTCCGGGGCGCGCCGAGAGGCGCGAGCCCGGAATCCATCATGCGTCAGCGTGAATGTCGACATGGATTCCGGGTTCGCGCTCCGCGCGCCCCGGAATGACGGGGACGACGAACGATCACCCAATCAAATCCGGATTGATCAGCCGCTCGAACGAGAACATCTCGTCCCACTTCTCCCGTGTCAGCAATTTGCGCTCGACCACGACGATCTGGTGCAGCGACTTGCCGCTCTTGTAGCCCTCGCGCGCGATCTCGGCGCATTGCTTGTAGCCGAGCAGCGGCTTCAGCACGGTAACGATGCCGAGCGAGTTGAGCACCATGTTGCGGGTGTGCTCCTCGTTGGCGGTGATGCCGACCACACAGTTTTCGCGCAGGCTGTTGACCGCACGCTCCATGGTGCGGATCGAGAAGAACAGCGCGAACGAGATCACCGGCTCCATCACGTTGAGCTGAAGCTGGCCGGCGGAGGCCGCAAGCGTCACCGTGGTGTCAAGGCCGATGACGAGGAAGCTGGTCTGGTTGACGACCTCGGGGATCACAGGATTGACCTTGCCCGGCATAATCGACGAGCCTGGCTGAAGCTGCGGCAGGTTGATCTCGTTCAGCCCGGCGCGCGGGCCGGAAGCCAGCAGGCGGATGTCGTTGCAGATCTTGGTGAGCTTGCTCGCCGTGCGCTTGAGCACGCCGGAGAGCTGCACATAGGCGCCGGTGTCCGAGGTCGCCTCGACGAGATCGCCGGCGAGCACGAAGTCGACGCCGGTCAGCGCGCTCAGGTGCCTGACGGCGAGCTTAGGATAGCCGACCGCGGCGGTGACCGACGTGCCGATCGCGGTGGTGGCGCCGAGATTGATCTCGCGCAGCAGTGCGCGTGCTTCCGAGATGCGTTCGACTTCCTCGCCGATCGTGGTGCCCCAGCCCCGGAATTCGGCCCCGAGCGACATCGGCACCGCATCCTGCAAATGCGTGCGTCCCATCTTCAGCACGCGGTCGAATTCGCGGCCCTTGGTGAAGAAGGCCTCCTGGAGCTGGCGTAGCGCCGTCATGTAGCTCTCCAGCCGCAGGATCAGCGCGAGGCGGAAGGCTGTCGGATAGGTGTCGTTGGTCGACTGCCCGTAATTGACGTGGTCGTTCGGGCTGACGTGCTGGTAATCGCCTTTGGCAAAGCCGAGCGATTCCAGCGCGAGGTTGGCGATCACCTCGTTGGCGTTCATGTTGGTTGAGGTGCCGGCGCCGCCCTGGATGAAGTCGGTGACGAACTGATCCATCATGTCGCCGGCGATGACGCGGTCGCAACCGAGGATGATCGCGTCCGCGACCTTGGCGTCGATCACGCCGAGATCGCGGTTGGCCATGGCGGCGGCCTTCTTCACGTAGCCAAGCGCCTTCACGAAGTAAGGCTCCTGGCTCATCGGAATGCCGGTGATGTGGAAGTTCTCCTTCCCGCGGATGGTCTGGACGCCGTAGTAGATGTCGTCGGCGATCTCACGCTGTCCGAGGAAGTCCTGTTCCGTACGGCTCATGGGCGCTCCTTTGTTCGCGCGGCGACCTCAGTTCTGGCACAGCGCGCTGGTGACGAAGGTGTCGGTACGACAGTCATCCGGTTTGCGTTGCCTGCCCGGGATCAGGACCTTGGCCGAGCATTTCTCGGCGGAGTCGGCGTTCAGGCTTTTGCCTTCCTTGTAACCCTTGCTCTGGCAAAGCTGGTCGGCGGCCTGCTTGCAGTCGGGCGCGCCGTTCGAGGAGACCGGACAAGCAATACGCCCCGACACCATGGAGGACGGCTTCGCCAGCCGCGACAGATCGTTCATGGCCTCGCTCGGGCTTTTGATCGGCGGCAGGATCGAGGGCAGCTTGTCGAACAGCTTGCCCATTTCGTTGATCAGTCCGGGATTATCCTCGCGGGCCGGCGGCGCTGAAGGCGCGGGCGTCGCGGGCGGCAGCGCAGGTCCCTGCTCCTGCACGCCGAGCGCCGGCGGCGCGGATTGCGGCCATCCGGTCCCGGCGGCACAGAGCAGGAGCAGCACCACTGCTGAAATCAGAGTCCCGAGCCCTACGGCCGGATTGCCGGATCGAACCATCATGACCGCAACCGTAGCCGAAGCCGGCGCGGCGGCAAAGCGCGGCGGCGATCTATTGATTGAGCATGATCTACTCGGAAAACCGCTCCACACTTTTCCGGATCTTGCCTAGACCAGCTTGATCGCCACCACGAAGCCGAGCACCAGCACGGCGGCGCCGATCGCGACCCACAATCCGAGGTGACGCTCGATCCTGACCCGGATCCAGTCGCCATAGCGGTTGAGCAGGATCGCGGCGATGAAGAAGCGTCCGCCACGCGCAATGATCGAGCACAGGATGAACAGTCCGATGTTGTAGCCGGCGAAGCCCGACGTGATGGTGACAAGCTTGTAGGGGATCGGCGTCAGCCCCTTGAGCAGGATGATCACTGCGCCCCACTCGGCATAGGAGGCGCGGAAGGCATCGACCTTGTCGCCGAGACCATAGACCTGGATCAGCCAGTGACCGACCGAGTCAAACAGCAGCGCGCCGATGGCATAGCCCAACAGGCCGCCGAGCACCGAGGTGACGGTACAGACCGTCGCATAGACCCAGGCGCGCTGCGGGCGCGCCAGCGACATCGGGACCAGCATCACATCCGGCGGAACCGGAAAGAAGGAGCTTTCAGCGAAAGCCACGGCCCCCATGATCCAGAGCGCATAGGGCTTGTGGGCGGCGTCGATGCACCAATCGTAGATACGTTTCAGCATGGCGCCGCGATGAAGCACCATGGGACGGATTTGTCCATGGCGAGTTTTGTGACGTTTCTAAAGCGTGATCCGGTCCCGAAGGGCCAGTGTGCAGCGGTTTTGCCTCGCAACAAACGCAGAACGCGTTTGCGCGGGGATCACGCGCAAACAATAAAGCGCGATGACGCTTCGTTCCAATCTCATCGCGCTTTAGTGGCGCTTGCGCGCCACCCGGCCCTCGAGCGCGGCAATTGGCCGCCTGGCGGCAACGCGGGCTGATGTAACTTTGGGCAGCTTCATCAGCGACTTCGGCAATTTCTCGGCGATGCCGAGCATGTCCTCCCGCCGCGCCATTTCGCGCCAGACGTCCTCTGGACGCACGCCGGCCGAGGCCCAGAGCACCGTGAGATTGTAGAGCAGATCGGCACTTTCCCGGATCACGGCTACGCTATAGCCGTTGACCGCGTCGATCGCGACCTCGATGGCCTCTTCCGCCAGTTTCTTCGCGATTTTGGAGGGCCCACGCTGAAACAGCCGGGCCGTACGGGATGTTGCCGGATCAAGATCTCGGGCCGCGAGCACAGCCAGATATAGCCGCTCAAGCGAATCACTCATGGTGCCGAAATTACTCTAAATCAATGGCGAGCGTGTTAACGCACCGCAGTACAAGCAAAAAACCGGCCGCCGCGGCAGGTGCGATGGCCGGTCGTGGTCAACCGTTGGTAGCCAAGTTAGTAGCAGTTGGTCATGTACCCTTGGCCGCACGCTGCAGCCGGACTGTCTCCGCCGAAGCGCTGATACTCGTAGTTCGGACCCGGACCGTAATAGGGGCCGTAGGCGGGGCCGCCGTAATAGGCAGGACCGCCGTAATAGACGGGACCGCCATAATAGCCCGGACCGTAATCATACGCGTACGCGTCGCGGCTCGCGGCGATCGCAAGGCCGGTGCCGACGATGCCGGCAATGGCTGCGGCAGCCGCCGCGCCGCCGCCACCACGATGCCAGTGACGGCCACCTGCGTACGAAGCGGTCGGGGCAACCGCGGTCAGCGCCAGCACCGCGGCGGTGGCAAGAACGGCCTTGCGGCCGCCAAATTTCGAAAATCTGTCAAACATGTCCTGGACCCTCCTTGGGACCTCCAACGGTGCCTGCAGACAGGCTCATGTCTCTCAAACACCCGCATCCCATGTTGGGTTCCGGAACCCCAACACAAGCTGAACGGGGGTTGCGTAATCGTGACGCAACCGCCGCTCATCCGCCGTTCATGTTGGCGCTGAAAGACTGAACGCCTGCCGGCGCTGCGAGCGTCACGAAACCACAACAATGCGGGACCGGCGCGGCCGATGTTCGGATTCAAGACGATCGCCTTTCGCTGCCTGCTGGGTCTCTCGATCTCGGTTGCCGCGCTGGCCGCACGCGACGTCAGCGCGGCCGAGACCGCCGCGCCGTCCGTTGCGATCCATTTCACCTTCGACCGCCCGATCGATGCAAGCATGGCACCGTTCTTCATCGCGGCGAAGGACGGCAAGTTCGGCGCCGAACGTCTCAACGTGTCCTTCAACAGCGCGGCCGGATCAACCGAGGCGCTCGCGCGTGTCGCGAAAGGCGACAGCGAGCTCGCACTCGTCGACATCAACGAGCTGATCCGCTTTCGCGACAAGGACGATGCCGCGCCGGTCAAGGCGGTGTTCGTGCTGTTCAACCGCGCGCCCTATGCCATCATCGCGCGCCGGAGCCGCGGCATCCACCTGCTGCCCGATCTCGACGGCAAGACCGTCGGCGTTGCCGACGGTGACCTGTCGATGCGGCTGTGGCCGGCGCTGGCGCAGCAGAACGGCATCAACGCATCGCGCGTGAAATTCCACAAGATCAGCGCCGCGGTCCGCGAGCCGATCCTCTCCGCGGGACAGGTCGATGCGGTCGCGGGCTTCAGCTATCTCTCGGCGGTGAACCTGCGCAACCGCGGCGTGCCCGGAAGCGATCTCGTCGTGCTGCGCTATGCCGACTATGGCTGCGAAGCCTACGGCTTTGCCGTGGTGGCCAATCCCGCTTTCGCCGCGGCGAAGCCTGATGCGGTGAAAGGCTTCGTCCGCGCATTGATCGCCGGCATCGACGCGACCGTCAAAGAGCCGGCGCGTGCAGCGGACGAGGCAACAAGCCGGATCGACAATGGCGACCGCGACCTCGAGCTGGAACGTCTACGCACGGTACTCGTCGACTACATCCTGACCGACGAGGTCAAGCGCAACGGCCTCGGTGGCATCGACCCGGCGCGCCTGGAGCGCTCGATCGACCAGATCGCGCAAGATTTCAAATTCCGCAAACGGCCGGCGGCCGCCGACATCTTCGACGGCGGGTTCCTGCCGCCGGTCGAAAGCCGACTCATCAATTGAGCACAACCGAAAGCTTCCGCTGTATCTCAAGGGCGATCCCGGCTTAGAATATGAGCTCCATTGTCCGCCCGAGTTGCTCGCCCGCATGTCTATGCTCCGTCTCTACACCCGTGTTCTCGAACTGCTCGGCAAGGAGGCGCGGCTTGGCTGGCTGCTCGCGGTTGCCAATCTCCTGCTGGCGGCCTCGCAATTCGCCGAGCCCGTGCTGTTCGGCCGGATCGTCGACGTGCTCTCCGGCAAGACGGTGGCCGGGTCGAATTCGGCCTGGCCGTTCCTGATGGCCTGGGTGGCGTTCGGGCTGTTCACCATCGCCTGCAGTGCGCTTGTGGCGCTGCAGGCCGACCGGCTCTCCCACCGCCAGCGCCAGGCGGTGCTGACGAGCTATTTCGAGCACATCCTGCAACTGCCCCTGACCTTCCACTCCGGCACCCATTCGGGGCGGCTGATGAAGGTGATGCTCAACGGCACCGATGCGCTGTGGCGGCTGTGGCTCGGCTTCTTCCGCGAGCATTTTGCGGCGATCCTCTCGGTCGTGGTGCTGCTGCCGCTGTCGATGTACCTGAACTGGCGGCTCGCTATCCTGCTGTTCGTGCTGTGCATCGTGTTCACGGCACTGACGACCTTCGTCGTGCGCAGGACCTTCGGCATGCAGATGGCGGTCGAGGAGCACTACAGCGAACTCTCCGCGCGTGCCTCCGACGCGCTCGGTAACGTCGCGCTGGTGCAGAGCTTCGTACGCGTCGAATCCGAGGTGCAGGGCTTGCGCTCCGTCGCCGACCAGTTGCTCGCCGCGCAAATGCCGGTGCTGTCGTGGTGGGCGCTCGTCACCGTCATCACCCGCGCCTCCACCACCATCACGGTGCTCGCGATCTTTACCCTCGGCATCGCGCTGCACGACCAGGGGCTCACCTCGGTCGGCGAGATCGTGATGTTCGTGAGCTTCGCGACCTTGCTGATCCAAAAGCTCGAGCAGGTCGTGAGCTTCATCAACAACGTCTTCATGGAAGCGCCGCGCCTGCGCGAATTCTTCAACGTGCTCGACGCCGTGCCAGCCGTTCACGACCGCCCCGACGCGATCGATGCCGGCCGGCTGTCCGGCCTGGTCGAGTTCCACGACGTCACCTTCTCCTATGACGGCAAACGGCCGGCGATCGAGGACCTCACCTTCACCGCGCTGCCCGGCCAGACCATTGCGCTGGTCGGCCCGACCGGCGCCGGCAAGTCGACTGCGATCGCGCTCCTGCATCGCGCCTTCGATCCGCAATCCGGCTTCATCAAGATCGACGGCATGGACGTGCGCGGCGTGACGCTGACATCGCTGCGGCGGAACATCGGTGTCGTGTTCCAGGAAGCGCTGCTGTTCAACCGCTCGATCGCGGAAAATCTGCGCGTCGGCAAGCCGGATGCGACCGAAGCCGAGATGCGCAAGGCGGCCGAGCGTGCGCAGGCACTCGAATTCATCGAACGCAGCGGCGGCTTCGAGACCAATGCCGGCGAACGTGGCCGCATGCTCTCCGGCGGCGAGCGGCAACGGTTGTCGATCGCCCGCGCGCTGCTGAAGGATCCGCCGATCCTGATTCTCGACGAGGCGACCAGTGCGCTCGACGCCGTCACCGAGGCCAAGGTGAATGCCGCTCTCGACGAAGTGATGAAGGGCCGCACCACCTTCGTGATCGCCCACCGCCTCTCCACCATCCGCAATGCCACGCGGATCCTTGTGTTCGACAATGGGCGCGTGATCGAAAGCGGAACTTTCGATGAACTCGTGGCCAAAGGCGGCCATTTTGCCGAGCTCGCCAGGGCTCAGTTCATGGTTCAGGAAAGCCCACGGACCAGCGTGACGGCCGCCGAGGCTGCCGCGACTGCTGCCAAGTCCCCATAGCAAGTCCCGATAGCATCGTCGAAATTCAGCCTACTTCATTGCGGAATACCCCAATGATGCCCCTATTCTCGACGCACGAGCCGGTATAGGTTTGCGACGCCGCAAGCGGCGGCGCTGGATTTCAGAACCGACCATCAGATCACGAGAGCCGTCCGGAACCGGCGGGTCTCCAACGACCGGAATCGGATAGTGCACGCCATTCGCCCGCTGCTTCGCAACTCCCTGTTCAACCTGGTCGCTGCGATACTCGCATGCGCCGCGCTGCTGGCACCGCGCGCGGCGAGCGCCGAAGCGCTGCTCCTCATCGAAGCTAACAGCGGCAAGGTGTTGCAGGCGGATAACGCGACCATTCCCTGGTATCCCGCGTCCGTCACCAAGATCATGACCGCCTATGTGACGTTGAAGGCGGTGAAGGACGGCAAGCTCACACTCGACACTCTGCTTACGGTGTCGCCCACGGCCGCCTCGCAATCGCCGTCGAAGATGGGGTTCCGTCCGGGAACGCAGCTCACCGTCGACAACGCGCTGAAGATGATGATGGTCAAGTCGGCGAACGACATGGCTGTGGTGCTCGCCGAAGGCGTCGGCGGTTCGATCGACGGCTTCTCCGTGATGATGAACGACACCGCGAAGAAGCTCGGCATGACGCAGACGAGCTACGTCAATCCGAACGGCCTGCCTGCCGACGGCCAGATCACCTCGGCGCGCGACCTCGGCATTCTCGCGCGCTCGTTCCTGCGTGACCTGCCGGAATACGAGTACTTCGTGCACATCCCGGCGATCCGCTTCGGCAAGCGCATCACCGGCAATTTCAACAAGCTGATCGGCCGCTATCCCGGCGCCGACGGCTTCAAGACCGGCTTCATCTGCGCCTCCGGTTACAACCTCGTCGCCTCCGCCACGCGCAACGGCCGGCGGCTGATTGCAGTGGTGCTCGGTGCCAATTCCGGCACCGCGCGCGCGGTGAAGGCGGCGCAGCTCCTCGAGCGTGGCTTCTCGCAGGACAACCTCTCCTGGCTGCGCCCCTCGCTCGGCACCGTCGACAACCTCGTGCCGGTCGACGCCTCGCCGCCGAACCTGCGCGACGAAATGTGCGGCGGCCACCGCAAGCGGCCGGCCAGTGACGATGACGATGCGCTGATCGCAACCAGTGGCGGCACAAGCGGATCGGCTTCAGCTACCGGCGGCGAAGCCCAGGTCACCTTCTTCACCGCCGGCCTGCAGCCGCCCGTGATGAAGGCCTCCGAGCTGATGGCCTCGGCCCCGGCGGCAGCCGAGCCGGTGCTGGTCTATACCGGCCCGACCCGAACCGGCACAGCTCTGATTGCGGCGGTCGCGGCCGATGCCGACCAGCAGACGGTAGCAAAGCCGCGTGGCAAGAAGTCGCGCGTCGCGAAGAAGCCTGACGCGGCCGACAAGCCGAAAGACGCTGGCACCAAGACGGCGGCGGCAAAGCCGGCAGCGGCGAAGCCGGATGCCAAGCCCGACGCCAAGGGCGACACCAAGGGTGACGCCAAGACCGCAGCCAAGCCCGCCGGGACCAAGCACGCTGCCGCGAAACCGGCGGAGAAGCCCGCAGCACACGCTGATCAGGCGGCGAAGCCCGCCAAGCCCAAGGCCGCGACCAAGCCGCCTGCCGCAAAGCCGGCCAACAACAGTTAACGGCCCCTCAGGGCAAGACCGCGCTTCGCACCTGCAGCGGCGCGTTTTGCGACGATTCCAGTAGCCACTCCCCGGCCTTTGCCCTAAGCCTCGACGGCTTGCCACCGGTTCCGGCAGGCTCGATACTGCCGGCAATGAGGCAAGCTCGAGACACAACGGGCTCAGGCAAATGAGGGGAATTCCCATGGAGCGCATCTGGCTCAAGCAATATCCGCCCGGCGTGCCCGCTGATATCGAGCCGACGCAATACGCATCGCTGGTCGACCTCCTGGAGGAGAGCTTCACCAAGTTCGCCGACCGCAAGGCGTTCATCTGCATGGACAAGGCGATCAGCTATCGCGACCTCGACCAGATGTCGGTCGCGCTTGCCGCCTACCTGCAAGGCCGCGGCCTGCAACGTGGTGCCCGCGTCGCGATCATGATGCCGAACGTACTGCAATACCCGGTCGCCACCGCTGCCGTGCTGCGCGCCGGTTACGCAGTTGTCAACGTCAACCCACTCTACACCCCGCGCGAGCTCGAGCATCAGCTCAAGGATTCCGGCGCCGAAGCCATCATCGTGCTGGAGAATTTCGCCCACACCGTCGAGCAGGTGATCGCCAAGACGCCGGTGAAGCATGTCATCGTCGGCAGCATGGGCGATCTGCTCGGCTTCAAGGGCGTGATCGTCAATCTCGTCGTCCGCCGCGTCAAGAAGATGGTGCCGGCCTGGTCGCTGCCGGGTGCGGTGTCCTTCAACGACGCGATGTCGGCCGGCCGCGGCCTGACCTTCAACAAGCCGAAGCTCTCGCCCGGCGACGTCGCCTTCCTGCAATATACCGGCGGCACCACCGGCGTCTCCAAGGGCGCCACCCTGCTCCACCGCAACATCGTCGCCAACGTCCTGCAGAACGACGCCTGGCTCCAGCCGGCGATGGCCGCGCCTCCGCATGTCGATCAGCTCATGATCGTCTGTGCGCTGCCGCTGTATCACATCTTCGCGCTGACGGCCTGCTACCTGCTCGCGGTGCGCGCCGGCGGCTGCAATCTGCTGATCCCCAATCCGCGCGACATCGCCGGCTTCGTCAAGGAGCTGGCGAAGTACCAGGTCAACAGCTTCCCGGCCGTGAACACGCTCTACAACGGCCTGATGCATCATCCCGACTTCAAGAAGCTCGATTTCTCCAAGCTGAAGATCTCCAACGGCGGCGGCATGGCGGTGCAGCGCCCGGTCGCCGAGCAGTGGAAGGCGGTGACCGGCTGCTTCATCGCCGAAGGCTACGGCCTGTCGGAGACCTCGCCGACGCTGACCTGTAATCCGGCGACCACGACCGAGTTCTCCGGCTCGATCGGCCTCCCGGTGCCCTCGACTTACATTTCGATCCGCGACGACGACGGCAACGAGGTGCCGCTCGGCCAGGCCGGCGAGATCTGCGCCAAGGGCCCGCAGGTGATGTCGGGCTACTGGAACAGGCCGGAAGAGACCGCCAAGGTCATGACATCCGACGGCTACTTCCGCACCGGCGACATCGGCGTGATGGATGACAAGGGTTACACCAAGATCGTCGACCGCAAGAAGGATATGATCCTGGTCTCCGGCTTCAATGTCTATCCGAACGAGATCGAGGAAGTGATTGCGAGCCATCCGGGCGTGCTCGAATGCGCCGTGATCGGCATGCCCGATTCCAAGTCGGGCGAGGCAGTGAAGGCGTTCGTGGTCAAGAAGGATCCGAACCTCACGGCCGAGGACGTGATCAAGTTCTGCCAGCAGCAACTCACCGGCTACAAGGTGCCCAAGCACATCGAATTCCGCACCGACCTGCCGAAGACCAATGTCGGCAAGATCCTGCGCCGGCAGCTGCGCGACGAGAAGAAGGCCGAGGCGGCGTGAGGCAGGCCATTCGTTGATGGCTCACGGCGGCGACATCAGCCCGGCCGGCATTCTCGCCTTCTGGCGCGAGGCCGGCCGCGAGCGCTGGTACAAGCACAGCGAGGCTTTCGACGCGGAAGTCCGGCGCCGCTTTCTGGCGCTGTGGCAGAAGGCCGTCGCCAGCGACCTCGCATCATGGGAGGCAAGCGACGAGGGCGCACTCGCGCTCGTCATCGTGCTCGACCAGTTTCCCCGGAACATGTTTCGCGACACGCCGGAAGCCTTTGCGAGCGACGCGCTCGCGCGCGACGTCGCCCGCCGCGCCATCGACCGGGGCGCAGATCAAAGGGTCGATCCCGTCCTGCTCGAATTTCTCTACGTGCCCTTCATGCATTCCGAGCACCTGTCCGACCAGCTGCACTGCGTCGCGCTGTTTCAAAACAGCCCCAATACCGAGAACCTGAAATACGCCCGGGAGCACGCCGACATCATCCGCAGATTCGGCCGCTTTCCCCACCGCAACCGCCTGCTCGGCCGCGACACCACCGAGGAAGAGCAGGCTTTCCTCGACAGCGGCGGCTTCGCCGGTTGATGACATAACGGTGATGGGCCGCCGCCCTCACCGCTTCGCCCTCCGGCAATATTGTGCAGGCCCGCGCCACGGTCTAAAAAGCGGGACCGATTTTCAGGGAGACTGACGATGGCGATCCAGACTGGCGACAAGCTGCCCGAGGCGAAATTCCGCGTGATGACGGCGGAAGGCCCGCAGGTGAAGACCACCGACGATATTTTCAAGGGCAAGAAAGTGGCGCTGTTCGCAGTGCCCGGCGCCTACACCGGCACCTGCCACAAGATGCATCTGCCGAGCATCTTCCTCAACGCCTACGCCATGAAGGACAAGGGCGTCGACACCATCGCGATCGTCTCCGTCAACGACGCCTTCGTCATGAATGCCTGGAAGCGCGACACCGACCAGCGCGACGAGGCGATCTTCCTCGCCGACGGCAATGCCGACTTCGCCAAGGCGATCGGCATGGAGCTCGATGCTTCCGCCAACGGCCTCGGCATCCGCTCCAAGCGCTATTCGATGCTGGTCGAGGACGGCGTCGTGAAGAAGCTGAACCTCGAGGCGATGCCCGGCAAGGTCGAGGTGTCCGGCGGCGATACGCTGCTGGGGCAACTGTAAGGCGACCACTGCTTTCAGCCACATATGACGCTGTCATGCCCCGCGAAATCGGGGCATCCAGTACGCCGCAGCCTCTCGGCTCAATCACAACCGTCTCTGGAATACTGGATCGCCCAATCAAGCCGGGCGATGACAGTTGAGAATGGAGCGACGGAGCGCCCTACTCCGCCACCCTCTGCTGCAACCGCGCCTTCGCGATGCCATCGCGCGCAAGCTGGTCGGCGCGCTCGTTCTCGGGGTGGCCGGCATGGCCCTTGACCCAATGCCAGCGAACCTGGTGCTGCTTCAGCGCGGCATCGAGGCGCTGCCATAGCTCGACATTCTTGACCGGCTTCTTGTCGGCGGTGCGCCAGCCGTTGCGCTTCCAGCCATGGATCCAGCCGGTGATGCCCTGCCGCACATACTGACTGTCGGTGTAGAGATCGACGGTGCACGGTTTCTTCAGCGCTTCGAGCGCGGAGATCGCCGCCATCAACTCCATCTGGTTGTTGGTGGTGTGGCGCTCGCCGCCGTTCAGCTCCTTCTCCTTGTCGCCGAACTTCAGGATCGCGCCCCAGCCGCCGGGCCCGGGATTCCCCGAGCAGGCGCCGTCGGTATAGATCGTCACCTTGGGAAGCTCGCTCACGCGACCAGTCCTGACGGCATCAGCCCGTAGTCGCGCACGCTGGAAACGCTCTGGTGGAAGCGTAGCTTGCGAAAATACTCCAGCGGATCCTTTGGCTTGACCAGCGCGCCCGGCGGCACGTTGAGCCAGTCGACCAGCCGAGTCAGCAGGAAGCGGATCGCGGCGCCGCGCGCCAGGAGCGGCAGCGCGGCCTCTTCCGCCTCGGAGAGTTTTCGCACCCGGCCATAGGCATTGAGGAAAGCACGCGCCTTGGTGACGTTGAAGGAATGATCCGGCTCGAAGCACCAGGCGTTGAGGCAGATCGCGACGTCATAGGCCAGCATGTCGTTGCAGGCGAAGGTGAAGTCGATCATTCCCGAGAGCTTGTCGCCGAGGAAGAAGACGTTGTCGTTGAACAGGTCGGCGTGGATCACGCCTTCGGGCAGATTGGTCGGCCAGACGCCGCTCGAGAGATAGTCGAGCTCGGCGGCGAGGAACGCGCGCAGGCCCGGCTGCACTTCGTCGGCTCGGCTCGCCGCCACATCGAACAGCGGTCGCCAGCCCGGGACCGAGAGCGAATTGACGCGTTTGATCGCGAAATTTGCACCGGCCAGATGCATCCTGGCCAGCCCGTCGCCGACGCCGGCGCAATGGGTTGCGTTCGGCTTGCGCGGCCAGACGCCCTCGAGAAAGGTGATGATCGCGGCCGGTCGGCCCGACAGCTCGCGCAGCGCCTCGCCGTCCCTTCCCTTCACCGGCAATGGGCAGTTGATGCCGTGCTCGGCGAGATGCGTCATCAGCGCGAGGAAGAACGGCAGATCGTTCTTCGCCACGCGCTTCTCATAGAGCGTGAGGATGAACGAGCCTTTGCTCGTGTGCAGTAGGAAGTTGGAATTCTCGACGCCCTCGGCGATGCCCTTGTAGGAGAGCAATTCGCCGAGATCGTATTGCTTCAGGAAATCCGCAAGCTCGTCGGCGGCAACGTCGGTGTAGACCGCCATGCAACACTACTCGGCGGCGGCTTCGGGGCGCACCGAGCGCGGCAGCGGGAAGAATTCGTTCTCTTCCGCGGCTGAGACCGTCTCCACATGCAGCGTGTAGCGCTCGGCGAACGCGTCCATGATCTCTTCGACGATCACTTCAGGCGCGGACGCGCCCGCAGTGATGCCGAGGCTCGTGATGTTGCCGAACTTGTCCCAGTCGATGTCGGCGGCGCGCTGTGCCAGCACGGCGATCCTGCAGCCCTCGCGCTCGGCGACCTCGCGCAGACGCTGCGAGTTCGACGAGTTCGGGGCGCCGACCACGATCAGGGCGTCGACCACCGGCGCCACCTTCTTCACCGCGAGCTGGCGGTTGGTGGTGGCGTAGCAGATGTCTTCCTTGTGCGGCCCGTTGATGTTCGGGAAGCGCTCCTTGAGCAGCGCCACGATCTCCGCGGTGTCGTCGATCGACAGCGTGGTCTGGGTCACGAAGGCGAGGTTGTCGGGATCCTTCGGTGCGATGGTCTTGGCGTCCTCGGCGGTCTCGATCAGGGTCACGGCGCCCGCCGGAAGCTGGCCGAGCGTGCCGACCACTTCGGGGTGATGGGAGTGGCCGATCAGGAATATCTCGCGGCCGCGCTTGAAGTGGATCGCGGCCTCGCGGTGCACCTTGGTCACCAGCGGGCAGGTCGCATCCAGCGAGAACAGGTTGCGGGACGTGGCGTCGGCCGGAACCGACTTCGGCACGCCATGGGCCGAGAAAACGACCGGCGCGGTGGTGTTTTCCGGGATCTCGGCGAGCTCTTCGACGAAGATGGCGCCCTTCTTCTTCAACCCATCGACGACATATTTGTTGTGCACAATCTCGTGGCGAACATAGACGGGAGCGCCATACTTATCGAGCGCCCGTTCCACTGTGTCGATCGCCCGGACCACCCCGGCGCAGAAGCCGCGGGGAGAACAAAGCACGATCTTGAGGTCTGGTTTGGCTGACATTGAGTGATCTCGGGACCGAATCACCCATTCGCCTTCTGGCAGGGGACGGTCAATGGATGGAAAAGGGCCTAAAACGGTCTGCTTGGACTTTACGGGGACCTGAAAGGGAATTGGGCCCCCTTTCGGGCGCTGTCAAGGCACTATCTATAGCAGAACCATTGCGTGGCTACCCCCTCCGGGCTTATATAGCGCGAATTCCCTGTCATCGCTGATGACCACCGGTTTCGCCTCCAGAGGGGTGGGCGAAGCACAAAGGAGATTTGCCATGAGCAACGCACCTCTGATGCCCAAGGCGACCGCCGTCTGGCTGCTCGACAACACCGCACTGACCTTCGATCAGGTCGCCGATTTCACCAAGATGCACCCCCTCGAGGTCCGCGCGATCGCCGACGGCGACGCCGCCCAGGGCATCAAGGGCATGGATCCCCTCTCCAACGGCCAGCTGACCCGCGAAGAGATCGAGAAGGGCGAGAAGAACCCGGACTACCGGCTTCGCCTCCAGGAGAGCAAGGTGGTGCTGCCGCCGCAGCCGAAGCGCAAGGGCCCGCGCTACACCCCGGTGTCGCGCCGGCACGAGCGCCCGAGCGCCATCCTCTGGCTGCTGCGCAGCCATCCGGAGCTCAAGGACGCCCAGGTCATGCGTCTGGTCGGCACCACCAAGAGCACGATCGCCAGCGTCCGCGACCGCACCCACTGGAACACCTCCCAGCTGACCCCGATCGACCCGGTCACGCTGGGCCTCTGCTCGCAGATCGAACTCGATTTCGAAGTGGCGCGCGCCGCCAAGGAAAAGCCGATCGACGCAGCCTATGGCGGCGCCACCCTGCTGCCGGCCTCCGAGACCACCAAGAAGGACGAGTTCGAGCCGGCCGAGAAGTCGAGCGACGACCTCAACGTCGACGCCGTGTTCGCCAAGCTCAAGACGCTCGGCGGCAAGAAGCAGGACGACGAGGAGGAGTAAGGCTCCTCTCCCGGTTTGCTATCGAATGCAATTTGAACGCGGCGGGGAAACCTGCCGCGTTTTTGTTTGGTGAGCGTCGAGGCACAGCGTGCTTCTGCTCCGCCCGTCAGAACTTGTAGGTCACACCGCCGCCGACCAGCCAGGGATCGATATGCGCGGTACCGGTGACCGGCAGGCCGGAGACGGTTGCGGTGTAATCCGGCCGCAGCCAGAGCTTCTTGACGTCGACGTTGAGGCCCC
Source organism: Bradyrhizobium sp. NAS80.1 (assembly GCF_001908205.1). GTDB lineage: Bacteria > Pseudomonadota > Alphaproteobacteria > Rhizobiales > Xanthobacteraceae > Bradyrhizobium. The sequence continues at coordinate 26,159 of NZ_LGHL01000074.1, forward strand.
AGTGCCGGTCGAGCATGTAGTCGAAGCCGAACTGCACAGCGCCGCCGAAAGCGTTGCTGACGTGCAGGCTGGTGGTGGTGGCGACGATCGCGGGCGGTCCGGCGATGGCGGCCGGCGCATTGGCAGCGGAATTGTTGAAGAACACGGTGTAGTTCACGCCGGCGCCGATATAGGGCTTGAACGCGCCGAAATTGTCGAAGTGATATTGCAGCGTCAGCGTCGGCGGCAGCAGCGTGGTCTTGCCGATCGGCAAGTTCGCGAGCGAGCCGGTGCCGCTGATCGAATGCCTGGTGACACCCAGGATCAGTTCGGCCGCGATGTTCTTCGTGAAGAAATAGCTGATGTCGAGCTCTGGCACGACCTGGTCGCTGATCGCGAGGCCGGAATTCGGCGACGACAGCGAGGGCACGCCCGCGACATTGACGGTGCTGCCGCCGGCATCCGGCAGCACGCCGAGCACGCGCAGGCGCACCATCCACGGATTGAAACTGTCAGCCGGCGGCGGCGCCTTCTTGTAAACCGGCAAATCGGCAGCCTGCACCGAGGCAAAAGTCCCCGCGAGCATCGCGCCAAAAGTCGCGAGCCGCGCCAAGTTTCTTATCGTTCTCTGCATTGCATTCCCCTTCAGCCATATCGCGCGTCGTTGCGCGACATCAGCGTCAGAGCAGAAAGGGGATGGAGCAGGATTTGATGCCGATCAAATCAAGCGCCGCGCGCCACAATTCGGCCGCAGCGTTGCAGATGTGTCACGACGAACGCGAATGCGAGCGAATGACGCGGCAAGATAATTCCGCGCCTTTGCGTCACGGCCGCTCCGGATGGTTCAGTGTATTCGCCGAGATCCCGCTGGCGGCGGTCGGCACGGAGCCGTCAACGTGCGGTTCGCGCTAACGACGAATCAGCCCAGCTCGATCGTGTCGTTGACCTCGTGGACGAGTCCGACGCTGTCGATCGTCAGCACCATCTTCGCGTTGAGCTTCTCATGGCCCTTGATCCGGCCCGCCGCGATCGCGTCGCGCACAGCCTTCTCGATCTCGCGCTGCGAGGTGACGCCTACTTGCTTCAGAAATTTACGCAGGCTGGTGTTGAACTGGTCCTCGTTCATGACGGCCTCCGTGGACTGGGGCGGCTTACGGCCGCTCCGGATGGTTCAGCATGTATTCGCCGAGATCGCGCTGGCGGCGATCGGCGCGGGCGGTGGCGGCGCTGCGCTGGACGTCGCGGTCCTTGCGGCAGGCCACGTATTCGGGTGAGCCCTGGGCGTAGCCGCGGCTCTGGCAGACCGCGTCGTCATCATCGCCGCCCATCGCCACCGGCGTCTGGTAGCGCGCGGAGCAGGCCGAGAGAGCGATGGCAAGCAGGGCGGCTGCAAGCAGGCGCGGCGCGGCGGCGAGTGGCATACGAGATCCCCTATTGGCCGGCCCTGTTTAGCGCGGAATGAGGAGAATGTAAGTCCGCAGGACTCAGTTTCTGTTCTAGGTCACGCCCCACGAAGGCGGGGCATCCAGTACTCCGCGGCTATAGTCCTGTGAACGAATGACCGCCGCAGAGTACTGGATCGCCCGCCCCAGTGCGCAAGTGCGCACAAGGCGGGCGATGACAGTGGAGTTCGGAGCAGCGGCCTAGGCGCCCGCTGATAGGACGACCGGAGATCGCCTCACACCCTCCCCTTCAGCGCCGCGCCGATCTCGTCGAGCACCTTGGGGTCCTCGATCGTGGCCGGCATGGTCCAGGATTCGCCGTCGGCGATCTTCTTGATGGTGCCGCGCAGGATCTTTCCGGAGCGCGTCTTGGGCAGACGGCCGACGGTGATGGCGAGCTTGAAGGCGGCGACAGGGCCGAGCTTGTCGCGCACCAGCGCGATGATCTCCTTCTCGATCTCCGCAGGCGGGCGTCCCACTCCGGCCTTCAGCACCAGGAAACCGCAGGGTACCTCGCCCTTGATCGCGTCCTTGACGCCAAGCACGGCGCATTCGGCAACATCCGGGTGCGAGGCCAAAATCTCCTCCATGCCGCCGGTGGAGAGGCGATGGCCGGCGACGTTGATGATGTCGTCGGTCCGGCCCATGACGAAGACATAGCCGTCCTCGTCCTTGTAGCCGGCATCCGACGTCTTGTAGTAGCCGGGGAATTCGCTGAGGTAGGATTCCCTAAAGCGCTCATCCTGATTCCACAGCGTCGGCAGGCAGCCGGGCGGCATCGGCAACTTGATGACGATCGAGCCCATCGTGTTGGGGCCGACCGGCTTTGCGGCTTCATCCACCACATCGACCTGATAGCCCGGCATCGGCACGGTCGGCGAACCGTGCTTCACCGGCAGCTGGCCAAGGCCGACCGGATTGCCGGCGATGCACCAGCCGGTCTCGGTCTGCCACCAATGGTCGATCACCGGCACCTTCAACTGCTGCTCCGCCCATTCCACCGTCGGCGGATCGGCGCGCTCGCCGGCAAGGAACAGCGTGCGGAATTTCGACAGGTCGTATCGCCGGATGAACTTTCCTTCCGGATCCTCTTTCCGGATCGCGCGGAACGCGGTCGGCGCGGTGAAGAATGCGACCGCCTTGTGCTCGCTGATCACACGCCAGAACGCGCCGGCGTCGGGCGTGCCGACCGGCTTACCCTCATACATGATCGAGGTCGCGCCATGCAGCAGCGGGCCGTAGATGATGTAGCTGTGCCCCACCACCCAGCCGATGTCCGAGCCGCACCACCAGACCTCGCCTGGCTTGACGCCATAGAGGTTGAACATCGACCATTTCACCGCAACCAGATGGCCACCATTGTCGCGCACGACACCCTTGGGAATCCCGGTCGTGCCTGATGTATACAGGATGTAGAGCGGATCGGTGGCGGCGACCGGCACGCAAGCAGCTTTCTTGCCGTCATTCATCGCCTTGCGGCGCAGGCTCGCCCAATCATAGTCGCGGCCGGGCGAGAGATCGCAGATCAGCTGCGGACGCTGCAGCACGATGCAGGCCTTCGGCTTACTGCTCGCAAGCTTGATCGCCTCGTCGAGCAGCGGCTTGTACTGCACGATGCGTCCGGGCTCGATGCCGCAACTCGCGGAGAGAATGAGTTTCGGCTGCGCATCGTCGATGCGGCTGGCGAGCTCCTTCGCGGCAAAGCCGCCGAATACCACCGAGTGCACCGCGCCGATGCGCGCACAGGCGAGCATCGCGACCAGGGCCTCCGGCACCATCGGCATATAGAGGATGACGCGGTCGCCTTTCGTCACGCCGAAATCGTGCATGATGGCGCCAAGTGCCTGCACCTCGCTCAGGAGTTCCGCGTAGGTGAACTTGGTGATGCTGTTCGTCAGTGGCGAATCATGGATCAGCGCGACCTGGTCGGCGCGGCCGCGTTCGACATGACGGTCGAGCGCGTTGTAGCAGGTGTTGACGACGCCGCCGCTGAACCAGCGGCCGTAGACGCCCTGCGAGGCATCGAAGATCTTCTTCGGCGGCTCGATCCAGTCGATCTCCTTGGCCGCCTCGGCCCAAAAGCCCTCGGGATCAGCCAGCGAGCGCGCATAGACCTCGTGATAACTGCTCTTACCGTCGACGTTTCCTCGGACGTTCATTCCCGCGCTCCCGTTCCCTTTATTCGCCTGGCCTCGACCTTGCGGCAGGACGGAAGTCCCGCCATGACACGGATCAAGTGCCGGCCTTTGAGGGCTATTTTCCCGGGAACGGGCGGCGGTTCAAGCTGAAAAGAATGGGTCTTTTGGAGGAGGGAGCGCTTGTCTCGACGAAATGGATAGCTCTGCTGCCGCGTCGGTGGTGCTCCCCCACGCCCCGCTTGCGAGGTGGAGACGAGCTACGCTCGCTCCGAGAGGGTTGGGGTGAGGGGGAGTCTCCCCGGGGACGGTAAGAGTTGGACTCGCAGAGAGTCCCCCTCACCCGGAATTTGCTACGCAAATTCCGGCCTCTCCCCGCAGGCGGGGAGAGGCGAAGAGCACGAGCATCTCGCGGCTTCTCAGCCCTCCATCGCATTGAGCCGCTGCAGCCTTTCCTGCATGACTTGCCTCAGATCATAACCCGGACGGCCGAAGCTGGTGTTGCGGGTGACGAGGAAATCGCGCTGGGTCTTGCGCAGGTCGTTCGCCGACCGCTTGTTTGCGGATTTCAGCACGCGCACGTAGGTCTCTGCGATCTGGCGGTCGAGCATACCGAGTTGCGGATCGGCACAGATCACCTTCTCCACCTCGCGCTTCGCGGTAGCGCAATCAAATGACGGACCGTTGCCAGAATTCGCTGCCAGCGGACGCAGCGGCTCGGCACCGAACTTCGCGATCTCCGCAATCATGGTGCGGCGGCCGGCAGCCGCGTTCTCATTGCCGGGATCGAGCTTCAGCGCGGTCTCGTAATCGGCCAGCGCCTTCCTGCGCTCGCCCATCTTCTTGTAGAGCACCGCGCGGTTGTTGTAGGTCTGCGCGAAATTCGGATCGATCTTCAGCGCGGCCTCGTAGTCGTTCAGCGCCGCGCCGAGTTCGCCCTTGAGCTGGTAGGAATCGCCGCGGTTGGTGAAGAAATTGGGCCGTGGCGCCAGCCGCAGTGCCTGGTCGTAATCGGCGATTGCCTTGTCGTACTCGCCCATCTCGGCCAGCGACAGGCCGCGATTGTCGTAATATTCCGGTACCTTCGGATCGAGTCTGATCGCCTCGCCGTCGTCGGCGACCGACTTGTCGAGCTGGCCGAGCTTCTTGTAGGCCGCGCCGCGGTTGGTGTAGCTGCGCGGCCGGTTCGGATCGAGCCGCAGCGCCTCGCTGAGATCGCGGACCGCCTTCTCGTTGTCGCCGCCGAGATAATAGGTCACGCCGCGGTCGGACCAGGCCTGCGCATCGTCCGGCTTCAGCTTGATCGCCTGGTCGTAATCGGCGAGCGCACGGTCGAGCCGGCGCTGGTTGGTGTAGACGACGCCGCGCAGCTCGTAGGCCTCCGCATCCTGCGGATCCAGCTCGATCGCCTTGCTGAGGTCAGCCGCGGCGCGATTGAGATCGCCGCCGGCCTCGCGCAAGAGATCACCGCGCAGGCGCCAGGCCTTTGCATTCTTGCCGTCGAGCGCGATGGCGCGGTCGATGTCCCGCAGCGCCTGTGTGAGGCCGCCCGAGGTCCGCGCGTTGGCGTCCGCACGAACCAGCAGGGCCGCGGCGCGGTCGGAGGATGGATTTGAGGCCTGGTCGATGATGGCGCTGCACGCCGTGATTAGCTCGGCCGGAGCGGCCTTGCTGCCCGACACGCAATCAGTGCCGGCCGAGGCCGGGGCAGCGAGGAGGAGGCTGATCGCCGCGCTGAGGAGGAAGGCGCGAAGCGATATTTTGGCAAACGGGAACATTTGCGCGGAAGAACACGTGCCGCACATCAGGAAGGCTCCGTGACATCAGGTTCTCACCATTGTCGCGGCGGGCAAAGAATGGGTTCAAATCGGGCCCGTTGTCAGGAGCGCACCGGCGCCCGTACTCCCTCGCCCCGCACGCGGGGGGGAGGGTGGGGTGAGGGGGAGTCTCCACAGGGACGGCAACAGTGAGACTCGTGGAGACTCCCCCTCACCCGGAATTCAAGCTTCGCTAGAATTCCGGCCTCTCCCCGCACGCGGGGAGAGGCGAAGAACTCAATACCCATCTACCCCGTTGAGCCGTTGCAGCCGCTCCTGCATTGCCTTCTTCAGATCATAGCCGGGCCGGCCGAAGGCGGCGTTGCGACGCGCGATGAACTCATCCTGCTCGCGCTGAAGCGCCCTGGCCTCGCCCGTATTGCGAGCTTCCCGGATCACGCGGGCATTCGACGCAAAGACCTCGCGGTCGAGATCGGCGAGCTCGCGGTTGGCGCAGATCGCCTTCTCCACGGCGCGGGCCGCGCGGGCGCAATTGAAGCTGGGCTTGCCGGCGACCGCCATCTGCGCGCCGATCCGTTCGAGCTCGCGTGCCATTGCCTTGTGATTGGCCTTGGCCTTCTCATGGTTCGGATCGATCCTCAGCGCGGCGCCGAAATCCTGCACCGCCTTGGGCTTATCGCCCTTCTTCAGCCAGAGCTCGCCGCGTGCGTTGAAGAGATCGGCCAGCGTGGGATCGAGCTGCAAGGCGCGGCTGTCGTCGGCGATCGCACGATCGATCTGGTCGTGCCGTGCCAGAAGCGCGCCACGCGCGACGAGCGCCTTGACCAGATCTGGCTTGGCCGTCTTCTCGTTGTCGATCACGGCCCCGCAGGCGGAATTCGCCTTGTCCATATCGTCGGCCGCGGCGGCAGCGAGGCACGGCGCTATATCGACCTGCGGCCCAGCAGCCGGCTCCCCGCCGGTCGCAGCATGGGCCGCGCCGAGCACGAGCGCATAGATCAGCGCCGCAGCCGACGATTGAATCAGAAAAGATCGCATTGTCGTTACAGTCGGAAAGCTCGCCTTGGGACCGGATTGTCCGCTATACGCCGGATTGATGCTGGCCTGTCGCATCGCTCAAATCGCCTTCGGGAACTCTCGTGTCGACATTCGAATGGATCATCGCGTTGCTGCTCGGCGCCGTTGCCTTATCGGCGCTGGCGCGGCGGATCAAGGTCCCCTACCCGACCTTTCTCGCCATCGGCGGCGCGCTGATCGCTTTCGTGCCGAAGAGCCCGACATGGACACTCGAGCCGGACCTGGCCTTGGCGCTTTTTGTCGCACCGGTGCTGCTGGACGCCGCTTACGACACCTCGCTGCGCGATCTCCGCAACAACTGGATTCCAGTCTCGACGCTCGTGGTGGCGGCGGTCGGCCTGACCACGGCCGGCGTGGCCTACGTCGCCCACCGGCTCGTGCCCGATATGCCCTGGGCCGCGGCGATCGCGCTCGGCGCCATCGTGGCGCCCCCGGATGCCGCGGCGGCGGTCGCGATCCTGAGCCAGGTCAAGTTGCCTCACCGCATGGTGAAGGTGCTTGAAGGCGAGAGCCTGCTCAACGACGCCAGCGCGCTATTGATCTATCGCATCGCGGTCGGCGCGGTCGCCGCGGAGCATTTGAAATGGAGCGAGGTCGCGCCGACGATTGCGCTCGCGCTGGTCGGCAGTGTCCTCGCCGGTCTTCTCGCCGCACGCGTCATCCCGCCCATCATGGAGCGCGTGAAGGAGGTGCCGAGCGCGATCATCCTGCAGTTCGCCACCACCTTCATGATCTGGATCACCGCCGAGCATCTCGGCCTCTCCGGCATCCTCACCATCGTAATCTACGCCATCGCGGTCGCGCGCACCGCGCCGGCGCGCATCCCGGCGCGGCTGCGGGTGCCGTCCTATGCGGTCTGGGAAACAATGGTGTTCGTGCTCAACGTGCTCGCCTTCATGCTGATCGGCATGCAGATGCGGCCGATCTGGTCGCGGTTAGACGCGGACGTGCGCTGGGAATATTGCGTGGCCGCGGCCTGGATCCTGCTCACGGTGGTCCTGGTGCGGCTGTTCTGGGTGACTTTCTACCGCACGACGCTGCGCGTCCTGATCCTGCGCGGGCTCTATCATCCCAAGGATCCCGAGGCCGTCGCCTCGCCGAAGGGCGGCCTCATCATCTCCTGGTGCGGCATGCGCGGCCTCGTCACGCTCGCCACCGCCTTTGCCCTGCCGGAGAACTTTCCCCAACGCGACTTCATCGTCTTCATCGCCTTCGCGGTGGTGCTGGGATCGCTCATCATCCAGGGCCTGACGCTGCGGCCGCTGATCCTGGCCTTCGCCCTCAAGGACGACGATCCCGTCGGCGTCGAGGTCGCGCGCGGCCGTGCCGTCGCCTATCGCGCGGCGCTCGATGCGATCGAAAACGATCCGTCGGAAGAGGCCGAAATCCTGCGACTCGAATATCTCGCCGTCCTGATGCAGGCCGAGAACGATCCGAACGGCGGTATCGCCAGCGGCGAGATGCCGGCCGATCCCCTGCGCCGCCGCGCCATCGAAGCCGCGCGCAAATCGATCTTCGAACTGCGCGCCACCGAAGTGATCGGCGACGACGCCTTCCATCGCCTCGAGGAGGAGTTAGACCGCGCGGAATTGAGCGCGGGCGGTTGAACCAGCAGATTCCGCTGTCATCCCGGACAAGCGAAGCACAGATCCGGGATCCCCGCGCGAGCGCTTGCGCTCGTCGCGATAACCACAAGAAGAGATTTGCGAAGACTCGGAGTTACCGATCTCGCGTCACCCTATGGCCTGTGGTTATGGGTCCCGGGCTCGCGCTACGCGCGCCCCGGGACGACAATCGAGATTGAGGCAATATTGCGATTGAACAACGTGCGCTAGACCACACAGGACAATGCCGGCGTTGAACCAAACGCCGCCGTCCCAGACTCATCCCTCATGACCACCCTGATCGACGACCGTCGTGTCCGCGCGCGTGATGCGTCGCCTGCACGATATTTTTATCTCCATATGTCCCTGGCCTGCGCGGCCACCGCGTTTCTCGGCTTCGCACCGACCTATTGGGTGCCGCTCGCCAACCGGACATTGTCCGCGAGCCCGGTGATTCATTTTCACGGCCTCTTGTTCTTCACCTGGTCAGTCTATTTCGTGATCCAGATCTGGCTCGCCGCCTCAGGCCGCGTGGCCAATCATCGCTCGCTCGGCATCGTCGGTGTCTCGCTCGCGACCGCGATGACGATCTTCGGTTTCCTCGCCTCCGTACATGTGATGAAGCATTCCGCGGCGCTCGGGCAGCAAGATGCCGGGATCGGCTTCTCGATCGTGCCGATGAGCGGGATCGCGTTCTTCGCGGTGGTGTTCGTGCTCGCGATCATGAACACGCGCAAGCCCGAGATTCACAAGCGCCTGTTGCTGCTCGCCGCGGTCTCGCTTCTCGATGCCCCGATCGCACGCTGGTTCATGACCTTCCTCGCGCCTCCCGGACCACCCGGCCCGCCGCCGGTGTCGGTGACGATCGCGCCGGCGGTGGTTGCCTCGCTCCTGCTCGTCGTCGCCATTGTGCGCGACTGGCGCACCGAGGGCCGCGTGCATCCGGTCTATATCTACGGCACGCTCGCGCTGCTGGCGCTGAAGGTACTGAATTGGCCGATCAGCGAGACTGCGGCTTGGCACGCATTCGCTGGCGGGATTCTGGCGCTGGCGCAGTAGAAGGCAGCCACAACCTCCGCTGTCGTCCCGGACGAGCGAAGCGAAGATCCGGGACCCATAGCCACAGGACGTGGTTTGGCGAAGACTCGCGGTTACCAGCTCACGCTGCAACTTCTCCCTGTGGTTATGGGTCCCGGGCTCGCGCTGCGCGCGCCCCGGGATGACAGTGGAGGTTGGAGCTTACGCCCCCGCCTTGCACGTGATCCCGCCGTCCACCACCAGCTCGATTCCCGTTACATATTTCGACTCGTCCGACGCCAGGAATAGCGCGGCGTTGGCGACGTCCCAGGCGTCGCCCATGTGACCCATCGGCACCTGGGCGTCGCGGGCACGCCACATCGCTTCGACATCGCCCTTGGCATAGCTGCTCGCGAGGCCTGCGGAATGCGCGACCATCGGCGTCTTCATCAGGCCGGGCAGGATCGCATTCACCCGGACATGATGGCGCGCGAACTCGATCGCGGTCGTGCGCGTCATCTGGTTCATCGCGGCCTTCGAGGTGCCGTAGGTGACGTAGGAGATGCCCATGTGGCGAATCGAGGCGATCGAGGAGATGTTGATGATCGAACCGCCGCCCTGCTTCATCATGACCGGAATGACATGCTTCATGGCGAAATAGGCGCTCTTGAGGTTGACGCTGAAGACGCGGTCCCAGCTCTCCTCGGTCACCTCGACCACGCTGCCCATCTCGGCGATGCCGACATTGTTATCCAGCACGTCGATGCGGCCATAGGCCTTCAGGCACGCCGCCACCATCGCCTCGATCTCGCTCGCGCGCGAGACATCGGCCGTGAACGCCGTCGCCTTGCCGCCCTCATCGTTGATGATCTTCGCGGTCTCCTCGGCAGCCGCGCCGTTGCGATCGACGCAAAACACCTGCGCGCCCTCGCGCGCGAAGGTCACCGCGGTCGCCTTGCCGTTGCCCCAGCCAGGTCCGATCGAGCCGGCGCCCACCACCATCGCAACCTTGCCCTTGAGCCGATCCATCGCGTTTCTCCGTGTTGTTGATTGTAGCCCGGATGCCAGGCTACGGATCGTTGCAGACCTTCATCTTGGTGACGTTAGCACCGATGGGATGGCCGACAATCTCCGAAAGCGTCTGGCACTTTCCGTCATGGCACAACCACCATTCACCCGCCGCGCCGGAATTGCCGAGCACGACCTCCTGCATCGGCGCACGCTTCGGCTGCCACTGAAACCAGCCGTCGACGAGCCGCGCTTCGGGCGGCGGCTCCATGCCGGGACCGGTGCCCTTGACACGTGCCCGCACCAGTTCGAGGCCGGCGGGGGTGACGCGCCAGTCTTCCTGCCAATCGACCTTCGCAATCGAATGCGTCCACACCAGCGTGAAGGCGGAAAGCGCCAGCGCCTTCACGCCTGAAGCTGTTGCGAAGCAGAGGCTCACACCGCCTCGACCGTTGCCGGCGGGCGCTGCCGCCACTGCCACAGCACGAGCGCGGCGGAGAGCACAAAGCCGGCAGTGTCGCTGAACGGGAAGTCGCCGAGCAGGCAGAGCGCGGCGCCCAGCGCCACCACGCGTTCCATGAATGTCAGCCGCGTGAACAGGAAGCCGATCGCCACCATGCCGAACAGGCCGATCGCCACCAGCGCCTTGAAGGTCGCGAGCGCCACCGCGCCGTAGAAGCCGAGCTTGGCCGCCATGGGATCGCCGGCCTGGAGCATCAGCGCCGGCGAGTAGACGAAGATGAAGGGGATGACATAGCCGGCGAGCGCGATGCGCATCGCCTCCCAGCCGATCTTGTCCGGATTCTCCTTCGCGATCGGTGCGGCCGCGAGTGCGGCCAGCGCAACCGGCGGCGAGAGATCGGCCATGATGCCGTAATAGAACGCGAACATGTGGCTCGCGATCAGGGGCACGCCGAGCTTCGCCAGCGCGGGCGCGGCGAGCGCGGCAGTGATGATGTAGGTCGGGATGGTCGGAATGCCGGTGCCGAGCAGGATCGACAGCAGCATGGTCATGATCAGCGCCAGGAACAGGCTCTTTTCGCCGAGACCGATCACCCAGCTGCCGAAGATGGTGCCGACGCCGGTCTGCGACATCATGCCGATGATGACGCCGACGATGGCGCAGGCCATGCCGACGGTGATGGCGGATTTGGCGCTTTCGGCGAGGGAGTCGCGGCAGGAACGCAGCGCCGGGAGGCCACCACGAACGAACGCCGTGATCACGATCAGACCGACCACGACGCTCGCGACCGGCACGATCTGCAGGCCATCGCGCGACAGCGCAGCGACGACGAGCGCGAGCCCGATCCAGAAAATGTAGCGGATCACATTCGAGGAGGCACCGGCCGTGATGCTGGCGCCTAGGATCAGCGTCACGGTGAGCGCGAGACCCATGCTGCCGGCATAGAGCGGCGTAAAGCCTTCGAACAGCATGTAGACCAGCGCCGCGAGCGGCAGCACGAGATACCAGCGCGTCACCAGCGCCTTCCAGGCGCTCGGGATCTCGGAGCGCTTCATGCCGGTGAGGCCGTGCTTGCCGGCTTCCAGATGCACCATCCAGAAGGCGGAGGCGAAGTAAAGCACCGCGGGGATTGCGGCCGCTTTGACGATCTCCGAATATTGAACGCCGAGCGTCTCCGCCATGATGAAGGCGACGGCGCCCATCACCGGCGGCATGATCTGGCCGCCCATCGAGGCGGTGGCCTCGACACCGGCGGCGAAGGCGCGGCGATAGCCGAACCTGATCATCAGCGGAATCGTGAACTGGCCGACGGTGACGACGTTGGCGACGCCCGAGCCGGAGATCGTGCCCATCATGCCCGAGGCAAACACCGCGACTTTGGCCGGGCCGCCTCGGGTGCGGCCGAACAGGCCGAGCGAGACGTCGGTGAAAAGCTGGATCATGCCGGCGCGCTCCAGGAACGAGCCGAACAGGATGAACAGGAAGATGTAGGTCGCCGAGACGTAGATCGGCACGCCGTAGAAGCCCTCGGTGCCGAACGACAGGTGCGTGACGATCTGGTCGAAGTCATAGCCGCGATGGTTGAGCGGCGACGGCAGGTACTGCCCGAAGAACCAGTAGAGCAAGCACGCGCCGCACATCAGCGGCAGCGCCGCGCCCATCAGCCGCCGCGTGCCCTCGAAGATCAGCACCGCGAGCACCGTGCCGACCGCAAGATCGAGCCTGGTCGGATCGCCGTCGCGCGCGATCAGATCGGCATAGAAAATCCACTGATAGAGGCCGCAGAAGAAGCCGGCGGCGCCGATCACCCAGCCCAGCGCACGGCCGAAATCGCTCTTCGCGGTGAAATTGGCGATCAGGCCAAAGGTGAGCAGGACCAGGAAGCCAACATGGACGCCGCGCACCACCTGACTCGGCAGATAGTTGAAGGCCGCGACATAGAGCTGGAAGGTGGCAAAGGCGATGCCGATCCAGTAGGCGAGATGGCCCCACCGGCCCGGGCCGAACCCTTCCGGGAAACCGTGCTCGAAATTGTCGAACTCGACCTTGATGGGCGCTTCGGTGCCCTCTGCCTTTTCCAACATCTCAATCGCCCCAGTCGATTCACTTTATAGCAGTAACGCGGTCCAATCGGATCGTCATGGCCGGGCTTGTCCCGGCCATCCACGGCTTACAGCACTTCCAAGAACGTGGATGCCCGGGACAAGCCCGGGCATGACGTCGACGGATGAAGCGCCTTACTTGATCAGCCCCTTTTCCTTGTAATAGCGGATCGCGCCGGGATGCAGCGGAACCGGGCTGCCACTAGCCGCCGTCTCGAGCTTGATCTCCTTGCCGGCCGCGTGCGCGTTGGCGAGTTCGGGCAGCGACTCGTAGACCAGCTTGGTCATTTGATAGGCGAGGTCATCCGACACTGCCGAGTTGGTCACGAGGTAGTTGACCACGGCCGCCGTCGGCACGTCCTTGTCCTGGCCCGTATAGGTGTTCGCTGGAATGATCGCCGAGATGAAGGGGGGGCCGATCTTGTCGACGGTCTCCTTCGGCACCGACACCACCGTGATCGAGGCCGAGGTGGACAGATCCTTCAGCGAGGCGACGCCGAGGCCGGCCGATTGCAGGGTCGCCCCCAACTGGCGGTTCTTCATGAGGTCGACGGATTCGGCAAACGGCAGATATTCGACCTTGCCGAGGTCCTTGTAGCTCATGCCGGCGGCCGCGAGGATCGCGCGCGAATTGAGCTCGGTGCCCGACTTCGGCGCGCCGACCGAAAGGCTCTTGCCCTTGAGGTCGGCCAGCGTCTTGATGCCGCTCTCGGCGGTCGCGACGATCTGGATGTAGTTCGGATAGATCGCGCCGATGGTCCTGAGCTTGTCGAGCTTGTTCTTGAAGCCGGCTTCCTCGTCGCCCTCCCAGGCGGCCTTCAGCGAGTCACCCAGCGTGAACGCCAGTTCGCCGCGGCCCTGCTGCAGCAGGATCAGGTTCTCGACCGACGCCTTGGTGGCCTGCACCTGCGTCTTCACGTTCGGAATCTTGTCGCCGTAGATCTTCCCGATCGCGACCCCGAGCGGATAGTAGACGCCGGAGGTGCCCCCGGTCAGCACGTTGATGAAGGATTGCGCATGTGCGCAAGGTGCCGACGCCGCCAGAGCAAGAGCCGCGGCCACGCCGAAAAACTTCAATTTCATGATTTTTGAACTCCCCAAACCGGCCGGGAAATTGGCCGGATGAGAGCAGCGGGTCAACCCATCCAAAAGGCAAAACAGGACTGCGGTAAACGGCCGATACGGCTCGACTTTTCGCGGAACCCGACGGGTGCGGCGACGTGGCGCAGCCCGGCCATTTGAAATGCGCCCGAACGCATCAGGTCCGGGCGCGCAATGGGATCACTGGCAAGCGGTCACTGGCAAGCCATCACTGGCAAGTCCTACTGGAACGTCATGTCCAGGCACTTGGAGATGTCGGAGCCGAGGCCCGAGGAGATCGTGATGCAGCCGCGCACCTTCTGCGCAGCCGTGTCGGCGGCCCAGATCGAATAACCGCCGGGGCCGAAGAACGAGTTGGTGTTCGGCGGCTCGGTCTCGGTCGCGTCGAAATCATAGCGGCCGTCGGTCTCGAAGATGCGCGGCTTCTTGGTGCAGCCGCCGTCGGTCTGGACGTTGATGACTTCCTTGTTGTCGCGGGTCAGCGCCAGGGAGACCTGGCAGCGGAAATATTCCGAGGTCTTGGTATTGAAGAGGTAGGTGTAGGACTTGCAGGTCGCGGTGTTCAGCTTGCCCGGGGCAAGGCCGCGGCTGCAGGAAATCCTCTGGTTGTGGCTGAGCTGGTAGTCATCGGCCCGAGCGGCCGGTGCCACCGCCGTCAGCGACAATGCAGCAGCCCAGCAAATTTTAATCACATGGTGCATCCGAATCATCCCCACCAATAATTTTGTCGAATTGCGTTCTAGACGGAAAGCGGAACATAGTCGCGCGGGGGCGAAGGGAAAATCACAAACTGCTCGGCGGGACGTGATGCGCTGCGGCGCTTTCGCGAATTGACCCGGAAATGTCGTTCGTGATTTGTTCAATTGGTCAACCCAAGAAACGGGGAGGATGGGATGATGGCATTTTCAACGAAGACATTTGCACTTGCTTCGCTTGCACTTGTAACCGCGTTCGCTGAGCCGGCATGCGCACAGACCGCGGCAACGCCGTGGGAGCTCAAGTCCGACACCGGCTATGCCTATGACAAGGAAGGCAAGACCTTCTCCTACAAGATGGGCACCAGCAATGCCGGCGAACTCCTGAAGGGCGCCAAAAAGGTGCCGAAGGGCACGCTGTTCTTCATTGGCCAAAATGGCCAGCTCTACATGCGCAGCGGCCCCTATCTCGAAGGCGACGGCAAGTTCAAGTTCGGACCGGAGCGGTAGGGGACGCGACGACGGTGCGCTCCCTCGCCCCGTTCTTACGGGGAGAGGGTTGGGGTGAGGGGCTGCCTCCGCAAATGCGGTGAGAGCTGGAGTCGCTGAGAGTCCCCCTCACCCGGATTGCTTCGGACGATGCTTCGCATCGCCGAGCGCAATCCGACCTCTCCCCGCAAGCGGGGCGAGGTGAAGCGATGCCCTCTAAAACGCCGCCGCCAATTCCCTTGCGCCGGCGTTGCTGCTGTTCGAATCCATCCGCGAATCCGTCACGGCGAGCAGCTTGGCCACGGTGTTGTGGCGGATCGCGACCGGGTTGCGCTCGTAGCCGCCGCGCTGGAAGAAGTTCGAGGTCGGCACCTGCTCGCGCATCGCCTGTGGCATCGTCACCATGTCGAGGCCGGTGCCGTCGCCGGTGAGGTTCATCATCTCGAGCTCGGCCGCGGTGAGCGGGCGGTTGTAGCCCTTGGCACGCGCGAACAGCACCGAGGTGAGCAACTTGTGGGTCTGCAGCATCGGCCCGACATCGACGTCGAGCACCATCGCGTGCATGGCCCAGCCCTGTGCGGTATTGCCGATCTTGTCGTGCTCCGACCAGGTGTCGGGCACCGACTTCGCATACGCCACCATTTTCTTCAGCACGACGAGCTTGTGCTCCAGCGCCTTGCGGGCCGGGCCCGAGGTCTGCGCCACTTTGGCACCCATCGCACGAATGAACTCATCGCCCTGCTCGGCGAGCAGCTCGACGCTGTTGGTCGTCAGCAACTGGTTGTAGCCGATCGCGGTCGAGATCGCGCGCTTGCCGCCATGCTCAATTCCCGCTTGCACGTCGAAACTGCCGGTGCCGCCGGTCTCGAACGAATAGACCCGCACCGCCTGCTCGCGCGTGAGGCCGGAGGCGACCGCGTAGCGCGCATAGGCGCGCTTGAACTCGGCCTCGTTGGCCGGGCGCTGCGGCATGAACTGGTAGAGCTCCTGCGCCGCGCGCAGGAAATCGGCAACCACTGGAATTGGCTTTCGGGCGGGACGCTCCGGCGTCTCCTCGGGCTCCGGGTTCACCGGCCGCTTCGGCCCGCTATAGAGCGGCGGATGCTCCAGCACGTAGTCATCTAACGTGACCTGCTGCCCGCTGCGCCGCTTGGCGTTGCGGGTGCGGCGCTTCTCGGAGATCTGGCTCCAATAGGCGCCGGCCTCCTCGTCGAAGGCAGCCCGCGCCGCCTGATACTCCCCGAGCTTGCGGCGATATTCGAGCACGGCAGGTGAGGCGCCGCCTTGCCCAAAGAACTGCGACAGGAGCTGGGCTTTGGCATTGCTGACGGCGGGCGGCAGCGCGTCGGCCTCGCCGCCACGCGCGGCAGGCGCAAGGAGGACGAGTGCGAGTGGAACCAGTGCCAGAGGAACCAGTGTGAGGGGTTTTCGAATCGAAAAATGCATTCCGCCCTCTTAGCAGGCATCCGGTAACCGTCACGTTAACGTGCCGTTTACCATCGTCACTTCCAGGCGAAAACCGGCTGTTCCAGGTCGGTGACACGGGTGTGCCGTCCCGCCAGCACCTCGCGGAACTGGTAGATCAGCGCCGCCGTCGGCGCGTGGATCAGGCTCATCTGGTGATGGAAGCGGATCACGCGGCGCGCGCTCTCGGGGATCGCGACGAAGTCGAAGGCCTCTTCGCGCTCGATCGTCGCAAGCGCGATGCGATGGACGGATGCGACCTCATCCGGGTTCGGCCGGATCGCGGCGCTGTCCGGGGCCCAAACCACGACCGGCGTGATCAGATAGCCGGAGCGGGTCGGATAATCATCGAGCGTGCCCAGCACCGCGTCGGCTGTCAGCTTGAGCGCGAGCTCCTCGTCGAGCTCGCGCAGCGCCGCCTCGACCGGCGTCTCGCCGGCATCGCAGCGGCCGCCCGGCAGCGCCCACTGGCCACGATGAGCGCGCAGGCTCGATGCGCGCTTGGTGAGCAGGAAGGCGGTGTCGTCGCCGTCACTTGATTCGGTCAGCGCCATCACCACCGCGGCGCGCTTCAGCGCCGACGGCGCGGTTTCATTCGGCAGCCGCGCGAATGCCGCGCAGGCCTCTGCGATATTCCGTCTGGTGGCATCGTCGAAAGCTCTCATGATGCTTGACTACACCAGGACTGCGCTCGATGAAACGAGGAGAGATACGCGCGCGAGGATGGACCGGAAGATGACGAGCAATGCCGCAGCAAGGCTGAAATCAGACGGCTGGACCATCCTCGAGACCACGGGCTTCATGCACCTGATCGGCCCCTTGTGGCAGCGCAAGGTCGACGGCCATTACGAATTCGCACTCGCCACCGAGGACAAGCACCACAATCGCCGCGGCATGGTCCAGGGCGGCGTGATGATGACATTCGCCGACCGCACCTGCGGCATGACCGCCCGCTACGTCTCGGGCAAGGAGTACATGGCGACGGTGCAGCTCGACACCCATTTCGTTGAAGCCGGCCAGATCGACGACATCCTGATTTCCCGGCCGCGCGTGGTGCGCTCGACGCGCAGCCTCATCTTCATGAGCACCGAAGTCACCGTCGACGACCGCTGCATCGTGATGGCCAATGGCGTGTTCAAGATTTTGAAGG
This sequence comes from Bradyrhizobium sp. NAS80.1, assembly GCF_001908205.1. GTDB lineage: Bacteria > Pseudomonadota > Alphaproteobacteria > Rhizobiales > Xanthobacteraceae > Bradyrhizobium. The sequence goes on from NZ_LGHL01000074.1 coordinate 43,663, forward strand.
GGCCGGCGTAGGGGAAGCAGTCAGGCTGTCACCGCTGCGCACTACACACTCTCCTGTCGTCCCTGCGAACGCAGGGACCCATAACCCCAGGGAGTAGTTGTAGCGCAAAGCTGTAACTCCGAGCCTTCGCCAAACGACTTCCTGTGGTTATGGGTCCCGGATCTGCGCTTCGCTTGTCCGGGACGACGAAGCGGCGACATTTCTGGATTGCTTCGCTACGCTCGCAATGACGGAACCGGGCGGCTATGCTGCGTCCCAGCGAAGCGTGAGGACCCGCCCATGCAATACCGCCAGCTCGGCCGCAGTGGCCTGAAAGTGTCGCCGATCTGTTTGGGCACGATGATGTTCGGCGGCCCGACGGACGAGGCCGCCTCGAAGCGGATTGTCGCAAAAGCACACGAGGCCGGGATCAACTTCATCGACACCGCGGATGCTTATTCGAAAGGCGCATCCGAAGAAGTCGTGGGCCGCGCGATCGGCAACAACCGTCAGGCCTGGGTGCTCGCGACCAAGCTCGCCAATCCCATGAACACTGGCATGGGCAGCGATCCCAATCGTGCAGGCCTGTCGCGGCGCTGGGTGTTGCAGGCGGCCGACGAAAGCCTGAAGCGGCTCGGCACCGATCACATCGACGTCTACTATTTGCACAAGGAAGACCATGCGACGCCGCTGGAGGAGACGGTGCGCGCGATGGGCGACCTGATCCGATCAGGCAAGGTGCGCTATTTCGGCGTCTCCAACTATCGCGCCTGGCGCGTCGCCGAGATCTGCAACATCTGCGACCGGCTCGGCATCGACCGGCCCGCAGTGAGCCAGCCCTATTACAATGCCATGAACCGCATGCCCGAGGTCGAGCACTTTCCGGCCTGCTCCTATTATGGCCTCGGCATCGTGCCTTATAGCCCGCTGGCGCGCGGCGTGCTCACCGGCAAGTACAAGCCCGACGCGGCTCCGGACAAGGAGACGCGTGCGGGCCGCAACGACACCCGCATGATGCAGACGGAATGGCGGCCGGAGTCGCTCCAGCTCGCGCAGGAGATCAAGACCCACGCCGAAAAGAAAGGCATCACCGCCGGCCAGTTCGCCGTCGCCTGGGTGCTCAACTCCGCCTTCGTCTCCTCGATCGTCGCGGGCCCGCGCACCGAGGAGCAGTGGGACGACTACATCCGCGCGCTCGACTACCGCTTCACAGCGGAGGACGAAGCTCTGATGGACCGCCTGGTGACGCCGGGCCATCCCTCGACGCCGGGCTATAATGACCCGGCCTATCCGATCGAGGGCCGCCGCGCGCGGACGGCTTGAGAGCAGGAGGCGACGATGTCCCTTGAAGACCGCTACGGCCTTTCACTCTCCACCACCTCGCAAGAGGCGGCATCCGCCTATCGCAAAGGCGTCGACCTCATGCTCGCAGGCTGGACCGGCACGGCGGAGACGTTGGAGCGCGCGATTGCGGCCGATCCGGAGTTCGCGCTTCCCCACATCGCCCGCGCCCGCCTGCACGCCTTCTATCAGCAGGGCGATCTCGCGCGGCAGAAGGCGGCTGTGGCACGCGAGCTCGTGGCCAAGCGCGGCTCGATGCGCGAGCGCTCGCATGTCGAGACGCTGGCGCTCGCGATCGAGGGACGGCTGCCGGAGGCGCTGGCATCGACGCTGAAGCATATCGACTTGTGGCCGCGCGATGCCGTGGTGCTGTCGCTGCCGCTCGGCGCGTTCGGCCTGTTCGCCTTCTCCGGCATGGCCGACCACGACCGCGCCCGACAGGAGCTCTGCGAGAGCGTCGCGCAGCACTATGGCGAGGACTGGTGGTTTCTCACCATGTATGGCTGGGCGATGACTGAGAACGGCGACGTTGCCCGCGGCCGCGGCATCACCGAGCGCGGCTTCGGCCTGCGCCGGGCGAACGCCCACGCCGCTCATGCCGTGCTGCATGCGATGTTCGAGGCCGGCTCGATCGAGGCGGCCGATCGCCTCGTCGACGACTGGATTCCGACTTACGACCGCGCCGGAATTTTGCACGGCCATATCCGCTGGCACCAGGCGCTCGGCGCGCTGGAGCATGGCGATGCGGCGCGCGCACTTGCGATCTATACCGAGGTGATCCAGCCCAGCGTCACGCAGGCGCCGCCGCTGAACGTCATCACCGATGGCGCCTCGCTGCTCTGGCGCCTGTCAGCTTACGGCCACGCCGTGCCCAAGGCGCTTTGGCTTGATGCCGACGCCGCCGCGCAAAAACTGTTTCCCAGATCGGGCCTGCCCTTCGCCGACGTCCACATGGCGCTGTTCGCCGCGGCAACGCAAAATCGCGAGGCGCTCGCCGCGCGGCTGGCCGTGATCGAGCAGCGGCTCACTGAAGGCAAGCTGCCGGCCGGCCCCGTGGTGCCGGCGATCTGCCACGCGCTCGCCGCCTTTGCCGATGAGGACCATGCGGCCTGCGTGCAAACGCTCGCGCCCGTCCTCGGCGAAGTCGTGCGCATCGGCGGCAGCCACGCCCAGCGCGAACTGATCGAGGACACTTTCATCGTTGCGCTGATCCGCAGCGGCGAGCTGCCCCGCGCCCGCACCCTGCTCGATGCCCGCCTCCACCGCCGCCCGTCCTTGCGCGATACGCGCTGGCAGGCGGCGACGGGGTAAGCTCTGCCACGAAAAAAACACCGGTCTGGCGGCAAGTGCCTGCCAGGACGGGTTGGAGCGATCCAGGGGGAATCGCCGATGGGTGGCGCGGTGGTATTCCAGGCGGGCTTGACTGAACAAACGGGATCGCAACCAATTTGCGGTTCGATGGTTGTTGGGCGGAACTTTTCCGTGGTTCCCTGGCATATGAGCCTCACGATGCGCCTCTCCCGACCGGTCCTCATTGCGACCCTTGTCGCCCTGACAAGCCCTTGTTTTGCTGAGACTTCCAGGCCGATTCCCGTCAACAATCCGCAGCAGCAGAGCTCCATCATCGACCTGCTGGCCCTGATGTCCGGCCACTGCAAGACGCTGAAGGTCGCCGGGCGCACCTTCGCCTGCAAGACGGTGGCCTACGCCCATGGCGACAAGGGCCGGGTCAATTTCGCGGTCGCCGTCGACGACCCCACCGACAAGAACCACGTCGTGTCGTTCTCCGGCGCGAACGGCAAGCGCGCTGACGACAATTCCTACGAGTTGCCGATCGACCGTATGCTGCTCAACTCCAAGGACCGGCCCAGGATCGACGGCCTGCCGGTGCCGGCAGAGCAGGTCTCTACCGGGGTCTGCCGCCAGACCGGGAATTTCGCCGCCAAGAAGGTGAAGGACGTCACCTGCTCTGCCACCGACAGCGAGGGCCGCAGCTACGAGCTGCTGTTCGTATCCGACGGCACGCCGGTGAGCGTGCGCCGCATCCGGCAGTCCGCACCGTCGATCCAGGATCCGTTCAAGTAGGACGCGACACCGCCGGCGGCTTCTTCGCGTAGATGTGCGCGATCTCATCGGCAAAGCGATGCTCGAGCGCCGGACGCTTGTTCTTCAAGGTCGGCGTGAGCAGTCCCGCGGCGATGGTCCATGGTTCCAGCGTCCACCACACCGCGCGCGGCGTTGCGTAGGACGGATAGGCTTTCACGGCCGCCGCGATTCTCGCCAGCAAAGCGGCGCGCTCCGCCGCCTCGCCTTGCTTGCCGCTCGCCGCGAGCTTCTGCTTCTCCTCCGCCCAGGCCTTTGCGTTGAGCACGACCAGAGCCGTGAGAAACGGGCGCTGCTCGCCGACCACCAGCGCCTGGTCGAACAGGGGATCGGCGAGGATCGCGGTCTCCAGATCGACCGGCGCAATCTTCTCACCGGTGGAGGTGACGAGAATATCCTTGATGCGGCCGGTGATGGTGATGCGCCCGTTCTCGATGCGCGCCTGATCGCCGGTGTGCAGCCAGCCGTCGGCATCCTTCACGCGGCGGGTCTCGTCAGGCCTGTGCCAGTAGCCGAGCATCACGCTGGGTCCGCGCACCAGCAGCTCGTCGTTCTCGCCGAGCTTGACCTCGATGCCATCGAGGACGTGGCCGACCGAATGCGGGTCGTTGTCCTCCGCGGTGTTGACGGAGACCACCGGCGAGGTCTCGGTCATGCCGTAGCCCTGGAGGATGTCGAGCCCGAGCGCGAGAAACAGGCGAATGACGGGCTCGGCGATCGGCGCGCCGCCGGAGACCGCCACGCGCAGGCGGCCGCCGAACTGCGCCAGCACCTTGTCGGCGACGAGCCGCTTGAGCAGTGGCCACGCCAGCCGGTCGAGCAGCGACAGCGCGCCTCGTCCCTGCCGGGCATCGAAACGCCGGCCGCCGACGGCGAGCGTCAGATCGAGCAGCGCACGCTCGACGCCGCCGGCCGCCGCGCGGTGCTGCATGATCAGCGCGTAGACGCGTTCATAGATCCGCGGCACCGAGACCAGCACGGTCGGCCGCACATGCTTCAGGTCTTCCGACAAGAGCGGCACCGAGCGCGCATAGGCGACGCAGGCCCCGGCCGCGATCGGATAGTAATAGCCGCCGGTCCGCTCGAAGGTGTGCGAGAGCGGCAGGAAGGACAGGAACAAATCGTGCGTCTGGGCGGCGATGCGCCGCGCCACCGCCTTCACATTGGCGACGATGTTGCCATGCGACAGCATCACGCCCTTCGGCCGCCCGGTCGTACCAGAGGTATAGACGATGGTGGCAAGATCGTCCGGCTGCACCGCGACGTCAGGCAGCGGCGCGGTCGCGCCCGGTGCCGTCACGAGCCAGCGATCGAGCCCCACGATGCGTGCATCCGCCGCAGTGAGCCCAGTCGCATCCGCACAGACGATGCGCTTGAGATGGTCGAGCGGCTGGCCGGTGGCCAGGATCGCCTGCCAGCGCTCCAGCGAATCCACGAACAGCAGCAGGGCGCCGGAGTCTGCGAGGATGTAGGCGATGCTGTCGGGGTTGTCGACCGCATGCATCGGCACCGGCACCAGGCCGCGCGACAGCGCGCCCTGGTCCATCGCGATATGCGGAATGCCGTTCGGCATCAGGATCGCGACGCGTTCGCCAGGCGCGAAATCCTCCGCGGCCAGCGCCCGCCGCCATCGTTCGAATTCCGCGTCTATCTCCTGCCAGGACTGGCTGACCCAGCGCCGCGCAGCCGCATCGAAATGGCGATAAGCCTCCGCCGCCGGCGTCGCCTTGATGCGCCAGCGCAAGAGCTCCGGCAGCGTCCTGACTTCGGCTAGCGCCTGTGGTTGACTGATCGGCCCCGGCATGGCGTCCTTTCGCAATCTTCTCGATCCCTCATCAATCTGGGGCCTCGATACTAGGCCGGCCAGTCCTTACCGTCTTGATCCTCAGCAAGGCGGCCATGCTTCGGAGCGACCCATGACGCGCGACCGCCTGTTTCTGCTGCGCCCCGGTTTCGAGGACCCGGCCTTTCCAGGCCGCCGTTTCTATTGCTGGCATTGCGCGCTGATCGAGGGCGTCCTCGCCTCGTTTCCGGCGCTCGCCGAGAAACTCGACGTAGAACGCATCGCATGGCCGCGGCCGCGGCAGGCCGTCATCGCGCTGGTCGGCGAGGAGAACCAGTCGTTGCCGCTGCTCGTATTAGCCGACGGAGCGACATCGCCGCACCAGACCGGCAGCCATCATGGCCGCGCCTTCATCGCCGACAAGGACGCGATCCTCGCCGCGCTCTCCGAACGCCACGGCTTTCCCGACCCGCATCCGTAAGGGGATGTCCGCAGCCCGCGCAATCGCACTCTCGTGTCCCGCACGCGGCGCAGCGCATCCAAAAGCGCGTTCACGCGCGTCTTCGACACGCTACGGCGCTGCTCCGCAGAGCCGGGACCCATGGAGCGCAGACACACCTGGAAGCGTGGGCCCCGGCTCTGCAGCGCACCGTCGAAGAGACGCTGCGCTGCGTCCGGGGCACGAGCCGTCCCGAAATGAGGGAAAATCGACATTGCTTACCGCCTCCGTCGCCTCGCATACTTAGCACAGTAAGCAAGTCTGAAAGTCGCTCTCCATGACCAGCCCCCTCCCCGCCCTCATCGTCGTCGATGTCCAGCGCGCATTCGACGAATGGGAGGCGGCGGGCAAGCGGCGCAACAATCCGGATGCGGTGGCGCGCATCGCCGATCTCCTGAAAGCGTTCAGGGCGAGCGACGCGCCGATCTTCCACATCCGCCACGAAGGCACCAAGCCCAACTCCTCGTTCCTGCCATCAGGCACCGGCTACGCGGTCAAGGACGAGGCCCGCGAGGCGCCGGGCGAAGCGGTGATCGTCAAGCGCGTCAACAGCGCCTTCATCGGTACCGACCTCGAGAAGCGACTGCGCGCGGGCAGCATCGCCACGCTCGTCATCTGCGGCGCCACCACCAATCATTGTGTGGAGACGACGACACGGATGGCCGGCAATCTCGGCTTTGACGCGCAGCTCGTGCGCGATGCGACCTGGACGTTCGACCGGATCGGTCCCGATGGCGATGCCCATTCGGCCGAGGACATCCATGCGATGACGCTGTCGAATCTCAACCGCGAATTCGCGCGGATCGTTACCACCGACGACGTGATCGCGTCGCTTGAAGCGGTGCGACAATAGACCGCGCGACGTTCGTTCATTCACACAGCGTTAACCGGAACCGACAACTGCGTCGTTTCGACGCCCGCACTGGCCGGAACGCACCTGACACCCATCTGTTGTCACACGACGTTCAACTGGAGTGATGACATGAAGTATCTCTTTGTCGCGATGGCTGTCGGTGCTGCTGCGCTCGCAGGTGCATCTACAGCCAACGCGGCCGGCAAGGCCAGTGCGAAGCAGAACGCGCGAGCCAGTCAATCGACCGACATCAGCGCGCAACACAGGCATCACCATCACGGCTACCGCCACCACCACGGGCATCATCACCACCACGGCTATTATCGCCCGCATTACCAGAGCTACGGCTATTACCCGCGGCACCACGGTTACTACGGCGGCCGGCCCCACGGCTATTACGGCGGCGGCCCCGGCGTGACGTTCAGCTTCGGCTCAGGCGGCTGGTGAAACGAAAGGCCCGCAAGTGTGCGGGCCTTTTTCTTACCCCCGCAAAATCATCCCCGCCGTCTCCAGCCCGCTCGCCAGCGCCGCCTCGACCGTGCCCATGTCGCGGCCACGATAGAGCGCTTCGCCCGAGAACAGCACCGGGCCGTCGGCACGCGCGAGGATCGTTTGCGCCGCGCGCGACCGCGGCGTAGCCCAGGAATAGGCGCCGCGGGCAAAGCGATCGTGCGCCCAGTTCGCCGCCGCGGATGCAAGGAGATCGCGCGCGAGGTCCTCGCGCGGCCGGTTGAAGATGGCGGCGAGCGAGTCGAGCCCGGCATCAACCAGCCCCTGCGGATCGAGGTGCGACAGCGCTGCCGTCCGCGGACCGCCGAACCAGCCGGTGAGCACGGCATGCTGGTCCGGATACCGAGTCCACCACACCGGAATCGTCTCGTCCGACAGCAGGAAGATCATGTCGGCGAGCTCTTCCCTCCGCTCGCGCCACCATGGCCGCGCGAAGCGCAACAGGATTTTGATCACGCTGCCGAAGCCGATATCGTCGGCGGCCGCGGCCTTCGCGCGTACGGCTGCCGGCAGTGCGATCTCACGCAGCAGCGGCAGCGGCGCGGTGAGGATCACGCGACCGCAGCTCTGCACATCGCCGCTTGCGGAGCGGACGGCCACCGCGCCGCCGGCCTCCTCGATGGCCGACACCACGCAGCCAAAGTGGATCACAACGCCCAGCCTGCGGCACTCCGCCGCCAGGAATTCGATCAGCCCGCCATAGCCGCCGACAATGCGCGCCTGCGTCGCGTGCCCGCCATTCATCCACTCCTCGCGCAGCGCCAGCGTAGAGGCGCGCTCGGGGTCGGCCGCATCATAGCCCTCGACCATCCGTTCGACCGCATGCCGCAAACGGTCGTGCTCCGGTCCGGCAAAATGACGGCGCAGGAAATCGGCGACGGCGATCTTCCGTCAGGTCATTCAGCGCGGCATGAAGTGCTTCGTCGTACGGATCACGCGGGCTCTCGCGCGAGAACCCCACTCCGTCAAAACTCCATTGCGCGCCTCCGATGACCCGCACTGGCAGCCCGGCCTCGCGCGCGAGGCCGCGCGTCACCGGCGCCTCGCCATGGACGAATTCGGCGCCGAGATCAGCGGAGTAGCCGAACTCTGACACCGGCCGCGGACGGATTCGTCCGCCGCAGCGCTCGCGCGCCTCCAGGATTGTCACCTTCTTGCCGGCGCGTGCCAGCTCGCGCGCCGCGATCAGCCCGGCCGCGCCGGCGCCGACGATGACGATGTGCTCCGATCTTCCCGACATGAGGATGCTTTATTGGCGCGCGGCTTGCGGTTCGTTCTCGATCAGATAGCGCAGCAACAAAACACCGCCGCCGAGCTGCCGCGTGCTCTCCAGCGTCATCGCGGTCAGCGGCGCGCGCTGGTCGCTCTCGGCATCCGTCGAGTCGAACACGAAGGCTGCGCCCTTGGCGCCATCGATCGCGGGACTGAGGATCAAATTGAATTCGTCGATCAGACCGGCGCGAAGGAATGCGCCATTGGCGACGCCTCCGCCCTCCACCAGCAAGCGCTTCACGCCGAGCTCGCGATTGAGAATGGCGAGCGTCAGCGCTAGGTCGATCTTGGACTTGCCGGCGAAGATATAGGACACGCCCTCGCCGCGGAGCCCGGCCAGATGCGAATCCGGCACGCTCTCCGTCAGCACCGCGACGATCGGATCGCCACCAATATCCGAACGGCCCCAGCCGATCTTGCCATGCGCATCGAGCACGACGCCGTAGGTTTTGGCATCGCGCCGCGCGAACCAGTTTTCGCGGGGAAATCTCTCGCTCGACGTCTCGGGATAGGGCTTGCCCCTGGCGAACTCCGAACCGGTGACGCGACCGATGACCCAGGCATCGCCGCCAAGCTCGTCATGAATCTTCTCAAACCAGTCGGTGCCTGCGCCCTTCGGACGCCAGCGACTGGGATGCGTACGGCCATCCAGGCTGGAGTGCATCAGATAGATGACGTAAGGCTTCATGCAAGTTCTCCGGGCTGCTTCTCAGGCGGGCTTTTCGCCACCCTAGTCGCGATCGTTCTTCCCGAGATCGTTCTTGTCGCGATCGTTCACGATCACTGCCAGCGGATTGAGCTTTGGCGGCGCCACAAGCTTGAGCGTGTTGCTGTCGTGATGATTGAACGGCGCGCCGCGCACGAAAAGCTCGGTCTGGATCAGATAGGTCCAGCTTCCGTCGTCGTTGAAGGTGATGTCACAGCGGTAACTGTCGGTTCGGAACGCTTGTTCCAGAAAATCGGTCGAGCAGATGCCGTAGGCGGTGTCGCCGCGCTTCGCCGTGACGGAGATTGTCCTGTCATCCGGCTTGGCCTTGCCCGAGGCCAGCAGCACCTGGCCGCGCGGAATCGCCAGCGTCTGCATGATCAGGCCGGTCGCCGGCTCCCACAGCCAGTAGCCGACCTGGTCGTGAAAGGTGATGTCCTCTTCGGGCGTGTTGATATGGATGTGATAGCGCAGCCCGTAGAACAGCTGTGGCCCGTTGGCCTGCGGATCGATCGGGTCCATGCGGATGTGCTCGATGAACACCCGCCGCTCCGGCCCCTCCGCCTTCGGATTGATGTCGATGCCCTTGTCCGCCTGCCAGACGCCGGCAAGACGGCGGAGCGGGCCGAGATTGGCAAGCCCGTCGGGCGAGACGTTCTCGGGTTCGGTGAAGATGTCGACGGGAATGGGGAGCATGGGACCCTCACATCGTTGCGGAAAGAAGCAATAGCACAAGGGCGGCGCGAAACTACCGAATTGGAACCAACGCCCGCATCACGAGTTGTCGGCCCTTGAATCCGAGCCCTCGAAATCCGGGCTCGAATGGGCGGAATGCCCATGTCACGCGTCGCGGGGGTCAGGTGCAGTCTGAGAAAGCCGCTCGGCAGTCGACTGATCAGGGATTCCTCGCCGGCGGAGGCGAGGTCGGCGCGATGATGCGCGCCTTCAACTGGTCGGAGTCGCCGCTCGGTCAGCCCGGCCATTGGTCCCGGGCCCTGAAAACGACGGTCGGCATGCTGCTGGCCACACAAGCCCAGATCGTTCTGTTCTGGGGGCCCGATTTTGTCGCGCTCTACAATGACGCCTACGTGTCCAGTATCGGCGCCAAGCACCCCCGCGCCCTCGGCCGGCCCGCGATCGAGAACTGGGGGGGAGCTGTTGGACGATCTCGAACCGCTCCTTGCCGGGGTCCGTCACACGAGTGAAACATTCGCTGCCAAGGATCGCTCCTTCTACATCGAGCGTCATGGCTACGGCGAGACCAGCTATTGGGACGTCTCCTACTCGGCCGTGCCTGATGACGACGGCTCTGTCGGCGGCGTGCTTTGCATCGTGTCCGATACGACCGAACGCGTGCTCGGCGAGACGCGGCTGCGGGCGAGCGAAGCGCGCTACAGGGAGTTGACCGCAACGCTCGAGCAGCGCGTTGCCGAACGCGCCGCCGAACGTCACCTGCTCGCCACGATCGTGGAAACTACCGACGGACAGATTCAGGCCCTCGATCTCGACTATCGCTGGCTCGCCATCAACACGGCCTGCGCCGATGCCTATGAGCGCATCTATGGCAAGCGGCCGAAGGTCGGAGGTTCCCTGCACGAATTCCTGGCCGACCGGCCCGAGCATCTTGCGGCGACAATGGCCGTCTGGGGCCGCGCGTTGGGAGGCGAAGCCTTCACCAACATCGAGGAGTTCGGCGATCCGCAATTCGACCGCCGGGTCTACGAAATGAAGTTCGAGGCGCTGCGCGCCGCGGACGGCAGGCGCATCGGCGCGTTCCTCACCGGGCTCGACGTGACGGATCGCCTGGAGGAGCAGGTGCGGCTCGCACAGGCGGAAGAAGCCCTCCGCCAGGCCCAGAAGATGGAGGCCATGGGCCAGCTCACGGGAGGCGTCGCGCACGACTTCAACAATCTGCAGACGCATCGGCGGCGAGCGCGAGCATCGCCTGATCGCCGGCGCAGCGCAGGCGGCCGAACGCGCAAAAACTCTGGTTCAGCGTCTCCTCGCCTTCGCGCGCCGGCAGCCGCTTCAGGCCGTTCCAGTCAACATCGGCCGGCTCGTCACCGACATGGGCGAGCTGGTCTCGAGCACGACAGGACCGCAGATCGAGGTGACGGTGGACACCGCTGAAGACCTTCCTGAGGCGATGGCCGATCCCAACCAGATCGAGATGGCGATCCTGAACCTCAGCGTGAATGCGCGGGATGCCATGCCTGACGGAGGCAAGTTGCACATCTCGGCCAAGGCCCGGACGGCCCAGAGCACGCACAGGTCGGGATTGGCGCCGGGCACTTATGTCTGCATTTCGGTCGCGGATACAGGCATCGGCATGGACGAGACGACGCTGGCTCACGCCGTCGAACCGTTCTTCTCGACCAAGGGCGTGGGACAAGGGACCGGTCTCGGTCTCTCCATGGTTCACGGCCTTGCGTCACAGCTCGGCGGCGCGCTGACAATCACGAGCGCTGTGGGCTCCGGGACCAATGTGGAGTTATGGCTGCCGGTCAGCCACGCGGCCACGGGGCCGAGCGACGCCGTCCCGCAACCGAAGCTGCGGCCGCTCGCCGCCGGCACGGCCCTGCTGGTGGATGACGAACCGCTGGTTCGCATGAGCACCGCCGAGATGCTGGGCGAGCTCGGCTACAGCGTCGTCGAAGCAGGCTCGGCGGAGGATGCGCTTCAACGTGTCAGCGAAGGACTTCGGCCGACCCTGCTCATCACGGACCATTTGATGCCGGGCATGAACGGAACGGACCTCGGCCTTGCGCTGCGCAAGCAATATCCCGAGCTTCAGGTTCTCGTCGTATCAGGCTACGCCAACAACGAAGGCATCACGCCGGACCTGTCGCGGCTGACCAAACCCTTCCGAAGCGATGAGCTGGCGGCGAGTCTTGCGAACCTGGCGAAGGTGGGGCGTTAGGTGGCAAGCAGCCCGGATGAGCGAAACGCGCGGGCAATGACCGCGAGAGGTCCCCGCCTAGCGCTTCGTCTTGGGAAGCACCACTCTGCCCCGTGAAGCAATCCCGCCCCATTTGGCGGACCAGCTGACTTCCGAGGCGGAGGATCGCTCGATGCCTTTCTGATCCCACGCCCCCTGCAGCGCAAACAGGGCGCCCTGGGGATCGACACATCGCACGATCCAGCAACCATCGGGCAACTCGATCGGCCCCAGGAGAACCTGGCCTCCGCCAGCCTTGACCCGCATGGCCGCGGCGCCGACGTCATCGACATTGAAGTAATAGAGCCAAGATGCATGCGATACGCTCGGAAGCTTAGTGAGCATGCCGCCGATCATCTGCCCGGCCGCCGAAAACAATTCATACACGCTCGCCTGATCGCTTCCATCGGAGGCCTTTTGCCAGCCAAGAAGCTCGCCATAAAACGGAAAGATCCTGCCTCGGTCTTCGGCCAGCAGCTCGTGCCAGCCCACGCGCCCGGGCTCGTCCAATCCGCCCGGCTGCGACCCGCCATATGTCAGCCCGGTGACAAGCGCAAACGTCGCTCCTTGCGGATCGGCGACCACCGCAATGCGGCCGATGTTGCTGTCGGTTGGCGGCACCAGGATAGCGCCTCCAAGCCGGCGGATTTGCGCGGCCCTTGTATCCATGTCGTCCACGGCAACGTAGCCGAGCCATCTCGGCGTTGCTCCCATTCGCACCCCCTCTTCAGGGAGAGCCATGAGCCCGACGACCGGAGCGTCGCCTGCAGTCAGCAGCGTGTAGGCCAATCCCGGGCTCGACGCATCTTTCACAGCCCAGCCGACGACCTCAGCGTAAAAGGCGGCCGCCGACGGCATGTCCGTCGTCAGAAGCTCATACCAAACGAAGCGTCCGGGTTGATCGGCCAAGCTAGCTTCCCCGTTCGGGCGGGCGGACGATTGCGCACTGCATCATGCCTCGCCGCTCGGTATCATCGACAAATTTGCCGCGATGTCATTCATGAACGCGATGTCATTCATCAAGATGAATACAATCTGAACGAGTCCCATTACATTTCGTGTCCACGTGAATCTTGCCCGCTTTGATTGCTCGGCGTAGGATCATTCAACAAGATCGTTCTTCCAACAATGGAGGATGCGGCCATGCAGCGGACGAAGCAAGCTTCGAAACAGAAGCGGATGACCAAAGCCGCGGTGCCGGCGCTCGGAGTCGCTGGACTGACTTTTTCGCTGGCGGGAAGCGCGATGGCGTCCGCAGTGCCGACAGGCGAGCCGCAACAAAGACCGAACTTCACGCCCGGCCAGTTCACAGCGCTCAGCGAGGAAGAACTCGCCGACGTCAGCCTCGCCACCTTCCATCTCGCCAGCGATGAAAGAAGCTTGAGCGGCGTGCTGCTCGCGCGGGGATGCGGGGGTTGTCATGGCTGCGGCGGTTGCCGTGGCTGCGCGGCCAGAGGTTGCGGTGGCTGCAGAGCTTGCGCAGGCTGCAGAGCCTGCAGGGCCTGCCGCTGCGGCGTTGGTTGCGGTGGCTGTGGCGGCTGCGGCGGCTGCGGCGTTGGCTGGATTGGGATAGGCGTGCCGTGGGTGTCATGCGCAGGGTGCTGCGCATCGTGGGGCCGCTGCCGCTGGTGCTAGGAGTTAACGCTCCCTGACTGGATATCGACAGGTCGCAATCTCATTGGCCGGGCTCGCAAACGACCCGGCCATTTTTCTGTTTTCGCTTCGCCTGGCTCCTCAGCTTGCCGATGGCGCGCGAGTGTGTTCCAACTCGTTGGAAGAAGCCGGTGGTCGAGCTTGGCGCTCAAGCCGGTCCGGCCAAGCGTGCGTCATGCGCCGGCAGTCGGACATGACGGAAACAGGATCAGCGTGCTGACCCGATGACAGTCAAGAAGAGCCGCGCAGCGAAGCAAACCCGCAAGGACATTTTGCGATTCGCGCCAAACTTCACCGCCTATCTGCTTCCTCCCAATGTGGTCTGTCTCTATTCCGAGAACCGCAAGTTCTTCCTGCACGGCGATCTCTATTGCGCCGTGGCGAGCGCGATCGGAAAAAGTGGCAAGGCTGCGCCGGAGATCATCCGTCAGCTTTCGAAGAGTTTTCCCGTCGCCGAGATCGAGGAAGCGATCAGGCGGTTGCTGGAGCGCCGGTACGTCGTCAGCGGAGCATCGCACGCAGGCGTCGTTGATGGATATTGGGCAAGCCTCGGCCTGCCGCCCGAGATCGCCGAAGAGAACCTCCGCAACTGGCCTGTGCGGGTGGAATCGATCGACGTCAAGGGCGCGAGCGAACTGAGCGCGACGTTGAGCAAGCTCGGGGTTCGAATCACCACGCGGTCGCCCAAGCTCACCATCACGCTTGTGAACGACTACCTCGAGCGGCGGCTCGCCGAATTGAACGAGGAACGCGTGGCCGACGGGACGCCCTGGCTGCTGGTCCAGCCGTCCGGCGTGTTTCCGCTGGTGGGGCCTGTGTTCAAGCCGGGCGAGAGCGCCTGCTGGACCTGTCTGTTCGATCGCATGATCCGCAATCGGGAGATCAAGGGATTTCTCGACCGCGGAGCGGCGCAAGCGGTCGCGATATCACCCCTGGTCAGCGACACCGTCGGACAGACCGCGATCCACTTCGCTGCCGTTGAAATCGCAAAAGCGATCGCGTCGGGATTTCGCACCGATCTCAGCGATCACATCGCAAGCTTCGACCTGACCGGGGCCGCCGTCGCCAAGCACTACGTCGCGAAACGCCCGCAATGTCGGACCTGTGGCAGCAAGAAGCTGCAGAATCCGCGACGGGCCGCCGCGCCGATCGAGATTGCCGAGGGCAGAAAGCTCGTCATGACCAGCGGCGGATACCGCACCGTGACATCGCGGGCCACCGTGGCGCGTTTCCGCAAACATGTCAGTCCGCTGACCGGCGTGGTGTCCCGGCTCGAGCGGATCGAGGCCGACCTGCCGATGAACACCAATTTTTTCGCCTACCACAATTTCTCCGGACCGGCCTGGAACGTCGACCAGCTCAGGTCCGGCCTCAGCGGCGGCAGCTTCGGCAAGGGCTCCACGGCCGAGCAGGGCGAAGCCAGCGCGCTGATGGAGGCGATCGAACGCTACTCCGGCATTTTCCAGGGCGACGAGATCAGAGCGACGCGCCGCTTCGCCGACTTCGCTCCCGGTGACGCGCTTCTTCCCAACGACGTCCAGTTCTTCAGCGACACGCAGTTTCAAAACAGGCATGTCCCGCAAGCCGACGATTCACATCCGGTCCCCGAGCCGTTCGATCCCTCGACCAGGACCGAGTGGTCGCCGGTCTGGTCGTTGCGCGACAAGCGTTTCAAATACCTTCCGACCGGCCTTTTGTATTTCTTCTATGGCGGCTTCCACACCGATTCCAACGGATGCGCGGCCGGCAACACCCGCGAGGAAGCCATCGTTCAAGGCTTCCTCGAACTGGTCGAACGCGATGCCTACGCGATCTGGTGGTACAACCGCGTGCGGCGTGCCGAAGTCGACCTCAGCCAATTCGAGGATTCCTATGTACGGGATCTTCAGAGCCAGTTTGCCGATGCGGGGCGCCGGCTCTGGGTGCTCGACATCACCAGCGATCTCGGCATTCCCTCCTACGTTGCGATCATGCACTGGATGCAGAACGGACACGAAAATATCGAGTTCGGATCCGGCTCGCATTTCGATCGGCGCATCGCCCTGCTGCGTTCCCTCACCGAGCTGACCCAGTTCATGTCGATTGGCTTGATGGGCGGCGGCAGCGGCGAGAAACCGTCGCTTGACGGTGTTACGCCGCTGCGACTGGACGATTATCCGTTCCTGATCCCCAGCGACAATCCGCTTCTTCCGCCGGCGCCTGACCTCAGGGTTCACGACAACACGCGCGACCAGGTCAATGCCTGCGTCGAGATTGCAACCGGCGCCGGATACGATTTCCTTGTGCTCGACCAGACGCGGCCCGACGTCGAGGTCCCCGTCGTCAGGGTGCTCGTTCCGGGCTTGCGGCATTTCTATCGCCGCTTCGGGCCCGGCCGGCTTTACGATGTCCCGGTGAAGCTTGGGCTGCTGGATCACCCGCGACTGGAAAGCGAACTGACTCCCTTCCTGCCGCACACCTGAAGGCTGGCCTCGTTGCGCGCTCCCCGGAAAAAACCGAGCAGGACAATCGCACCGATCATCGCGGCCCGATTGAACGGCCGCTTCTCCCTGCAAATGCAGGCTGACGGAAGCATTGCCGCGGTCTCGGGCGATTATTCGGTCAATCTCGGACAATTCAGCGCGCCGGCCTTCGACCGCGCAGGACATCTTGCCACCGGCCTGCCGCTCGCCTCCCTTGCCGGCAAGAGCGTCTTCGCAAGACAGCTCCATGTTCTGGTGCAGCGACTGGCGCAGCATGGGCTTCTCGACTATCGTCTGTTCTCTCCCCGTGACGCGCAAGATCTCGTGGTCATCGAGCCACAGATCGCCGGATACTGGCCGCAGCCCGCAAAGCTATTGAGCGGCGACACCATCGTATTGTCGCGCTTTGCCTATCTGCGCCGGCGCGGCAACGAGATGGTGCTGGAATCGCCGCGCGCCGGCGCGCTGTTCCGGATTTGCGATCCCGCCATCGCCGCCACACTTGCTGCGCTGTCGCGGCCTCAAAAGATCAGCAAGCTTCGCAAGCAAGTCGCCTCGCTGAACCTAGACCTGCTCGGATTGCTGCTCGACAGCGCGATGCTGATCAGGGACGGAGACGGCCTTCGGGTGAACGAGGGCGACCGCAATCTCGTTCTCTGGGATTTCCATGACCTCGTGTTTCACACGCGGAGTACCGAGGGCCGGCATAGCGATCCGGTCGGCGGCGCGTACGCCTATGCGGGCGTCATGCCGCCGCTGCCCGCCGTGCGCCCGCCCTGGCCCGGCAAGAAGATCACTCTCGACAAAGTCGTCCCGCCGGAGCCGGCCTCACCCTTCGCGAAATTGCTCCGCGAGCGGCATTCAACGCGAGACTTCGACGACCAGAATCCGATCAAGCTCGCCGAGCTCGCGAAGTTCCTTGGCACGACCGCCCGCGTGCTGTCGGAATGGAAGAGTGGCGCAGATGTCGACGGTGGTCCCGAGGTCACCTACAGCTCGAGGCCGTACCCGGCGGCGGGCAGCGCGTATGAGCTGGAGCTGTACCTGGCGGTCTCGAACTGCGAGGGGCTGTCGCGCGGACTTTATCACTACGACGCCGGCGGCCACGCCCTGGTCGCAATCGACGCCTCCGCCCGGCAACTCCGCGCGCTTTCGATGGCGGCCGAATTTGCCATGGGCGCATCCGGCCCGCCGCAGATCCTGATCACGATCGCCGCGCGCTTCGGGCGGATCTCCTGGAAATACAGCTCGATCGCCTATTCGTTGATCCTGAAGGACGTCGGCAGCCTGATCCAGACGTTCTACCTCACGGCAACCGACATGGGCCTCGGCGGCTGCGCCATCGGCACCAGCAACATCGATCTGTTTGCTGGAATGACGGGGCTCGAATTCCACGTCGAAGGCCCGGTCGGGCAGTTCGCGCTGGGACGCGGCAGGAAGGCGGGAGGCTCGAGTTAGAGAACGATATTTCTCGCCGGCCCATTCCACGGCTCGCTCCACCGGGATGCTCGGCGGAGAAAGCTGGCCGCGCATCTGCGAAATTGCAAGTGCCCCCAACAGATCGAAGTGAGACCTTCCGCGCTTGTGATATACATTTGCCCTGGGGCGTCGCTCACGTAGTTGAGACCAGGGCGAAGCTCGATAGTCGTTCGCGCGATCCGACTGGGTTTGAAGCAAGATGATCGAACCTTCGCGAGATACGCAGACCCGCGCTGCTGCTGAGGCAGAAACGAGCAAGGTACGGAGATATTTTGGCACGGACGGCATCCGTGGCCGTGCCAACGGCGTGATTACGCCGGAGATCGCCCTCAAGGTGGGCCAGGCGGCAGGCATTCTCTTCCGCCGCGGCGAGCATCGTCACCGGGTCGTGATCAGCAAGGACACGCGACTGTCGGGTTACATGATCGAGACCGCAATGGTCGCGGGCTTCACCTCGATGGGCATGGACGTGCTGCTGCTCGGCCCGATGCCGACGCCGGCAGTCGCCATGCTAACGCGCTCCATGCGCGCCGATCTCGGCGTCATGATCTCGGCTTCGCATAATAGCTTCGAGGACAACGGCATCAAGCTGTTCGGCCCGGATGGATACAAGCTCTCCGACGAAGTCGAACTCAAGATCGAGAAGCTGTTGGATTCCGACCTCAGCAAACAACTCGCCAAGAGCCCCGACATCGGCCGGGCGAAGCGCATCGACGGCGTGCACGACCGCTACATCGAGTTCGCCAAGCGGACGTTGCCGCGTGCACTCGATCTCGAGGGCGTGCGCGTGGTGGTCGACTGCGCCAATGGCGCCGCCTACCGCGTCGTCCCGGAAGCATTGTGGGAATTGGGCGCCGATGTGATTTCGATCGGAGCCGAACCGGATGGGCTCAACATCAACAAGGATTGCGGCTCGACAGCGCCGAAGGCTCTTTGTTGCAAGGTGCGCGAGATGCGCGCCGACGTCGGGATCGCGCTCGACGGCGACGCTGACCGGGTCGTGATGGTCGACGAGCGTGGCCACGTCATCGACGGCGACCAGCTGATCGCTGTGATCGCCGAAAGCTTTAAGGAGAACGGCAGGCTGGCCAGGCCGGGCGTCGTGGCGACCGTGATGTCGAACCTCGGCCTCGAGCGCCACCTCGCTGGCCTCGGCCTCGCGCTCGTGCGCACGCCGGTCGGCGACCGGTACGTGCTCGATCACATGCGCCGGTACGGCTACAATCTGGGTGGCGAACCGTCGGGGCACATTGTCCTGTCGGACTACAACACGACCGGAGATGGCTTCGTCACGGCGCTGCAGGTTCTTGGTGTGGCGCGGAACCGGAACCTGCCGCTGTCGCAGGTGTGCCACCGGTTCGATCCGTTGCCACAGGTGCTCAAGAACGTGCGCTGCCGCAAAGGCAGGCCGCTCGAGAACGTGGCCGTGCTTTCGGTCATTGCCAGTGCCGAAGAGCGGCTTGGCCGCGGCGGTCGGTTGATCGTGCGCGCGTCCGGCACCGAGCCGATGATCCGGGTCATGGGCGAGGGCGACGACAAGGCGCTCGTAGAAGCGATTGTTGACGAAATCGTCGAAGCCCTCGGCCACGCCGAGGCATAGAACGACCTTGTCCCTGGAACCGCTCTATTTGCGTTACTCGCAACTCCCTTGAAAGAGTTCAACTAACGCGGCTGTTCGCCAAACTTTAGCGTTCCCGGCGATGATGCTTTCGCTGCGCTCCGCAGTCACAGCAAGTTGATCCGACAACCCCTGATAGACCCCGCACGCCGGTATCTCGCTCCCGCATGGGTTCGGTCACGATAGCTATACGCTCCCCCAGTTGGACTATGACAAAAGGATATATAGGGATATTTTAGATTCAAACTTAGGATCTCATAAAAGCTTCAAACATTAAGACGCAACGAACGTTCAGTTTTTGCCACCTCACATTTCGAACAACTGGCGACACAACCAATGACCATGCACTACGTGCATGGTCTCCAATCAAAAGGAAAACCACGACATCTGAGCCGGAGTTCAACCGTCCAGTCGATTTTATATGTAGTGGGCAGGGAGGGTGTTATGACGCGGCGATATTCTTTCGCTACCGTACTCGTCGGACAAAACAATTTACGCAGAGAGGGCCTTGCGCGCATTCTACATGCGGCGAATTTTCGTATTCTCGCGTCGATCTCATGTGCCGATGGTTTGGACGCTTGCAAAGTCAAGCCTTGCCAGCTGTTCTTTCTCATTGTCCATACCGGCGATGACTTCGACGCATCCGTTGAGCAAATCGAGCGCCTCAGGGATCGCCATCCGGACGGGCGTATTGCCGTTGTCGCCGATCGCTATCAGCTGAGCGAGTTAGTTTCGGCATTTCACGCGGGTGCTACCGGCTATTTCGTCGACGTCATGAGTTGTGACGCGCTCATCAAATCCATCGAGCTCGTGATGATGGGCGAAACCGTTTTCCCCCCGGCATTTGCGCTCGGTGCCGGAGAGATTCACCCGGACAAGACTAAACCGCTCAGCGACAGCGAGGTGACGTTAGACGCACCAGACGATCGAATCGCCCAGCAACTTTCCCCGCGGGAGAAATCGATTTTGCGATGCCTGATCGAAGGCGATTCCAACAAATGCATCGCGCGGAAAATCAATATCACCGAGGCCACGGTGAAAGTTCATATCAAGGCAATTCTGCGCAAGATCCGGGTTCAGAACAGGACGCAGGCGGCGATTTGGGGGATCAACAACCGATTTCTGGCGTGGCCTTTGAACACCAGTTCGCCGCCCCAAGTGAGAGACGATACGGGCGACCGCTTCCCGAGCACCGTGCGCGAGATTCCCGAAATCAAGCGTATTGTCAGCCACGCGTCCAATGACTTCGAGGTACCGGGCGTCCACGAACACATGCGAAAGCAAATCGACGTGAAAGCAAACGGCGCCATCCGGTTCCGAAAATAGCCGACACGTCGTATTGCGTTCGGCACTCGCGCAGTCCGGGTGGCGTCTTGGGGGGTACATCGAAAGTAATAGCCCCTCCGCCGACGCGCGCCAAGGATCGAGGAAAGCCGGGCGATCCGTCCCGAGCTTTCCCGGATTGCGCAGCCGCACGAGCACGGAGTGATCGGTTCGCTTTCGCCGGATCCGCACTGTCACCGCAAGAAAATCCTGAAACTGGCTCGATCAAAGAGCGCGCAGAGTAGCGCCCGGGCCGGTCGATTTCGCTGCGAAGCCGTTCAATGGCCTCTTCGATCGTCGAGTGCGGATCGAGACTCCGGAATAGAAACTCGTCTTGGCCGGAGGCAGGTGGTGTCGTGCGTACGGTCGGTCAAAGATAGCAAGATTTGCCACCGTGCTCATGATGCCATTCCTGCCTCTCTCCACTGTCTCACGACGCCGGTAGGGCATCCATCTCGCGCAAATCGCGCCGCAAGTATCCATCGATGGCGCGCGCATAGATGGCCATGAGCGCCTCATGGTTGGCCTCTGCGGTGAAATTCCGATCAAAGGTCTCTCGCGCTTCGCGGCGCATCCGTTTCTGCGCGGAAGCGTCCACAAGGAGGCATCGGACCTTCGCCGCCAGGTCTTCAGCATCGCCAGGGGAAAAGCACAGCCCGTTGTTGCCGTCGACGCTTCCCGTCATGGCGCCGTGTCTGGGAACGACATTGAATGTACTCGATCCTGCGTATGATTTAGCAGAGACAACGTTGGATTTGATGCTCTCGCCCGAAGAAGAGAAAACCTTGCTTGATCGATATGTCGAGGACTCGGGAGATGTTGACATAGAGCAGCGTCTCTTCACGTACAAGCTCCTCGCGGGCCTTTGGACGATGCAACAAGTCCAAGAGCATCTCTTTCGGAAGCCAAGCCATGCCGAGCGTCAAGAGTTGCACGCTCGATTCATAAACGCATGGGACTTTCTCACCATCCATGTTGCAGGTTATTGCGGCGGTTTCTGTCGACGTCCGCGAGAGCTGCGTTGGACTTCGCCTCTCGTTGCCTTGGATATTGATGGGATCATAGACCGTCGGCTATTCGTATCGAGAGAGGCCAAGAGGATTGGTCTCATCGCTGGTAAGCGCGATGCGTTCGTCCAGTGTTGGTGACGGCGCTCTCGCGCCCCTCCCGACACTTCTTGTCCAAGAGCTAATTACTGAGTTTGGGCTTGATCGGCTCTGCTTTCACCAGATCATGATCGATACAACGATCGTGCCCAAGGACGTCAACAAGGGTGATGGTTTGTTGGCGCTGCGCGACTGGGTCCTCGGGCCCGATACCGAAACCGTCGCGGTTGGCGATTCCGAGCCAGATTTGCAAATGTTCCGCGTTGCCACGCGTCGCTTCGCACCGGCCAATATTGGGTGTGCGGGCGAGGCGCGGCTTCTGGGCTGTGAGATTTCGCGCCACTCGCATCAGCGGGGCCTGCTCGAAGTGGCGAGGAGGATTGTTCACCCCGATGGTATCCGATGCAAGAGCTGTGGTGAGGGCGCGATTTCGGGTGGCCCTGAGGATCTTTTTTTGGAGTTGCTGCAAGCCGCAGACCGCACTTGGACTGAAAACCTGATCCGAGCATTGAGCTACCCGGCATGTTTTAGGATCTTCTCTGCGTGACCTTCGAGCCTTGAACACAAACAAATGTCCGACGTTAAGACATACATCACGACCAGTTGGGACGACGGCCATCCGTTGGACCTGCGGGTTGCCGAGCTCCCGACCAGGCACGGCTTGCGAGGTACCTTTTACGTACCGATGACCGCAGAACCGGCACCATGAACACTCAGCAGATTCGGGAGCTCAGCTCGAGCTTTGAAATTGGCGGCCATACGATTCACCATGGTGCTCTCACTCAGATGAAAGAAGAGGAGGCGTGGCGAGAGATCGCCGACTCCAAGTCCTGGCTCGAAGACACGATCGGGCGATCTTGTCGCATGTTTTGCCCCCCGATGGGCGCGTTTTCGCGACCGCCCCTAGAGATGATCCGGCGCGCGAGCTTTATCGGTCCGCGCACGGTCGAATTGGGGTCTCTCGATCTCCCGCGAGGGCGCGCGGGTCTCGCCCTGATGCCGACAACGGTTCAAGCCTACCCGCATGGTCTGGCGGCATTCGCCCGGAACGCCATCAAGCGGAGGACCTTTGCCAATTTGTGGCGATTCGTCGCTTTCGGTCGGACGACCGACTGGCCTGAGTTGGCGCGACGCCTGTTGCATCAGGCGCTCGACAGCGGCGGCGTGTTCCACCTCTGGGGTCATTCGTGGGAACTGGACGAGGCGGATCAATGGACGCGCCTCGATGAAGTTCTACAAATGATGAGGGAGATCGCGGGCAACGCGCCGTCACTCGAAAACGGGCAATCGCGCAGCTGTTGCTGACATCGGCAAAAAGCGACGGCGTCTCTATGCGACGAGAAGTGAACGAAGAAGGATGAATGGCGCGCCTGACGCGCCGCTCCAATTGCGACGAGATTCGCCAGAGCTGGCGGTCGGGTTCCGGCCCCTCGATGCGATGAAGGCGGGCCGGCAAGTGCCTCCCTTGCTCACCAAGGACCTACCGGCCGTGCCTTCGGCATTCCCAAACCTTTGACCTCATGGTGAGCAAGTCTTACGGAATGAGGCCGCCTTCGACGAGAAGCAGGGCGCGCGATCGAGTACCACTCATGATTGCCACGCTTCCGCTCGCTCGCCAGGATATCGACTCCCAATTCGAACCACACGGAAGATTCTTCACAGTCGAGCGCGTAGCGCGTCCCATAGCCAATAAAATTTAAACATGGAATGATATCGCAGGTAACGCGGGCCCAGTCGGAGCGGCTCCTTGCTTAACCGGTAAGCCCCAGGTCAGGCCCATCCGTTGCATCCATGGCGGAGCGAACGATCGGCGGCCGCTGAGGAGCGCGAACGCATCTCCCACGGCAAGGAACACACCGCGCCGGTAGCGCGTCTGATTGTCGCTGATCCACCGTTCCATCCGCACGCCGGGCAGGGCCACCCAGACGAAATCCGGATCGGCGCGATTGATAGTATCGGCGAACAACACCTCGTCGGACTCAGTAAAGGGCCGAAACGGCGGGCTAAGCATGCCGACAATGTCGATATCTGGCTGCAATTGGACCAGGGCGCGTCGCAACTCGACAAGGCACTCCTCGGAATCACCGAAAAAGAAATGACGCCAGGGCCGCGGCGTGTGCTGCACCACGAGGCGCATAGTATAGGGGCCGTACACCCGGTCCTTAAGATCGGCTCCGCCAAAGTTGAGCGCCCAAACCACCGGCATCCCGTCCGGCAATACCAAGTCGAACCCGGCCAGGACCCGGGCGAAATCCGGGTTGTGCCGGGCCTCTCCAAGAATATGGGTGTTGGTGGGGCAGACCGCTGTGGGACGACGTTCGCGCGCGAGCGCCATGATGCGCGCCAGCGCGGAATCGTAAGTGGCGCAAGCGACCGATGTTCCCAAAATCCTGATGGATTTCAATGATCCATCGGTTGGATACTCGGCATCAGGCTGCTTGTGCCAGGAGGGACTGCTGTCCACCGAATTTCCACTTACAAATGCCATGGCGATCTATGCGATCGGGTTGCGCGGTGCTTCTCCGATCGTTGCTCTGGGACCCCGTAGGACCGACTATTCGGCCGCCATAGATGCTCCGGCTCGCTTCGCGAGGACCCGACGAAAGTCCACCGCGAGCTCGCCGTAGTAGCGAGCAGCTCCACGTAAAAGCCCCGTCCCCCTTCGTCGGTGGCCTGTTGAGCCGCTTTCATACAATGTGCGGCCTTGGCCTCGTATCTTTCCAGCTTGATGCGAAGATCACTCTCCACGGCGATGCTCCACGCTGCACAACGGGAGCGTAAACGCATATTCCTCCGCCGAACGAAAAGATGACGGACCAGGGGCAATTTTGGAGCCGTCAAATGGCTCTTTCTGGGCGCGCGATTGCCGTGCTGGAGCGCAGCTCTTTGCTACCGCTCCCGCAGCGATTCCTGCTTGTACCTCGCCAGCGGCGAGAGAAGATAGCTGATGATACTGCGCGAACCGGTCTTGATCTCGACAGTCACCGCCATGCCGGGGCCGAGCTTGACCAGCTTGTCCTCCACCTGCATGTGCGTGCGATCGAGTGAAATGCGCGCCGCATATTCCAGCTCCTGGCCTTTCGGCTCGCTGCTGGCTTGCGCCGTGCCCGACGCGCGGTCGGTCGACCCGCCCTGCGGTCTGTCGCGCGTGATGGCATCCGTCGACACGCTGAGCACGTCCCCATGGAGGAGTCCGTACCGCGTGAAGTTGAACGTATCGACCTTGATCTCCGCCTTCTGTCCCGGATGAACGAACCCAATGTCGCGGTTGGAAAGCATGGCTTCGATCTCGAGCTGACTCTCGGTTGGAACCACGATGGCAAGCGCCTGCGCCGGCGTTACCACGCCACCCACCGTATGAACGGCGAGCTGTTGCACAACGCCGTCGACCGGCGCGGTCAGCTGCTGGAGTTTCGTGCGCCGCTCCGCCTTGACCACTTCCTGCGCAGCGCTCGCCGCCTTCTGCTCGGCCTTGGCAAGTGCGTCATAGGTCGCACGCCGATACTCCGCGGAGGTCTTTTCTTTCGTTTCCCTCAGCAAGGCGATGGCTGCGTCGGCTTCGTGGAGCCGGCTCTGCTGGAGGACAAGATCCTGCTGAAGGCCGACTAGCTCCTGATACTCGGAGAGATAGACGACCTTCGAAGCCAAGGCCTTCTCGACGAGCCCCTTGCGAATATCGACCCGCTCCTGGAGCACCGGGATTGTCGCCTGGAGCTTCGCCACGCTCGCCAACGTGGTCGCTCGCTCCGCTTCCTTCTGACCTTGCTGGCGATCGATCTCGGCGAGCTTGGCGTTCTGCTCGGAGCGCTGGCTGATCAAAAACTGCCGATGCATCTCGATCTCCGCGGCACTTGCGCCCTGCGGTGGCCGGAAGGCGGCAAGCGGATCCTCGGCAAGCGCCGCGCGCAGCCGCGCGGCGTCGAGCTCGGCCGCAAGGAGATCACTTCTCTGGCGCTCCTGATCGGCTTCCGTCATCGTCGGGTCGAGCTCGATCAGGACGTCGCCGGCCTTGACCGTCTGTCCGTCGCGGACGTGGATGGCGCGGACAACGCCCGTCTCGAACGGCTGGATCAGCTTGGTGCGCCCGCCCGGCACGATCTTGCCTGTCGCTGTCGCGACGATATCGACACTGCCGAACGACGCCCACCCCAGCGCGATGCAGAACACCGCGATAATGCTCACCCCGATCGCGCGCCCGACCGGCGACGGCGGCGTTTCAGTGATCTCGAGCGCCGCCGGCAGGAACGCGATTTCGTGCTCGCGGCGGCGAGGCTCGCGTCTCGGAAACGGAACGATATTTCGACTAGCGGACGTCATGGATGCCGGCCTGCAGATAGTGGAGGTTTGCGTAACGCCCGTTCGAGCGGATCAGTTCGTCATGGCTGCCGTCCTCGACGATGCGGCCATGCTCGAGCGTGATGATCCGGTTCGCATTGCGCACGGTCGAGAGTCGATGCGCGATCACGAACACGGTCCGTCCAGCAGCAATCCGTCTCATATTCTGCTGGATGGCGCGCTCGCTCTCATAGTCCAACGCGCTGGTCGCCTCGTCGAAAATGAGAATGCGCGGATCGGTGATGAGCGCGCGGGCGATCGCGACACGCTGGCGTTGCCCGCCGGAGAGACTGCTGCCCCGTTCGCCGACGATGGTGTCATAGCCCTCCGGCAGCTCCAGGATGAAGTCGTGAGCGCCCGCAAGCGACGCCGCCTCGATGACGCGCTCCATGGGCATGGCCGGGTCGGCGAGCGCAATGTTCTCGCGGATCGAACGATTGAAGAGCACGTTCTCCTGCAAGACCACCCCGATCTGGCGCCGAAGCCAGGTCAGATCGACCATCGCGAGGTCGACGCCGTCGACCAGCACGCGGCCGCTCTCCGGTACATAGAGACGCTGGATCAGCTTGGTGATGGTGCTTTTGCCCGAGCCCGAAGAGCCCACGATGCCGATCACCTGACCGGGCTCGACGTTAAAGGACACGTCGTGCAGTACTTCGGGACCGTCGACGCGGTAGCGGAAGGTCGCGTGCTCGAACGTGACCTTGCCGCGGATCGGCGGCAGGGCAGCGCGGGCCGGACTGAAGCTCGGCTCGGGCATGGTGTTGAGGATGTCGCCGAGACGATCGATCGACAGACGGGCCTGGTGGAAGTCCTGCCATAACTGCGCGAGCCGAAGCACCGGCATGCTCACCCGCCCCGCCAGCATGTTGAACGCGACGAGTTCGCCGACGGACAGGTCGCCGCCGATCACGAGCCTGGCGCCAAAGTAGAGCGTTGCGGCGGTGACCAGCTTGTTGACCATCTGGACCGCCTGGCTCGCCGTGTTGTTCAGGCTGAGCACGCGGAAGCTCGCACCCACATAGCCGGCGAGTTGCTCCTCCCAGCGTCGCTGCATCTGCGGCTCGACCGCCATCGCCTTCAGCGTCTCGACGCCGGTGACGCTCTCGACCAGGAAGGCCTGGTTCTCCGAGCCACGATTGAACTTCTCGTCAAGCCGCCGGCGGAACAGCGGCGCGACACCGGCGGAAATACCGATGTAGAACGGGAACGACGCAATGACGATCAGCGTCAGCGGCGTCGAATAGTAGAACATCACCGCAAGGAAGACGACGGTGAACAGGAGATCGATAACCAGCGTAAGCGCCGAGCTCGTCAGGAACTGACGGATGTTCTCCAGCTCGCGAACGCGCGCAACCGAGTCGCCGACGCGGCGCGTCTGGAAATAGGCGATCGGCAAGGCCATCAGGTGACGGAACAACCGCGCGCCGAGCTCGACGTCGATGCGATTCGTCGTGTGCGCGAACAGATAGACGCGCAGCGTGCCGAGAACGGTCTCGAACAGGGTCAGCGCGACGAGGCCCATGACCAGGACGTCGAGCGTGCTCATGCTTCGATGCACGAGCACCTTGTCGATCACCACCTGGAAGAACAGCGGCGAGATGAGGGCGAAGACCTGAAGGAAGAACGACGCGACCAGCACTTCGCCGAGCAGGCGGCGATATTTGTGGACCGCACCGATGAACCAGTTGATATCAAATCGCCGGGAGAGATCCGTCAGGGCCGCACGCCGGGTCATCAGGATGATGTCACCGTCCCAGATGGCCTCGAGCTCGGCCTGGGTGATGGATTCAGGCTGCGGAGACAATGGGCGCTGAACCAGAAGCTTGTCGTCGATGACCTTACCCAGGATCAGGAAGCCGCCGTCGCGCAGCACAGCAATCGCCGGCAGCGGCGTGACCGCAAGCCTGCTCCAGCTCGACCGCTGTGCCCGGGCCTTGAGCCCGAACTCCTTGGCACAGCGCAGGATTTCGGTCACGCCGATTCGCGTCGTGCTCATGCGATGCCGAATTTGCGCCGGGTCGGCCGCAATGCCATGGCAACGCAGCAATATCGCCACCGCAATGAGCCCTGACTCATCGCCGCTCGCGGGCTCAATACCCGCCGCCTGGACAGCCATGTCTGGTCGATCGGGTGACTGCGTGCGCATCGTGATATCGCCGGCACGCATGAAGACGTCCCGGGCGCGCGTCAACATATTGCCGGCCTGCATCACGGCATCGCCGGCACGCCGCGCCAGATCACGCCCCGGAATGCTCATGCCGGCAAGGGAATGAAGCAACCGGTGCACGAGATTCTGTGAGCCGGCCAGGATCAAACGGCCGTCCCAGACTTCTTCGAACTCCGCGCGCGTCATCGTGTTCGGACGTGATGCGGTTGGATGCAACACAAGTGCCGTCTGGTCATCGACCTTGCCGAGCACCAGGAATCCGCCATCACGCAGCGACGCGATTCCGGGCAGCGTGGTGCTCGCAAGTCGCTTCCAACGCATCGTGCGCGAACGGACTTTGACTCCGAATTCGTGCGCACAGCGAAGCATCGCGCTGATGCCGATATCGTTGCTCCCGCAACGGTCGCGGAGCTGGTCAGGCTCGGCGTTCACGCCATGAAGGCGCAGGAACAGAGCCAGGGCCCGAAGCCCGAGGTCTGCGGCATGGGCATTTCCATTCTGGATCGCCATTTTTAACTCAACCCTTCGCGGCTACCGACCGCGTAAGATGTTCCTTCTCTTGGATTGACAAATATTGACGGTGCCGCACCCAGGCGCTGAGCCTGGGTGCGGCGAGGCATCAATGTGGTCTGGTCAGCAACGATTCCTGACCCCAACCGGTCGCATGCGACACGGCCGACACGATCTGACCGGGATCCACCTGGCCGGTGTGACCGGCCAGATACTGGTTCAGCAGCGCAAAGCTCTGGCTTGCCTGGGACGCCATGGCTGAACCGGTCCGGGTCGCCTGATCAGTGATCGCCTGTGGCGCGGATGTCGCAACGCCGCCGGCGAGAACGTCCCTGATCTGGCTAAGCAGTGCAGAACCATGATCGTGACCTGCCAGGACCCCTGTGCCCGTGCTGGCCGGATGCGAAGGATCCGTTACCGTGGTCGTCTGCGACGTTGTGGTCGCAGCAGGTCGGGGATCCACCACGGTGATGATCTGCGGCGAGGCCGTCGCAACGGCACCGGTGGTCGGATCCTTTGCACTTGCGGTGAGCGTGAGCGTTGCGGTCGGATGGCCCCCGCCGTTGTAGTTCGACGTCAGCGTCAATCCGCTGTCGACCTGCGCCGCCGTCAAGGTGATGTTATTCCCCCGGAACGTCTGACCATCGAGCTTGTCGGTGATCGTCTCGTACCCGGGTAACCCTGTGATCTTCACGGTCACGACGTCGTTGGAGTCGGTGGTTGTCACCTTGGTTCCCAGGTCGACGGTACCGCCTCCCCCCGCTACCCAGAGCGAGTTATCCGCGATGGTCAGGACCGGCTTGGTCGCTGACGGTGTCGACGGCGTCGTCGACGTCGATGACGTCGGATCGACCTGGAGACCGGAGAACGTCTTCACCGCGCCAGCAAGGTTCGCAGCGACACCGCTCGCGTCCTTGATGGTCGCACCGCTCGGAAGGTTCACGCCGGTGATGGCGAGAGCCGAAGTGCTGGTGTTGGTCGACGCCACAGTCGTTTTGAAGGTGAGCGTACCCGTGCCCGAGCCACCGACATAGGTGGCCGTGCCGCCGTCATTGAGCGACAGCGTGGGCGTGCCCGTCACGGTCACCGCCTCGTTGAAGCCGAGCGACAGCGTGATCGCGTCTCCCACGTGCTCGGTGCCCGTTCCAGGCGAGGCCGTGGCCTGCGTCACCGCTGGCGTGATCGTTGGCGTCGGCGTGGTCGATGCCGTCGGATCGACCTGGAGACCGGAGAACGTCTTCACCGCGCCAGCAAGGTTCGCAGCGACACCGCTCGCGTCCTTGATGCTCGCACCGCTCGGAA
>NZ_LGHL01000075.1 GCF_001908205.1 Bradyrhizobium sp. NAS80.1
GGCCTGTGCCTTGTCGGCGAGCCCGACGCGCTCGAGCGCGCGCGCAACCTTCTCGCGCCGCTCAGTCGCAGGCAAATCGGCAAGGCCGAAGCCGATATTGTCGGCGACGCTGAGCCAGGGCAGCAGCCGCGGCTCCTGGAAGATGATGCCGATCTTGGCGTGCGGCGAGGCGATCGCCTCGCTGTCGAGCGTCACGGTGCCCGAGCTGGCGCGATCGAGGCCGGCGATGGCGCGCAGCAGCGTGGACTTGCCGCAGCCGGAGCCGCCGATGATGGCGATAATCTCGCCCTGCCTGATCTCTGCGGAGAAGCGCGCCAGCGCCTGCACGCCGTTGGGATAGGTCTTGCTGACCCGGTCGAGTGCGAGCATCGCGCTATGCTCCCTTCGCGCGCCCGAAGGCGTCCTGCCAGCGCAGGAAGGGCGCAGCCGCGACCTCGATCAGCCAGTCCGTGAGCTTGCCGAGGATGGCGAAGATCACGATCGCGGCAAGGATCTGCGCGGGCTTGCCGAGCTGCTGGCCGTCGAGCAGGAGATAGCCGAGGCCTTCGGAGGCGCCGATCAGCTCGGCCGCGACCACGAACATCCAGCCAAGGCCGAGACCAACACGCAAGGACACGACATAGGCCGGCAGCACCGCGGGCAGCAGGATGCGGCGGATCATGGCGACCCCGGAGAGGCGGAAGACGCGACCGACTTCGACGACCTTGCGGTCCACCGAGAGGATCGCGCCCATCACGCCGAGATAGACCGGGAAGAACACGCCGACCGCGATCAGCGCGATCTTCGAGGTCTCGAAGATGCCGAGCCAGAGGATGAACAGCGGCACCCAGGCGAGCGAGGGGATCGCGCGCAGCGCCTGCACGGTTGGATCGAGCAGCCGGCGCGCCAGCGACCAATAGCCGGAGATCGCGCCTAACAGCGTGCCCGCGATGACGCCGAACGCGAAGCCGAGGCCGACCCGCCACAGCGTCGCGGCGATGTGGCGGACCAGCTCGCCGGAACGGGCGAGCTCGGTGATGGTGGCAAAGACGCGCGAGGGCGGCGGCACCAACCGGCCGTTGGACCAGCCGAGCCAGACCACGAGCTCCCAGCCCAGCGCGAGCGTGACCGGCAGCAACAGCCCCAGCGTCGGCCCCGCATAACGGGACAGCCGCGAGGGCGCCACGCTTTCGGCCGGTTCCGAGGATTGTTGCAAGGCGGGCGCGTCGGAGATCATGGCTTTAGCAAGCGCGTCTGGCGAGGGAATGCAACACTACTATTGCTGCGCGCTCGGCTGTCGTCCCGGACAAGCGAGCGGAGCGAGCGCAGATCCGGACCCATAACCACAGGGAGACATGGTTACGGGGACTCGGAGTTACCGCCTTCGTGCCAAACCACTCCCTGTGTCTATGGGTCCCGGGCTCGCTTCGCGCCCCGGGACGACGGCGGAGTTTGCTGCGGCGGCGTGCGACCACCACCCCATCAATTCGTCGGCAGCGGGACCTGGTCGTCGATCAGGGCGTCGAGCGTCGCCTTCACGTCGACCTTGGCGTCGACGACGCCGGCCTGCTGCAGGGCGAGACCCGCGGCGAGGATCGACTCGCGCTGGGGCGCGCCGATGCGGCTGTGGGTGAGCTCGGTCCGCTCCTTGAGCTGCTTGTCGACGACGGCTTCAGGCAGCTTGGTCACGGCAATGAAGGTCTTCTTCAGCTCGTCGTAGTTCGCCAGCGAATATTTGCGCGCCTCTTCATACACCGCGAGCACGCGGCGGGCGGCGTCCGGATAGTCCTTCAAAAACTGCTCGCGCACATTGAGGACACCCCAGGTGTTGGCGTCGGCTTTGCGGTAGAACAGTTTCGCGCCTTCCTCGACCTCAGCCTGCGCCATCATCGGATCGAGGCCGGCCCAGGCATCGACGTCGCCGCGGATCAGCGCGGTCTTGCCGTCGGCATGCTGGAGCAGCACCGGCGTTATGTCCTTTTCGGTCAGGCCGGCGCTGAGCAACGCGCGCACCAGGAAGATGTGCGGATCGGTGCCACGTGTCACCGCGACGCGCTTGCCCTTGAGATCCGCAACGCTCGCAATCTTGGAGTCCTTGCCCGTCACCAGCGCGGTCCATTCCGGACGCGAATAGACATAGATCGACTTGATCGGGTTGCCGTTGATGCGGGCGACCAGCGCCGCCGAGCCCGCGGTCGAACCGAAATCAATCGAGCCGGCGTTGAGGAATTCGAGCGCCTTGTTGGAGCCGGCTGACTGCACCCAGGTGATGCTGATGCCGTCCTTGGCAAACTCCTTCTCAAGAAGCCCCTTCTGCTTCAGGACCATCGACACCGGATTGTAGGTCGCCCAGTCGATGCGGATTTCCTTGAGCGGATCCGCCGCCTGTGCCGCGGGGGTTATCGCGAGCGCCACCGCTCCCGCCAGCAGAATGCGTCGTGTAATCCTGATCATGCCCAGCCCCTTTAAAAATTTCATTGTTTTTCAATGAGTTATATCTAGAGGTCAACAAGAAAATCCGACCCTTGAAAGCGCTCCGGCTGAGAACAAACTTGCCCGAAACCGCCCCTTTCCAGCATGGAACGACTATTGCCTGAGAATGGCGGGTGACAGGGCCTGTCACCTCTTATATCCGGTGGGACATGGACAGCGTCGCGACTGAGCACAAGGCCGAGGTAGACGATCGCTTCGACACCGCGCGGATTACCGCCGCGATCGACGCGCTTGCCGAGAAGCATGAGGGACGCGAGGACACGTTCCGCACGGCCGTGGCGCAGTTGCTCAAGGCCGAGCTGATCGCGGCCCGCGCCGCGGCACAGGCGATCTTGCTGAAGGACCGCCACGGCCGCCGTTGCGCCGAGCGGCTGTGCCATGTCCAGGACGAGATCATCCGCATCCTGTACTCGGCGGCCACCCGTCATCTCTACCGGTCGCCGATCCCGAGCGGCGCCGAGCGCATGGCGGTGGTGGCGACCGGCGGCTATGGCCGCGGCCTGATGGCCCCCGAGTCCGACATCGATCTCTTGTTCATCCTGCCCTACAAGCAGACTGCCTGGGGCGAGCAGGTCGCCGAAGCGATCCTCTACTGCCTCTGGGACATGGGACTGAAGGTCGGTCACGCCACGCGCTCGGTCGACGAATCGATCCGGCAGGCGCGCGGCGACATGACGATCCGCACCGCGATCCTGGAGACGCGCTTCCTCACCGGCGACCAGCCGCTCTATGACGAGCTGGTCGCACGCTTCGACAAGGAAGTCGTGCAGGGCACCGCGTCCGAATTCGTCACCGCGAAGCTCGCCGAGCGCGAGGAGCGGCACCGCCGCGGCGGCCAGTCGCGCTATCTGGTCGAGCCCAACGTCAAGGACGGCAAGGGCGGCCTCCGCGACCTTCACACGCTGTTCTGGATCGCCAAATACGTCTACCGCGTGCGCGACACCAACGAGCTGGTCGAGCGCGGCGTGTTCGATGCGCAAGAATACCGCACCTTCCGCCGCTGCGCCGATTTCCTCTGGTCGGTGCGCTGCAATCTGCATTTCTACTCTGGCCGCGCCGAGGAGCGCCTCTCCTTCGACCTCCAGCGCGAGATCGCGGTCCGGCTCGGCTACACCTCGCATCCCGGCATGCAGGACGTCGAGCGCTTCATGAAGCACTACTTCCTGGTCGCCAAGGAAGTCGGCAACCTCACCGCCATCCTCTGCGCCAAGCTCGAGGACCAGCAGGCCAAGCCCGCGCCGGTCTTGAGCCGGATGATGGCGCGGCTGCGCCCCACGCCCGTGAAGCGGCGCGTCCCTGACAGCGACGACTTCATCGTCGACAACAACCGCATCAACATCGCCGCGCCGGACGTGTTCAAGCGCGATCCGGTCAACCTGATCCGCATCTTCCGCCTGGCGCAGAAGAACAACCTCGCCTTCCATCCGGACGCGATGCGCGACGTGACGCGTTCGCTCGGCCTGATCAACGCGCAGCTTCGCGAGAACCCCGAAGCCAACCGGCTGTTCATGGAGATCCTGACGTCCGACAACGCGGAGATCGTGCTGCGGCGGATGAACGAGACCGGCGTCCTCGGCCAGTTCATCCGCGCCTTCGGCAAGATCGTCTCGATGATGCAGTTCAACATGTATCATCACTACACCGTCGACGAGCACCTGATCCGCTGCATCGGCTTCCTCCAGGACATCGAACGCGGCGGCATCGAGGAGTTCGCGCTCGCCAGCGACCTCATGCGCAAGACCCGGCCCGAGCACCGCGCGGTGATCTACATCGCGACGTTGTTGCACGATGTCGCCAAGGGCCGGCCCGAGGACCACTCGATCGCGGGCGCCAAGGTCGCGCGCCGGCTCTGTCCGCGGTTCGGCTTCAGCCCGGCCGATACCGAGCTCGTGGCGTGGCTGATCGAGGAACACCTGACCATGTCGACGGTCGCGCAGTCGCGCGACCTCTCCGACCGCAAGACCATCGAGAATTTTGCTGCCGTCGTGCAGTCGGTCGAGCAGATGAAGCTGCTTACGATCCTGACCACCGCCGACATCCGCGGCGTCGGCCCGGGCGTGTGGAACGGCTGGAAGGCGCAGCTGCTGCGCTCTCTCTATTATGAGACCGAGCCGGTGCTGACCGGCGGCTTCTCGGAAGTCGACCGCGGCAAGCGGCTTGCGGCTGCTTATGCCGAATTCCGCATGGCCTTCGCCGAATGGCCGAAGGACGAGCTCGACGCCTATATTGGCCGGCACTATCCGGCCTACTGGCTCAAGGTCGAGCTGCCGC
The DNA here is from genome assembly GCF_001908205.1 of Bradyrhizobium sp. NAS80.1. Classification (GTDB taxonomy): domain Bacteria; phylum Pseudomonadota; class Alphaproteobacteria; order Rhizobiales; family Xanthobacteraceae; genus Bradyrhizobium. The sequence continues at coordinate 4,744 of NZ_LGHL01000075.1, forward strand.
GAAAGATCCGCCACGCCCGCTTCGTCCGCTCCAGCGAGCAGGCCGGCCACAAGCTTGCGATCAATGTCGGCTTCGACGAGGTGCGCGGCGTCACCGAGCTCACGATCTTCGCCGCCGACCATCCCTGGCTGCTCTCGATCATCGCGGGCGCCTGTGCCTCGGCCGGCGCCAACATCGTCGATGCCCAGATCTACACCACGACCGACGGCCGCGCGCTCGACACGATCTCGATCTCGCGGGAATACGACCGCGACGAGGACGAGGGCCGGCGCGCCACGCGCATCGGCGAGATGATCGAGGACGTGCTCGAAGGCAAGCTGCGCCTGCCGGAAGTAGTGGCGCGGCGCACCGTGCGCAGCAAGGCGCGGCCCTTCGTGGTCGAGCCGGAAGTGACCATCAACAACCAATGGTCCGACCGTCACACCGTGATCGAGGTCTCCGGCCTCGATCGCCCCGGCCTGCTCTACGAGCTGACCACGGCGATCTCGAAGCTCAACCTCAACATCGCCTCGGCCCATGTCGCGACCTTCGGCGAGCGCGCGCGCGACGTGTTCTACGTCACCGACCTCCTCGGTGCGCAGATCACCGCCCCGACCCGTCAGTCCGCGATCAAGCGCGCGCTGACCCATGTGATGGCCAGCGACAAGGCGGTTCAGCCGGCGGCGTAAGCGCCGCTCTCTCCCTTCGTCATTCCGGGGCGCGCGGAGCGCGAGCCCGGAATCCATTCATCCACATCGTCGGTGACGCCCGATAGATTCCGGGCTCGCCGCTTGCGCGGCGCCCCGGAATGACGGCGGGAGAGAGGCCTAAACCTCCACCCCCTCATGCCACAGCAGCCAGCGCTTGCGCTCGAGCCCGCCGCCGTACTTCACCAGCGAGCCGTTCGCACCGATCAGGCGGTGGCACGGCAGCACCACGCTGATCGGGTTGGAGCCGTTGGCATGGCCGACGGCGCGCACGGCTTTGGGCATCTCAATCCTTGCGGCGAACGCGCCATAACTCATCGTCGTGCCGGCGGGGATTTTCGCGAGCGCGGTCCAGACCTTTTGCTGGAATGGCGTGCCGGCGATCCGCCATGCGATGGCCGTGAGCTGATCGAGATCGCCTTCGAAATATGCTGACAACGCCGCCCGCATTCCCGCGGGCGCAGGCTGATCACTGAGATCCACCGTGCCGTAATGCAGGCGCAGCAACTCGCGCATGCGGTGCTCGTAGTCTTCCCAGTCGAGCGCGCGCAACGCGCCCTCGGCATCGGTAACGAGCAGGGCGATCCCGATCGGCGTCGCGAGGCGATCGAGGCCGAAGCGTTCGGGCGTATTGGTTGATCGGCTGGCCATTGCGACACCATTGCATCGAGACACGGATCGCTCTTGCCACGCCTGCCGTGCTAACGTCCACCCGAAAGCTGACGCTTTGGGGGGAGCTCAACTTGATCGTGATCGCCAATGTCCTGGTGGCGCTGGTCGCGGCGCTGCACGCCTATTTTCTGGTCCTGGAGATGTTCCTGTGGGACAAGCCGCTGGGCTTGAAGGTCTTTCGCAATACGCCGGAGAAGGCCGAGATCACGAAGGTGCTGGCCGGCAATCAGGGCCTCTATAACGGCTTCCTCGCCGCCGGCCTGATCTGGGGTCTCGTCCACGGCACCCCGGCCTTCGCGTTCCAGATCAAGGCATTCTTCCTGCTCTGCGTGATCGTGGCCGGCGCCTACGGGGCGGCGACCGTCAGCACGCGCATCCTGATCGTCCAGGCCCTGCCGGCGGCGATCGCACTGGTTGCATTGTTCCTGACCTAAGACCCGGACCTAAGACTCCTGGCCTGAGAAGCTACGGTGCAGCGCCGCGATCCTTGCGCGGCGCCTGCCGTTCCTCCACAATCTTCGACAGCGATGGCGACCGTTGCAAACAACGGGAAAAAGACCGTCGACCGAAAATTCCAACAGGAGGAACAACCCAACATGAGCAATCGCAGAGCCTTCATAGCTGCCACGGCGGCGCTCGTCTTCGCGTTCTCCGCCGGTCAAGCCCTCGCCCAGAAGAAATACGACACCGGTGCAAGCGACACCGAAATCAAGATCGGCCAGACCGTTCCATTCTCCGGCGCCTACTCCGTCTACGCCAATATCGGCAAGACCCAAGCCGCTTACTTCAAGATGATCAACGATCAGGGCGGCATCAACGGCCGCAAGATCAATCTGATCCAGTATGATGACGCCTATTCGCCGCCGAAGACCGTCGAGCAGGTGCGCAAGCTCGTCGAAGGCGACGAAGTGCTTTTCACCTTCCAGCTCATCGGCACCGCGGCCAATGCGGCCGTGCAAAAATATCTCAACGGCAAGAAGGTGCCGCAGCTGCTGGCCTCGACCGGCGCGGCGCGTTTCAACGATCCGCAGAACTATCCCTGGACCATCGCCTATAATCCCAACTACGTGTCCGAGGGGCGCATCTACGCCAAATACATTCTCGCCAATCACCCCACCGCCAAGATCGGCGTGCTCTACCAGAACGACGACATGGGCCGCGACTATCTCGCTGGGCTCAAGAACGGCCTCGGCGACAAGGCCGCCAGCATGATCGTCGGCGAGGTGTCCTACGAGGTCACCGATCCGACGGTTGACTCGCAGGTGGTCAAGCTGAAGTCGATGGGCGTCGACCTGTTCTACGATGCCTCGACGCCGAAATTCGCGGCACAGGCGATCAAGAAGCTCGCCGACCTCGGCTGGTCGCCGGTGCACATTCTCGACATCAATGCGAGCCCGATCTCGGCCACGCTGAAGCCGGCCGGCCTCGACATCTCCAAGGGCATCATCTCGACCCAGTATGGCAAGGAGCCCGGCGATCCGCAGTGGAAGGACGATCCCGGCGTTAAGGCATTCTTCGCGTTCATGGACAAGTATTTCCCCGAGGGCGACAAGCTCAACACGGTCAACACCTACGCCTATTCGGTGGCCGAGCTCCTGGTCCAGGTGTTGAAGCAATGCGGTGACGATCTGACGCGCGAGAACGTCATGAGGCAGGTCGCCAACATCAAGGACTTCACCCCGAGCTTCGCGCTGCCCGGCATCAAGATCAACACCGGACCCAACGACTATCGCGTCAACAAGCAGATGCAGATGATGAAGTTCAACGGCGAACGCTGGGAGCTGTTCGGGCCGATCATCGAGGACACAGGATCGTCGGGCTAATCCCACGCACGGAACCAAAGGGTGGGTTACAGAAGCGTAATCCACCCTACGAATTGTGGGCACTTCCCCACCTTGCGTTGCAGCAACGGCTCCTCCACATTCCCGCGCAGCGATGGCGTCGGGCGCGCAACAGCGCGTCCGATAGACCGTCTGCAATAACAACCGAGGAAATTGCGAATGAGGAATGGAATTCTGCATCTGGCCACCGCAACGGCGCTGACCCTGGCGCTGTCGGTCTCTGCGGCCAATGCCCAGAAAAAATATGATCCGGGTGCCAGCGACACCGAGATCAAGGTCGGGCAGACTGTGCCGTTCTCCGGACCGGCATCGGCCTATGCGTCGATCGGCAAGGCCCAGGCCGCCTACTTCAAGATGATCAACGAGCAGGGCGGCATCAACGGCCGCAAGATCAACCTGATCCAGTATGACGACGCCTATTCGCCGCCGAAAGCAGTGGAGCAGGTGCGCAAGCTCGTCGAAAGCGACGAGGTGCTGCTGACCTTCCAGATCATCGGCACGCCCTCGAACGCAGCCGTGCAGAAATATCTCAACTCCAAGAAGGTGCCGCAGCTGTTCGCGGCCACCGGCGCCTCGAGATTCACGGATCCGAAGAACTTCCCGTGGACCATGGGCTACAACCCGAACTACTTCGTCGAGGGCCGCATCTACGGTCAGTACATCCTGAAGGAGCACCCGAACGCGAAGATCGGCGTGCTCTATCAGAACGACGACCTCGGCAAGGACTATCTGAACGGCCTCAAGGCCGGCCTCGGTGACAAGGCCGCCAAGATGATCGTGACCGAAGCGTCCTACGAAGTGTCCGATCCGACCGTCGATTCGCAGATCCTCAAGATCAAGGATGCCGGCGCCGACCTGTTCTTCAGCGCGACCACGCCGAAGCAGGCGGCACAGGCGATCAAGAAGATCGCCGAGCTTGGCTGGCACCCTGTCCAGATCGTCGACATCAACGCCACCTCCGTCGGCGCAGTGATGAAGCCCGCCGGTCTCGAGGCCGCCAAGGGCGTGATCAGTGTCAACTACGGCAAGGATCCGCTCGATCCGACCTGGAAAGACGACGCCGGCATGAAGCGGTATTTCGACTTCATGGCGAAGTACTATCCGGACGGCGACAAGGACTCGAACTTCAACACCTACGGCTACGGCACCGCCCAGCTCCTGGCCCACGTGCTGCAGCAGTGCGGCGACAACCTGACGCGCGAGAACGTCATGAAACACGCCGCCTCGCTGAAGGACGTCGTAGGCGACGTCGGGCTGCCCGGCATCAAGGCCAACACTTCACCAACCGACTACCGCGTCAACAAGCAGCTTCAGATGATGAAGTTCAACGGCGAGCGCTGGGAACTGTTCGGTCCGATCCTGGAAGACGCAAGCCCGGCGGGCTAGGCCTCACAGGCTGATCGTCTCAACGGACAGCACTCGCTCTCTCGCTCCCTCCCCCCTTGCGGGGGAGGGATGGGGAGGGGGGGTGCCACACGACGTGGCCTATCCGTCGCGCCGTGATCGTCGTCTCCTCACATTCGTTGCAACAGCTCGCGTTTTCAAACGCCGACCTCGCCCGAGGCTACCCCCCCTTCCCTAACCCTCCCCCGCAAGGGGGGAGGGAACGCGGTGGAGTGCGTGGCGCGCCGTTACTTCTCGTCAAAACGAGCCTGCTTCTCCTACCCCGGTATCTCCCCAAAATTCTTCCCCACCGGCAGCACGGCGTGGCGGATCAGCCGTGAATCCTCCACGGCCGCCTGCCGGTGCTTCACCGCTTCGCGATAGACGGGATCTCGGATCATCTCGACAAAGGCTGCGACGCTTGGATATTCGGCAATGAAGCAATGGTCCCAGCGCTCCTCTTGCGGGCCGATCAGCATCAGCTCAAACCTGCCCTGCCAGACGATGCGGCCGCCGAGGCGTTCGAACACCGGACCGCTCTCGCGGCCATAGGCCGCATAGGCTTCCGCGCCGCTCGCCTTGCGGCCATCCGGATAGGCCGCCTCTTTGCGCAAGCGCACCAGGTTGAGCATGTGGATCGGACCGGGACGGTCGTTATCCCTGAATTGCGCGAAGATCTCCTTGGTCGGATCGATATGGCCCATGAACGCTCCTTCGTGAGTTCCCTCTTCTTTGTATTCACGATCCTAGCTCCGGCGCCCGATCGGCGGAACTGCGGCAGGCGAATGCCGTATCTCCTAATCGAGCGTTAAGCTTGGGGGTAACCGGGCCTTAAACAGCGACCGCTAGCGTGCGGCGGGACGGGCTGACCGGGCATTTTGCGTATGGCGTGGGGAAAGAAAAAGGGTGGGCGGAAAGAGCCGTTATTCGGCTTGCCCGCGGCGCTCGCCGATCTGCGCCTGACGGCGGCGGATCGCATCCCCAATGCCGAGGACAAGCCGAAAAAGTCCGCGAAATCATCCGCCAAGCGCAAGGCCGACGATTCCGACGACGAGCCGCCGCGCGAGCGGAAGGCACCGGCGAGCCGCAGCGGCGCCAAGCGCCGGTCGAAGTCGCGCGGAGGCTTCAGCCTCGGCCGCCTGCTCTATTGGGGCGCGGTGCTCGGCCTGTGGGGCGTGATCGCCGTGATCGGCGTCGTGATCTACGTCGGCGCCCATCTGCCGCCGATCCAGTCGCTGGAGATTCCAAAGCGGCCGCCGACGATCCAGATCGTCGGCATCGACGGCAGCATGCTGGCGCAGCGCGGCGAGATGGCCGGCGCTAACGTCTCGCTGAAGGACCTGCCGCCCTATCTGCCCAAGGCTTTCATCGCTATCGAGGACCGCCGCTTCTATTCGCATTTCGGCATCGATCCCGTAGGCATCCTGCGCGCGCTCGTCACCAACGTGCTCCATCGCGGCGTGTCGCAGGGCGGCTCGACGCTGTCGCAGCAGCTGGCGAAAAACCTGTTCCTGACCCAGGAGCGCACCATGCAGCGCAAGCTGCAGGAGGCGGAGCTCGCGATCTGGCTGGAGCGCAAGCATTCCAAGAACGAGATCCTGGAGCTCTATCTCAACCGCGTCTATTTCGGCTCCGGCGCTTACGGCGTCGAAGCTGCCGCGCAGAAATATTTCGGCAAGTCGGCCAAGAACGTCACCGTCGCGGAAGCCGCGATGCTGGCCGGTCTCGTCAAATCGCCCTCGCGCCTTGCGCCCAACCGCAACCCCGAAGGCGCGGAAGCGCGCGCGCAGATCGTGCTCGCGGCGATGGCGGATGCAAAGTTCATCACCGAAGGGCAGGCGCAGGCCTCGATCGGCCATCCCTCCTACAATGTGAAGCCGGTCGGCGCCGGCACGGTCAACTACGTCGCCGACTGGATCGGCGAGGTGCTGGATGATCTGGTCGGCCAGATCGACGAGAGCATCAAGGTCGAGACCACAATCGATCCAAAGCTCCAGAGCGTGGCGGAAGCCGCCGTCATCGACGAGCTCGCGGCCAAGAGCGTGAAGTTCAATGTCAGCCAGGGCGCGCTGGTGGCGATGACGCCTGACGGTGCCGTCCGCGCCATGGTCGGGGGACGGAACTATTCCGAGAGCCAGTACAACCGCGCGGTGACCGCCAAGCGCCAGCCGGGCTCCTCGTTCAAGCCGTTCGTGTATCTCACCGCGCTCGAGCAGGGCCTGACGCCGGACACCGTCCGCCAGGACGCCCCGATCGAGGTCAAGGGCTGGAAGCCCGAGAACTACACGCATGAATATTTCGGCCCGGTGACGCTGACACAGGCGCTCGCGATGTCGCTCAACACGGTCGCCATTCGCCTCGGCCTCGAGGTCGGGCCGAAGAACGTGGTGCGCACCGCGCACCGGCTCGGCATCTCCTCCAGGCTCGAGCCCAACGCCTCGATCGCGCTCGGCACCTCCGAGGTCTCGGTCGTCGAGATGGTCGGCGCCTATGCGCCCTTCGCCAATGGCGGCTTCGCGGTGTCGCCGCATGTCGTCACGCGGATCAAGACGCTCGGCGGCAAGCTGCTCTACATGCGTCAGCCCGAGGAGCGCAATCAGGTGATCGACCCGCGCTATGTCGGGATGATGAACGCGATGATGCGAGAGACGCTGATCAACGGCACCGCCAAGAAGGCGGAGATCCCGGGCTGGATGGCGGCCGGCAAGACCGGCACCAGCCAGGATTACCGCGACGCCTGGTTCGTCGGCTACACCGCCAACCTCGTCACCGGCGTCTGGCTCGGCAACGACGACAACTCGCCGACCAAGAAGGCGACCGGCGGCGGCCTGCCGGTGGAGGTGTGGTCGCGCTTCATGCGCGCCGCGCACGAGGGCGTGCCAGTCGCAGCCCTGCCGAATTCGCAAGCCAATTGGGGTCCGTCGAACCTCGCGATAGTGGCCTCGCAAGTTGCGCCGCCGACAGTGCCCCCATCGGCTCCGGTCAATAATGGCGGTTATCGCCCCGCGCCGACGCGCGCCAATGTGCGGCCGGAAGCAGCGCCGGGGCTCGATGGCTGGCTGATGGACCGGCTGTTTGGCGGCAATCGATAGACTCGGCCTGCGGTCCTTGCGAGCTGAAAACAAAAACCGCGAAAACAACCCCATGCACAGTAGCCGGTGACTGCCGGCGTGACGCTGGGTGGATGGTACGAAAGCTTTGATGCGGCGGGGCAAATCAGGCGTGCCGCGCGATCGTCGTTGGGCGAGCGAAAAATCGCGCAAAACGCGCTGACGCCGCCTCATTCTCAACTGTCATTCCCCGCCACCGGGTCTCGCCTTCGGCGAGCCCGATGACAGGCTCCGGCGGGGAATCCAGTACGCCGCGGCTTCTCGGCTTAACAACAACTGCCTCTGGATACTGGGTCGCCCGGTCAAGCGGGGCGACGACAGCGAGTGTTGGGCCGGCAGCGAGGCCTAATCCTCGACCCCGTAGCGGTGCAGATCGTTGCCGTGTGTGTCGAGCCACTTCTTGGCGCGCTCCATCGACGGACAGACCTTCCCGCAGACGCGCCAGAACCGCGCCGAGTGGTTCATCTCGACGAGATGCGCAACCTCGTGCGCGGCGAGGTAGTCGAGCACGAAGGGCGGCGCGAGGATCAGGCGCCAGGAGAACGACAGCGAGCCCGCCGAGGTGCAGGAGCCCCAGCGGCTTGACTGATCGCGGATCGAGAGACGCTTTACCTTGACGCCGAGCTCGGCGGCATAGGCCTCCGCCGAGCGCTGAAGGTCGCGGCGCGCCTCGCGCTTGAGGAAGTCACTGACGCGGCGGTCGACATATTCGACCCCGCCGGCGACGCAGAGAATGCGCTCTCCGGAGTCGCGCACCTCGGTCCACACCGTGCCACGCTGGCCGGCGCGATGAACGATGCGATGGGAAACGCCGCGAAGTGGTATCACTGTGCCAGGTTGAAACGGCGCAGCCTTCGGCAAACGGCCGAGACGTGCCGCGATCCACGCGCCATGACGCTGCGCGAAGTCTTTTGCGTCAACAAGCGTGCCACGCGGCGGCATCGTGAGGATGGCTTCGCGATCGCTCGGATGGATTCTGAGCGTGTAGCGGCGCGCTCGGCGATGTCGGCGCAGGCGAATCGCAAAAAATTGGGATCCGTGGGTGATCAGGAGGGTCCTCGGTTCGTGGGGTCGCCGATAAAGGAGCGCGCGTGTAGCCATGTCTGTCAGTCCGGGGAGCAGGAGTTCGCCCGGATTCTGCCATAACCGCCGCCAGGGAAAGCGCTCGGCGCAAAAACAAATCATTTGCCCAATATACAGGGGTCTGGCGTCCGGGAGACCCTACAGACTGGGGTTGGAACCCCAATTTTTCGCCCCCGCTGGACGCATGCGGGCCCCCCAAGGGGTGACGGGGGACTCACTCCTATAACGCTACCTAAATACCACGAATCCGGCGGGAACCAGGCCCTCCCGGAGCCTCCGGCAGGACCTGAATTTTCGACGGAAAAGCCGAAAATCGCGTCTGGAGCCATTTTCCGTTCCGATGGAATCGGAACGGGGCTCTAGATTCGTGTTTTGGCGCGTTTTCTTTGCGCGAACCGGTCTCCACTTCGCTCGAAAACGCGTCTATTCGGCCGCGAGAGCCTGCAACGAGCTCGGATTCGCTGCCGAGACCATGAAGTCATGAATCCGCGGCACAATTTCCGACTTGAAACGCGAGCCGTTGAACACGCCGTAATGTCCGACGCCCTTCTGGACGTAATGAACGCGGCGATGATCGGGGATCGAACTGCACAATGTGTGCGTTGCTTCGGTCTGGCCGAGCCCGGAGATGTCGTCGTTCTCGCCTTCGACCGTCATCAACGCAACGCGCGTGACCTTGGAGGGGTCGACGCGAGTTCCACGATGGCTCATCTCGCCCTTCGGCAACGAGTGCTTCACGAACACGGTGTCGACCGTCTGCAGATAATACTCCGCAGGGAGATCCATCACCGCCAGATATTCGTCGTAGAAGTCGCGATGCTTGTCGACGAGGTCGCCGTCGCCCTTCACCAGATTGGCGAAGAGGCGCTTGTGGGCGTCCATGTGCCGGTCGAGGTTCATGCTGATGAACCCGTTGAGCTGCAGGAAGCCCGGATAGACGTCGCGCATCATGCCGGGATGCGGGAACGGCACCTTGGTGATGACCGTGTTGCGGAACCAGTCGATGCCGCGCTCCTGGGCAAGATTGTTCACCGCGGTCGGATTGCGGCGCGTGTCGATCGGGCCGCCCATCAGCGTCATCGAGGTAGGCACGAACGGATCGCGCTTCGCTTCCATGATCGAGACGGCGGCAACGACGGGCACGGAGGGCTGGCACACCGCCATGACGTGGGTGTTGCCGCCGAGAACGTGCAGCATCTCGATGACGTAGTCGATGTAGTCGTCGAGATCGAAGCGGCCGTCGCTGAGCGGCACCATGCGGGCATCGGCCCAGTCGGTGATGTAGACCTCATGCGCCGGCAGGAACGCCTCGACCGTGCCGCGGAGCAGCGTCGCATAGTGGCCGGACATCGGCGCGACGATCAGCACGCGCGGCTGCGGGCTGCGCAGCGGACGGGCGAACTTGCGATCGAAGTAAAGCAGGCGGCAGAACGGCTTTTCCCAGACCGAACGGATCTCGACGGGAACGCGGATGCCGTTGACCTCGGTGTCGTTGAGGCCCCATTCCGGCTTGCCGTAACGGCGCGTGGTGCGCTCGAACAACTCGCAGGCCGCGGCGACCGACTTGCCGACCTCGGTGCGCGCCCACGGATTGAGCGGATTCTGGAACAGCAGCTTGGTCGCGTCGGTGACCGCACGCGCCGGATTGAGAGAGGCGTGCGCCATCTCGTACATCCAGTACATCGGCGTCGTCAGGACCGGACTGCCTTCCGCAGCCAGGGGCGGCGCGCCGCCGAACTCACCAATAGGCATCGTTATATTCCTCTTCGCATCGCAACATACTGCCGAATGCGTAATATTGCGTCAATGCATGGTTCCGTACATCTACGTAGCCGGGACGGCCAAAACAGCCTGAATCCACGGGAAAGTGACGCTATTCGCCGCTGGACAGCAGCGAGCCGTGCTTCCTGGCGCTGCGCAGAAGGGCAAGGAATGCCCAAAAAGATGCAATCAGCAGGCCCGTATTGATCGCCAGCGCATCCAGCATCAGGTCGGTGCGGAAGGTGTTCTCGATCAGCAGCGCGCGCATTCCCTCGAACACGTAGGTCGGCGGCAGCGCCCAGGCGACATATTGCAGCCAGGCCGGCAGCACGCTCACGGGATAGTAGATGCAGGCGAGCGGCATGATCGCGAACATCAGCGTCCAGACGATGCTCTCGGCGCCAAGACCGTTTCGCAACACAAGGCCCGAGACAAAGATCCCGACCGACCAGCTCGTGAAGATCAGGTTGCAGAAGAAGGCGATCAACGGCAGGCCGAGGGCGTAGACGTTGAAGTGGAACAGGAACAGCGCAAGCAGCGTCATCGGGATCACACCGATCGCGAGCCGGATCAGGCTCATGACCATCAGCGACAGCAGAAACTCGATCGGCTTGAGCGGGCTCATCATGAGGTTGCCGAGGTTCCGCGCCCACATCTCCTCCAGGAACGAGATGGAGAAGCCGAGCTGCCCGCGGAACAGGATGTCCCAGAGGATGACGGCACCGATCAGCGTGCCGCCCGCCCGCGCGAAGAAGTTCGCATTCTGGGCAATGTAGAGCTGGAGGAAGCCCCAGGTGATGACCTGCAGCGCCGGCCAGTACAAAAGCTCGAGCAGCCGCGGCCAGGACGACATCAGCAGGTACCAGTAGCGCAGGATCATCGCGCCGATGCGCTGCATGGAGATGCCGCGATGGAGGGACATCTCACTCATGGCTGCACCGAGTAGCCCGGATGGAGCCTGTCATCCCGGGGCGCGACATAGTCGCGAGCTATGATGCGCAATTGCGCATCTGAGGATCCATAACCACAAGATTGAATTTGGCGAAGACTCGGGGTTACCAGTCTCGCCCCACAATCGCTGCCTGTGATTATGGATTCCGGGCTCGCGCTCCGCGCGCCCCGGAATGACGGGGCTCCACGCGGGCTACGGCCGAAACATAAGGGCTCGCTCATCGCGCCGCCTCCTGCCTGACGCCGTTCACCCGGCCGCGTGCGACATCCAGAAACACCTCCTCCAGCGTGGTGCGGTTGTAGCGGGCCATGATGGCCTCCGGCGTGTCGTCGTCCTCGATGCGGCCGCGCTTCATGATGATGACGCGGTCGCAGAGCCGCTCGACCTCGAGCATGTTGTGCGAGGCCAGCAGGATGGTGGCGTTGTTCGCCTTGCGATAGCGCTCCAGATGCGCGCGCACCCAGTCGGCGGTATCAGGGTCGAGCGATGCGGTCGGCTCGTCCAGCAATAGCAGCTCGGGCTGGTTGATCAGTGCCTTGGCAAGGGCGACGCGGGTCTTCTGCCCGGCGGAGAGCTTGCCGTTGGCGCGATCGATGAAATCGGTGAGGTCGAGATCGTCGGCCAGCTTGGCGATGCGGTCGGACAGGTTCTTCACCGCATAGAGCTTGCCGAACACTGTGAGGTTCTGCCGCACTGTGAGCCGCATCGGCATGTCGACATACGGGCTCTCGAAATTCATCCGCCCCAGCACGGCCGCGCTTTCCTCGGGCATCCGATGCCCGAGCACCCTGACGCGGCCGGAGGTCGGCAGCACCAGGCCCATGATCATCGCGATGGTCGTGGTCTTGCCGGCGCCGTTGCCGCCCAGAAGTCCGGTGATGCTACCGCGCGGAAGCGAAAAGGAGATATCGTCGACGGCGCGGGTCTGCTTGTAGACCTTGACGAGGTGATCGACCTCGATCGCAGCCAGCGAGCTGCGATCCGCGACAGTCGGCCGACTTGAAGCCTTGTCATTCTCGGTCATGCTGGGCCGTTCTTCTGCTATTGCAGCGGGAAGCGCAAGGCTTGTAATCCCTCTTGGTTCCGCGAGCTCAGCGTTTGTGATCGAGAAGGCACCGCCACATTGACAGATAACACCGAAATTGCCGCTTCCGACTTTCGCCCTGCGCAGCGGCATATCCGGCTGGATACGATCCTGCGTCTGCGCTGGCTCGCGGTGCTGGGCCAGCTCGCCGCGATCTTCATCGTGGCGCAAGGGCTGGAGTTCGACGTCGAGATCGTCCCCTGCGTCAGCATCATCGCCCTGTCGGCGGCACTCAATCTGGGGCTCCAGACCCTGTCCAATCCGCTGCAGCGGCTGGAGCCGATGCAGGCCGCCGGACTGCTTGCGCTCAACATCGTTGAACTGGCCGGGCTGCTGTTCTTCACCGGCGGACTGCAGAACCCGTTCTCGTTCCTGTTCCTCGCGCCCGTGCTGATCTCGGCCACCGCGCTGCCGGCCCGCTTCACCTTCGGCCTCGGCCTGCTGGCGGTGGCGTGCGCCTCGATCCTGTTCTTCTTCCATCTGCCGCTGCCCTGGGATTCCGACGATCCCCTGGTGCTGCCGCCGATCTATCTCGTCGGCGTCTGGCTCTCGATCGTGCTCGCGATCGGCGTCACCAGCCTCTACTCGTTTCAGGTGACCGAGGAGGCGCGCAAGCTGGCGGACGCGCTGGCTGCGACCGAGCTGGTGCTGACACGCGAGCAGCATCTGACCCAACTCGACGGGCTTGCCGCAGCGGCCGCGCACGAGCTCGGCACGCCGCTCGCCACCATCTTCCTGATCTCGCGCGAGCTCGAAAAGACGGTGAAGGATCCGGGCTTTGCCGCCGACCTGAAAACCCTGCGCGAGCAGACGCAGCGCTGCCGCGACATCCTAAGCAAGATCACCCAGCTCTCCTCCACCGGCGCGCCGTTCGACCGCATGAAGCTGTCGGAGCTGATCGAGGAGGTGGTGGCGCCGCACCGCGATTTCGGCGTCGATATCAAGGTGCGGATCGCGGTGGCCGTCGTCGCCGAGCCGGTTGGCTCACGCAACCCGGCGATCCTCTACGGCGTCGGCAACATCGTCGAGAACGCAGTCGACTTCGCCCGCACCACCGTCGAGGTGAATGCCTGGTGGAACAAGGACACGATCGAGCTTGTGATCTCCGACGACGGTCCCGGCATCCCGCCCGATATCCTTAACCGGATCGGCGAGCCCTACCTGTCGCGGCGGCGCAAGCTGGATGAAGGTGGCGGCGAACGACGCGGCCTCGGGCTTGGCGTGTTCATCGCGCGCACGTTGCTCGAACGCACCGGCGCGAAGGTCTCGTTTACCAATCGGACCTTTCCGGAACACGGTGCAGTGGTACAGATCACCTGGCTGAGAGAGCGTTTTGAGGCTATCGAGACCTTCGAAGAAACAATAGGATAGACCGCGACCTTGCGTCGCACAGAACGCCCGGTCGACCATTTGCGGCCTTGGCACCGCCCGATTGCGACGCCATATGTAGAAGCGCTGGAGAGAGGACAACACCTTGAACGCCATCGCGGAATTGAACGAACAGACCGACCGCTCGCTTCTCATCGTGGAGGACGACAAGCCGTTTCTGGAGCGGCTGTCCCGCGCGATGGAGACCCGTGGTTTTGCGGTGACATCGTGCGACACCGTCTCGGACGGACTGGCGCAGATCGGCAAGGCTGCGCCCGCATTCGCGGTGGTCGATTTGCGGCTTGGCGACGGCAACGGCCTCGACGTCGTCTCGGCGCTGAAGAAGAAGCGCCCTGAAGCACGCGCGATCGTGCTGACCGGCTACGGCAATATCGCCACCGCCGTGACCGCGGTGAAGATGGGCGCGATCGATTATCTCTCGAAGCCTGCGGACGCCGACGACGTCGTCGCCGCACTGCTGTCGACGAGCGCGGAGAAGTCCGAGCTGCCGACGAACCCGATGTCGGCCGACCGCGTACGCTGGGAGCACATCCAGCGCATCTACGAGATGTGCAACCGCAACGTCTCGGAAACGGCACGCCGCCTCAACATGCACCGGCGCACATTGCAGCGGATTTTGGCGAAACGCGCCCCGCGGTAATTGCCTGCGATCGATCTCTCACCGTCACCCTGAGGTGGCCGCGAAGCGGCCCTCGAAGGGCGACGGCCCGGCTGCATCGGGGCCGCCCATCCTTCGAGGCTCCTCCCACCGCGCGTTGCGCGGCGTGGCTCGCACCTCAGGATGACGGGGCAAGTAGATTGCGCGGCTTTGTAGGGTGGGTAGAGCGAAGCGAAACCCACCGTCTTCGCACCTCGCACCGAAAGTGATGGGTTTCGCTTCGCTCTACCCATCCTACGGATTCATTCCCAGAAATCCGCGTGCCCTTGTGGATCGACCAGGCGGTTGATCCGAAGCGCTGCCGCCATCGCGAAGCGCACCGTCATCTGCTTGCGCGTCGGCGCGGGCAGCCTGTGCTCGGGCGCCTCGCAATGCAGGTGCGCGCCATAGGCATCCGCGATGATCAGGCCGGTGTCTTGCGGAAAGATCTCGCAAGGCAGGTCCTGCGTGAAGGCGAAGAACAGCCGATCGCAATGGGCGCGGTATTCGTGCCATTTCTGGTCGGCGCGCAGATCCTCGACCGATGACTTGATCTCGACGATCCAGATCTCACCGCGCTCGTTCAAGGCCACGAGATCGGCGCGCCGGCCCGACGGCAGCGGCAATTCGCTGACGCAGGAGAAGCCGAGCGAGCGGAGCAGCCGCGCGGTGCCGCGCGCGATCGCCAGCGCCGTCTCCGACTGGCGGCGATCCGGCGGCGGAACGAGGGCGATGTTGCGGGCGATATTGTCCATGGGGCGAGTTTAGCCGATTCCGTTGTCGTGCACACTGTCCGTCATTCCGGGGCGCGCAAAGCGCGAGCCGGAATCCATAACCACAGGGTGTAGTTGCGGCTCAGGACCGACACCAAAAGTCATCGTCAAACCCAATCCTGTGGTTATGGGTCCCGGGCTCGCGACTGCGTCGCGCCCCGGAACGACAGCTAGGTTGGCGGCCCGACCACCACGCCCTCATTGCCGCGCAAATCCAGCACGCCCTCGAGCCGCTCGCCCTCGCGATCCAGAAACGTCGACAGCAGGACCTCGCTGCCGAAACGTATCGCGGTGGAGGTTACGGCTATCGGGTCGGGGCCGAGATTGAGGACGACGATCACCGCCCTGCCCTCGGCCGCGCGGCGATAGATCAGTAGATCGCCCTGCGCCGCGATCGGATGGTAGTCGCCTGAGACCAGCGGCGGGCAGGCCTTCCGCAAGGCGATCAGGCGCTTGTAGAGAGTGAGGATCGAGCGCTCGTCGGCTTCGAGATTCACGACGTTCTCATGAATATGATCCTCGGGCAGCGGCAGCCACGGCTTGACGTCCGAGAAGCCGGAGAAAACTGAGGAGTCCCACTGCATCGGCGTGCGGCAGCCGTCGCGCCCGACGCCGATGCCGGGCACGTTCTTCTCGAAGGGATCGCGGATATCTTCGGGCGCGATCGTGAGCTGATGCATGCCGATCTCGTCGCCATAATTGAGCGTCGGCGTGCCGCGCAGCGTCAGCAGCAGCATCGCGGCGACGCGGGCCTGCTCCGCCCCGACACGGCTCGCAACGCGTGGGCGGTCGTGATTGCCCAGCACCCAGTTCGGCCAGGCGCCATTCGGCAGCGCCTTCTCATAGTCCTCGATGATCTTCTCGATGGAGCGCGCGCTCCAGAAGGTCGAGAGCAGCGCGAAGTTGAACGGCATCTGCGCGCCAGTGAGGTCGTTGCCGTAGTAGGCCATGAGGCGGTGCAGTGGCAGATAGATCTCGCCGATCAGCACGCGGGCGCGATACGCATCGGTGACGCGCCGCATCTCGGAGATGACGTCATGCACCTCCGGCTGGTCGGTAGAGTATTGCGTCAGGATCTTTTCGTTTGGCGGCCGGCCCTCGACGTAATGCGGGTTCGGCGGGTTGTCGCGGAATTCGGCGTCCTTGATCAGGTGCCAGATCACGTCGACGCGAAAGCCGTCGACGCCTTTGTCCAGCCAGAACCGCATCACGGCGTAGATCGCCGCACGGACGTCCGGGTTGCGCCAGTTGAGGTCGGGCTGCTGGGCGAGGAAGGCATGGTAGTAATATTGACCTGTCGTCTCGTCGAGTTGCCACGCGCTGCCGCCGAATTCGGACAGCCAGTTGTTGGGCAAGCCGCCATCGGGGGCCGGATCGCGCCAGACGTACCAGTCATGTTTGGGATTGTCGCGCGAGGACCGGCTCTCGATGAACCAGGGATGCTGGTCCGAGGTGTGGTTCGGCACGAGGTCGAGGATCAGCTTCAGGCCGTTGTCATGCGCGGCCGCGAGCAGCGCATCGAAGCCCGCCATCGTGCCGAACAGCGGCTCGATGCCGGTATAGTCGGAAATGTCGTAGCCGAAATCTGCCATCGGCGAGGGGAAGATCGGCGACAGCCAGATCGCGTCGACGCCGAGCGATTTCACGTAAGGCAGCCGCCTCAGGATGCCCGCGAGATCACCGACGCCGTCACCGTCGCTGTCCTGAAAGGAGCGCGGATAGATCTGATAGAAGATGCCGTCGCGCCACCAGTTTTCGTCGCTCTGGGCCATGCGGGAAATACCCCAAGAAATGTGCTTCTCGCGCGATAGAGCGCTGAAGGAACGCCCCCGGTTCAAATCAGCAAGCGAAATGGGACGCCCGTGTGACGACCGGGGCGGCTGCTCCCCGGGCCGACACGAATCTTTTGCTTGGCGGCATGGCAAAAATCGGCATTGTGAGGCCATGACCGACCAAAATGACACCCAAGAATCCCAGCAAGCCAAGGCTGGCGCGATCATCGTTCCCGTGACGCTGTTCGAGCAGAACTGCACCATCATCTGGGACGAGCCCGGCAAAAAGGCCGTGGTGATCGACCCCGGCGGCGACGTGCCGAAGATCCTGGAGGCGATCAAGCAGACCGGCGTCACCGTGGAGAAAATCTGGCTGACCCACGGCCATATCGACCATGTCGGCGGCGCGGCCGAATTGCGCGATGCGCTGAAGGTGCCGATCGAGGGCCCGCATGTCGCGGACAAGTACCTGCTCGACAACGTGGTCGAAAGCCGCGCGCGCTTCGGCATGACCGGCGGCCGCAACTTCGCGCCGGACCGCTGGCTCGACGAAGGCGACACCGTGTCGATCGGCGGTTTGCAGTTCGACATTTTTCACTGCCCCGGCCACTCGCCCGGCAGCGTGGTGTTCTTCAACAAGGAGCTGCGCTTCGCCCATGTCGGCGACGTCCTGTTCGCGGGCTCGGTCGGGCGCACCGACCTGCCCGGCGGCAGTCATGCGATGCTGATCAATTCGATCAAGACCAAGCTGCTGCCGCTCGGCGACGATGTCGGCTTCATCTGCGGCCACGGCGCAGGCTCGAGCATCGGCCAGGAGCGGATGACCAATCCGTTCATCACCGGAGAGATGTAAGCCAAAGCGCGATGAGTTCATCGCGCTTTGGCTTTTGTTTTGAGCATGATCTATTCGGAAAACCGCTCTACACTTTTCCGGATCATGCTCTACTCGGCGGCGTCCGCCAGCGCCGCCGTCTCACCGAGATTGCGCTCGCCCCATTCGCGGATCGCGGCGACGACGGGCACAAAGCTCTTGCCCTTGCGGGTCAAGCGATACTCGACCTTCGGCGGCACCTCGCCAAAGTCCTTGCGGTCGATGAGGCCGCTTTGCGTCAACGCCTTCAATTCGCGGCTGAGCACGCGCGGGGTGATCTCGGCGCTGCCGCTGGCGCCGCGCAGCAGGCCGCTGCGGATCTCGCCATAGCGGCGCGGGCCGTCCTTGAGATCCCAGACGATGCGCAGCTTGTACTTGCCGCTGATCATCTTCTGAAACGCCGCGACCGGGCAGGCGCGTGCAGGGGAAGCCTTTGCCATGACGTGCCCTCCATGTGCAACTTGATGATAGGAGTGACGCCGAAAAAGTCCATACTATCAATTTTGTCCATACTTGCGGGATCGCTCGCAGGCCGCAGATGATGACGCACACGACCAACAGGGAGCGTCACATGAAGCACTTCATGATCAGGTACCAGTTCAAGCGACGGACGCCTGGCACCAGGAGATCCGCCGCTTCATCAAGGCAATCGACGACGATCCGGAGCTCAAGGGGCGGATCGGCTATCGCTGCATCAAGAACCGCGACGATGGCAGTTATTTCCATCTCGCCAGCGTCACGGATGATGCCGCGCAAAAGACGCTGCAATCGCGCGACTTCTTCAAGCACTATTCGGAGATGACACGGAAGGTCGCGGGCGGCGAGGTGACGGTGACGCCGATCGAGATAATCGATCAGACTGCTTCGTCTTGACGGGACCGACACAACGGCGTGACCACAAATTCCGCTGCCGTCCCGGACAAGCGTAAGCGCAGATCCGGGACGACAGCGGAGCTGGAGCTACTTCATCAGGCCCGCGGCGGTCAGCGCCCGCGTAATGATCTGGCCGAGATCGAAGCCGCGCGCCTCCTCGTGCTTCGGCTCGGTCGGCTGCTCGCCAACCGCGGCGCGGATCGAGCGGGCAAGATGCGGCGCGGGCGTCAGTGCCGGCTTCGACGACTTCGCATCCGCTTTCTTCTGGGCCGCGTCCGGAATCCATCCGGTCAGGCCAAAGAACTTTGCGATATGATAGGATGAGGAGATGCCGGCCTCGATCAGGAACGCGCCTTCCACGCCATAGCGCTGATCGTTGGCGGCAAGGCCGAGCGGCGTGCCATGCGCCATGCCGGTGATGGCATAGGACTCGACCAGCGTCTCGCCGTCCTTGTTCCACCAGGCCTGGCGCGGATAACCGTCGACATTGGTCTCCGCCATCGGCGTGGCCGGCAGATCGTGCAGGTCGAGCCACTGCTTGACGATCTCGTCGGCATTGCCGGGATTGACGGTGCGGTCGGCGCTGCCGTGCCACACGGAGATCTTCGGCCAGGGCCCGCGATGGTGCGAGGCGTTGCGCACGAGATCGCCGAGTTCGCGCGCTGACCGGGCCGGCGAATGGAACATGCTGTCCAGCGCTTCGCGCAGGTTCGAGGCGATGCCATAGGGCAATCCGGCGATGACCGCGCCGGCCGCAAATACTTCCGGATAGGTCGCGAGCATCACCGACGTCATGCCGCCGCCGGCGGACAGGCCGGTGATGAAGATGCGCCTGGGATCGATGCGGTGCGCTTCCACCATGTGCGCGATCATCTCGCGGATCGAACACGCCTCACCGCTGTCCCGCGCAGTGTCCTCCGGATTGAACCAGTTGAAGCAGGTGTTGCCGTTGTTGATGCGCCGCTGCTCGGGCATCAGCAGCGCGAAGCCATAGTGCTGCGCGAGCGTCGACCAACCCGCGCCGAGATCGTAGCTTGCTGCGGTCTGGCCGCAGCCGTGCAGCACGACGACGAGCGCGCGTGGCTTCTGCAATTGCGCCGGCACGAACGCGAACATGCGCAGACTTCCGGGATTGTCGCCGAAGCCCGTGACCTCTTCCAACGGACTGGACGCATCCGCGCTGCGGCCGAACTCGGCAACGCGCAGACCATCCGCCTTTGGCAGACGCCTCAAGCGATCGACATTTCTAGCAAGCGACACGGCAACTCCTGGCAGGGGACGTTCAACGTTCACCCAAACCAAATAGTTGCTGCAGCGCAAAATAAAAAGGCTGTGTGCTGTCAATCTCGCGGGAATCGCGCGAAAACCCGTAGGATTCCGCACGTAATAACCGCAGTGCCTCAACTTCGTGCAGATGCGCGCCGCATCCACGTCAGGAATGCGACGCAGATCGTGATCAATGCGGCAAACAGTGCGAGCGAAGTGAGGAAACCCGCGCGCGCTGATTGCAGCGCTTCGACCGCGAAGAACACCGCGCCGATTGCGGCCACTCCGGCCGCATTTCCGATCTGCGCCATGGTGCCGTACATGCCGGAGGCTGAACCCGCCGCGGCGGGCTTCACGGTCGAGAGCACCGCGCCGGAGAGCGGCGCCATCACCAATCCCTGACCGTAGCCGAAGATGATCATGGTGAGCGCAAGCAGGATTGGAGTCGGCGCATCGGAATAGCCGGCAACAAGGGCGAGCACCGCAAGGCCCGCGAGCTGCAACATGCAGCCTTCGATCAACTCCTTGGTTCCACGATGCCGTGCCCGCGCGCCGCTGTGGCGCGACGCCGCGACGAAGGCAAGCGCGAGCGGAATGAAGGCCAGACCCGCTGCGAGCGGCGGGATCTTGAGGCCTCGCTGCATGAACAGCGTCATGACCAGATAGAACGAGAGATTGGCGACGAAGAAAAAGAACGCCGCGCCAAGGCCGCGCAGAAAAGTGGCATCCGCCAGCAGCGTCAGATCGATCAGCGGCATGCCGCCGGTGCGCGCCACCGCATGTTCAAGCTTCAGGAATGCGGCGAGGATCACGCCGCCGATCACCATCACGGCCCATAGCCACGGTGCCCAGCCGAAATCGTGACCGAACAGCAGCGGCCCGATCAGGCACAAAAGCCCGGCAAACAGGACCACGCTGCCCTTGATGTCGAGCCGGGTGCCGGCCCGGCGCGGCACCGACGGCATGATGCGCCACGCCGCGCCTGCGATGACGAGGCCGCAGGGAACGTTGACGAAGAACACCGAACGCCAGCCGGTGCCCGCGAGATCGATCGTGATCAGGAGACCGCCGAGCAGGAAGCCTGCGGCACCCGCAAGCCCGAGCACGATGCCGTAGATGCCGAAGGCGCGGTTGCGCGAGTCGTCGGTGAAGAGCAGATGCAGCGTCGCCAAGACTTGCGGCACCATCAGCGCCGCGGTCGCGCCCTGCGCCAGCCGCGCGATGATCAGCTCCGCGCCGGATTGCGCCAGCCCGCACCACAGTGACGTCAGGGTGAAGCCAAGCACGCCGGTCAGGAACACGTTCTTCGTGCCGTGAATGTCCCCGAGCCGGCCGCCAGTGACGACCAGCGTGGCATAGGCGATCAGGTAGATCGCGATGACGGATTCGATCTGCGCCGGGGTCGCGTGCAGATCGACGGCAATGGTGGGAATGGCGACATTGACCACGAAGGCGTCGACGCCGAACATGAATTGGGCGGCCACGACGATCGCCAGCACCCACCAGCGGCGCGACGAATCGATCTGCTTTGTGACGATTTGATGCATCGGCGCGCGGACCTCCGGAACGTCTTTCGCGCTTCAAACTCTCAGATCGGCGGCATTCGCGCGATTACCTCTGAGGTAGGAGCGCAGATGCGATTGCCCTGCCGCAGGCGGGGAGAGGGAGAGGAACACGCATGCCTGAATTCCGCCGCGCGGGACATCTCGCGATTGCGTTCGCTCTTCCCGGCACGTAGCTTCACGTCACCAACAAACAGAAAATCAAGCCGGAGAGAACGCCATGGCGCGCCTGAAGTTCGGAGCCTTCCTTGCCCCGCATCACCCGATCGGGGAGCATCCGATGCTGCAGTTCCGGCGCGACCTCGACCTCGTCGAGCAGCTCGATGCGCTCGGCTATGACGAGTTCTGGTGCGGCGAACATCACTCCTCCGGCTGGGAGATGATCGCCTCGCCAGAGATGTTCCTGGCGGCGGCCGGCGAGCGCACCAAGCGCATCAAGCTCGGCACCGGCGTGGTGTCGCTGCCCTATCATCATCCCTTCAACGTCGCCCAGCGCATGGTGCAGCTCGACCACATGACCGGCGGCCGCGCCATCTTCGGCTCCGGTCCCGGCGCGCTTGCCTCGGACGCACACACGCTCGGCATCGACCCGATGACCCAGCGCGACCGCCAGGACGAGGCGATCGGTGTGATCCGCCGGCTCTTCAACGGCGAGCGCGTCACGGCGAAAAGCGACTGGTTCACCATGAACGACGCCGCACTGCAGATCCTGCCGCTGCAGGAGGAGATGCCGTTCGTGGTGGCCTCGCAGATCTCGCCCTCCGGCATGACGCTCGCCGGCAAATACGGCATCGGCATCATCTCGCTGGGCTCGATGACGACGCAGGGGCTGATGTCGCTGCAGCAGCAATGGCAGTTCGCCGAGGACGCTGCCAAGAAGCACGGCACCAAGGTCAATCGTGCCGATTGGCGCGTGCTGCTGACCTTTCACATCGCCGAGACCCGCGAGCAGGCGCGGAAAGAGGCCGGCGCCGGGCTGATGCGCTGGCACAACGAATACAATGTCGGCACGCTGCAGCGGCCGGGCCTCGCCGCATTCTCCTCGCCCGACGAGGCGGTGGACAAGACCGCCTTCGTCGAGGGCGCCGCGTCAACCATTGGCACGCCCGACGATCTCGTCAAAACCATCAAGAACGTGATGCAGGTGTCCGGCGGCGTCGGCGCCGTCATCGGCTTCGTGCACGACTGGGCCAATCCGGAAGCCACGCGCCGGAGCTGGGACATGGTGGCGCGTTACGTCGTGCCGGAGATCAACGGCTATATCGACGGCCTGCGCAGGTCGCAAAAATTCGTGATTGAGAACCGCGCGATCTTCGAGCGGGCAGGGCAAGCCGTGATGGCCAAGATCATGGAGAATGAGAAGGCCGCCGAGGCGCTGAAGGTGACGGGCCCCGGCCGCGTCGCCATTCCCGCCGTCAACGCGCCGGATCTGAATGCGGCAGCGAAACGGCTGCGATAGGCCGACGCGGCTGCGAACACGCAGGGGCACAACGGCACGTTGTTCGGTCCGGACTGTGCTATTCTGCCCTGCGAGTAAATCGGAGCTAGCAGCATGTCGATGCAAAGCGTGGCCTCTCCCGAGATCCCCTTCGCGCCGCCGAGGCGTAACCAGTTGACGCACATTCCCGGCGACGAAGGCTGGCCGATCATCGGCAAGACGTTCCAGGTGCTGGCCGACCCCAAGGGCTTCGTCGAGGCGTGCGCCGCGAAATACGGGCCTGTCTATCGTACCCACTCCTTCGGCCAAACCAACGTCGTGCTGCTCGGACCCGAGGCCAACGAGCTCGTGCTCTTCGACCAGCAAAAGCTGTTCTCTTCGACCCATGGCTGGAACCATGTGCTCGAATTGTTGTTCCCGCGCGGCCTGATGCTGCTCGATTTCGACGAGCATCGCCTGCACCGCAAGGCGCTGTCGGTCGCCTTCAAGTCCGGGCCGATGAAGTCCTACCTCGGCGAGCTTGACAAGGGCATTGCGGCGCGGATCGCGCAGTGGAAGGCGAGACCCGGCGTGATGCAGCTTTATCCGGCGATGAAGCAGCTCACACTCGACCTCGCCGCAACGTCATTCCTCGGCGCCGATATCGGCCCTGAGGTCGACGAGATCAACCGGGCCTTTGCCGACATGGTGGCGGCCTCGATCGCTCCGATCCGCCGTCCGTTGCCGGGCACTCAGATGGCGCGCGGCGTGGCCGGACGAAAGCGCGTCGTCGCCTATTTCCGCGAACAGATTCCGCTCCGCCGCGCCAATGACGGCGGCGAGGATCTGTTCTCGCAGCTCTGCCACGCGACCCATGAAGATGGCGCGCTGCTCTCCGAGCAGGACATCATCGACCACATGAGCTTCCTGATGATGGCGGCGCACGACACGCTGACTTCATCGCTCACATCTTTCATCGGCGAACTGGCGTCGCATCCCGATTGGCAGCAGAGACTGCGCCAAGAGGTCCTCGCCCTCGGGCTTGCCGCTGGTGCCCCGACGGGTTTCGACGATCTCGAAAAAATGCAGCTGACCGAAATGGCGTTCAAGGAGGCGCTCCGAATCAGGCCGCCGGTGCCATCGTTACCGCGCTATGCCATGCGCGAGTTCACCTTCAAGGGATATACCATTCCTGCCGGGACCCCGATCGGCATCAATCCGCTCTACACGCATCGCATGAAGGACGTCTGGCCGGAGCCGGATCGCTTCGATCCGCTGCGCTTCACCGAGGAAGCCCAGCGCAACCGTCATCGCTTCGCCTGGGTGCCGTTCGGGGGCGGCGCGCATATGTGCCTCGGCCTGCACTTCGCCTACATGCAGGCGAAATGCTTCGCGCGGCACTTCCTGCAGAACATCGAGGTGTCGCTGGAGCCGGGCTACAAGCCGGACTGGCAGATGTGGCCGATCCCGAAGCCCCGGGACGGGCTGCGGGTGGTGGTGAAGGCGGTGTGAACGTCCCGTGTCCCGGACGCGCGAAGCGCGAGCCGGGACCCAGAATTTTCGCTGAGAAATTGCGTCGGCAATGTAGGCCCCGGCTCTGCAGCGCGGCACTTCGCGCCGCACTGCGTCCGGGGCACGAGATCTCCCGATCCAGCGCTCGCCGCTCGTGTCCCGGACGCGCTGCAGCGCTTGCGCTGCTGCGCAGAGCCGGGACCCAGAATTTTGAGACACGTTCAATTCGGCGATGTGGGCCCCGGCCCTGCAGCGCATCGCTTTGGTGCTGCGCTGCGTCCGGGGCACGAGACCTTCCTTACGCCCCCTGATCGAGCGCCTTGCGCATTGCGACGTAGCCCTGTTGCTGCTGGCTCCAGTTACGGCCGCCGGTGACGGCGCCGTCGATGACGAGATCGTGCCCATTGATGAAGCTCGATTCGTCGCTCGCCAGAAACACTGCAGCATGGGCGATGTCGTCGGGAAGACCTGCGCGCGGGATCGGTTGCGCCGTCTTGAAGACCTCGCGCATCACGGCCGGCGTCGCCTCAGCTGCATCGGTCGACAGCCCCAGCGCCTTGCCGAAAATGCCGGTCGCGATCGCGCCGGGCGAGATCGAGTTGACGCGCACGTTGGACTCGCCGAGCTCCATCGCCACGCATTTGGTGAGATGGATCACCGCCGCCTTGGCCGCGCCATAAACGATGGACGAAGAGAAGCCGGCGAGGCGACCGGCGATGCTGCCATTGTTGATGATGCTGCCCGAGCCCTGCTTCTTCATGTAGGGCGCGGCGTGCTTCATGCCGAGCATGACGCTGCGCACCAGCGTCGCCATCGCTGCGTCAAACCGCTCGACCTCGAGGCCTTCGATGCCCCCGGTCTGCGCCGGGCCGCCGGCATTGTTGAACAGGCAATCGATCCGGCCGAATTTTTCCACCGCAAGTGCGATCAGCCCCTGCATCTGGTCTTCGACCGTCACGTCGGTCTGACGGAAGATGCAGTTGGCCCCGAGCTGCTTCGCCAGCGCCTCGCCCTCCGGCATACGCCGGCCTGCGATCACAATTTTGGCACCTTCGGCAACGAAGACTTCCGCGGTACGCAATCCGATGCCGCTCGTCGCCCCCGTGATCACTGCAACCTTGCCGTCCAGCCTGCCCATTGAATGTTCCTGTTTTCGAACGATTTGACACCAAATAGCGAACACCGGCAGGTGCCGTTGCCGGAAAGGTCACTATCTCTGCCCGCTTGCGCCAAGGCAAGCTATGCTTGTGCGGCCGGCACGCGTAACATTCGCACCTGCCGCTCGATCTTCGAACGCGTATCGCGACTGGGCAGCGCATGGCGAAGCTGATCGACGAATTCCGCAAGGGCTGGCAGGGCGTGGCACCGCCCTCGCTCAGCTTGAGCATTGCCTTTGCGGTGGCCTGTCTGCTGCTCGCGACGCTGGCCCGCTGGGGGCTCGCGCATGTGCGCCCCGACGTCTACTTCACACCCTATTTCCCGGCCGTGTTCTTTGCCGCCGCGTTCGGCGGCCTGCGGGTCGGCGTGGTGACCGCGCTGATCGGCGGCGTGCTCGGTGTGTTGGTGAATTTCGGCGATGCTTATCCCGATCGCGCACGGTTTGCCCTGCTGGCGCTGTATTGGGGCGTCAGCGCGCTGACCATCTGGGGCGTCGAGCATTATCGCACGATGCTGGCGGAGCAGCACCGGATTTCCAAGCGCCTGATCGAGGAGGAAGATTATCGCAAGCTCCTGGTCGCCGAGCTCCAGCACCGGTTGAAGAACAAGCTGTCGACCGTGCACGCCGTGCTGCACCAGGTGCTGCACGACCAACCAGAGGTCTGGGCCCGAATCGATCCGCGGCTGCGGTCGCTGGCCACGGCCGACGACCTGATCTCCCGGATCGACAGGGCAGGCTGCGACATTCGCGATCTGCTGATCGCGGAGCTCGGGCCCTACGGCCACGTCCGATTCACCCTCAATGGCGAGCGGCTGTTTCTGCCGCCGAAGCTTGCGGTCACGCTGTCACTGATGTTCCACGAGCTCGCCACCAACGCCGGCAAATATGGCGCGTTCTCCGCGCCGCGCGGACTGTTGCAGGTGTCATGGACTGTCAACGACGACCGCCTCACCGTCACCTGGGATGAAACCGAGGGTCCGAGCATCGACAAGGTCTCCGAGCCCGGCTTCGGCACCAAGCTGCTGAAGTCGGCACTGTCGGCCTTCGACGGCAAGAGCGAGATCTCGTATCTGAAGACCGGGCTGCATTGCATCATGCAATGTCGCATCCCCAAGAGTGGCTAGGACCAGCGGCTAGCTACAGCGGATAATCCGGCTTGCAAACGAAAGCGGACTGCGCGTTCTACACGCGCTTTCGCAAGCGCTATTGACTCTCTGTTAATGACGATCGGCAGCGCGCGTCGCATCGCCGCAAGTTTCGTACAAAACACCACCGTATTTCTGCGGCCCCCTTAACCAAACCTAAGAGGGAACTGCGCAACATCGCGTCCATTGCAAAGGTGCGCTGAAACAACAAGATTCATGACTTCTAAGAACGACAATGCATATTTCGGCGCGAGCGAAGCCGAACTCGGATTCCTCAAGGAAATCGTTAGAATGCTGCCTGCCGGCCTGACCGTGCAGGACGCCCATGGCAAGCTTCTCCTGGTTAACGATACCGCGGCCGCTCAGCTCGGCATGGACGGCAGCCGTCCCTCGCCCGATCTCGCGCAGCGCCGGGAAGCCTGCCAGCGCGCACTGAGCGCCGGACAACCTGTTGTCGCCGAGGAAGCCCTTCACGACGGCGCCGCACGCCAGGTGCTGCTCACCACCCATCGCCCCGTTCGTCTCGCCGGCCGCGATCTCCTGATCTCGGCCTCCTCCGACATCACCGAACAGAAGAATTTCGAGGACCAGCTGTTCCGCTCGGCCTATTTCGACGAGCTGACCGGACTGCCCTCGCGGCGCGTGATTGAACATCGCGCCAACAGCCTCTTGGCTCGTCCTCGCGCCGGCGATCGTTTCGCGCTCGCCTTTCTCGACGTCGACAATTTCAAGCACATCAACGACTATTACGGCCATGCGGTCGGCGACACGCTGCTGGTCGAGCTGTCGAAGCGGCTCGGGCGCGACTTGCGCGAGACCGACATGCTGTCGCGCATTTCCGGCGACGAATTCCTGCTGCTGCTGTCGCCGATCCAGAGCCAGGAGGAAGTCGCCGAATTCATGAAGTCGACGCTGGAGCGGCTGACGGCGCCGTTCTTCATCGACAATTCGGAAGTCTTCGCCTCCACCTCCGTCGGCGTCAGCCTCTATCCCGATCACGGAAGCAGCTTCGAGACCTTGCGGCAGAACGCGGACATCGCAATGTACCGCATCAAGAACGACGGCAAGGGATCCGCGGCCTTCTTCGATTCCAGCATGGAGCGCGAGGCGCTCGCGCGCATGAAGATCGAGCAGTCGCTGCGGCTTGCCATCCTGGAGAAGCGTTTCTGCTGCGCTTTCCAGTCCAAGGTCGACATCCGCACCCAGGCGGTGAGGGGCATCGAGGCATTGGTACGCCTGCGCGACGACGAGGGCGTGATCCAGGCGCCGGGCTCGTTCATCAACCTCGCCAGTGAGCTCGGGTTGATCGACGAGCTCACCCATCTCGTGCTCGCCGAGATCGTCAAATCGATCGACCTCATCAACGAGACGTTTGGCGCGGACGCGACGATCAGCATCAACGTCGCCGCCAAGCAGGCCGGCAATCCCGAGTTCATGCGCAGCTTTGCGCAGGCGCTGGACGATACCGGCTTTCCCGGGCGCTTCATGATCGAGGTGACGGAAGACGCCTTCGTCGCCAAGAATCACTTCCAGGCCGCGATCCTGCCGATGTTCCGCAAGCTCGGCGTCGGCATCTCCATCGACGATTTCGGCACCGGCTATTCCTCGCTCTCGGCGCTTGCCGACATCACCGCCGACGAGATCAAGATCGACCGCTCCTTCATCACCGACATCCATAAGCGCCCACGCAGCCAGGGCATCCTGCGCGCCATCGAGTCCTTGAGCGAAGCGCTCGGCATGACCGTGATTGCCGAAGGCATCGAATCCTACGAAGAGCTCACCTATCTCCAGGCCGCGACCAAGATCCGCTACGCGCAGGGTTATTACTTCGCCCGCCCGATCTTCCTGGAGGAGCTGAAGCTCGCAACGCCGGCCTCCAGCGAAGCGCGCGCCAGCGTAGCGACCCGCCCGATGCAACAGAACCGGCAGGGCTATTCACGGGCGAGCGGGTATCGGCGGTAGAGGCGCAACGGCGGCGCAACAACAACCGCTGTCGTCCCGGGGCGCGCGACGCGCGAGCCCGGGACCCATAACCACAGGGAGCAGTTGCGGCGCGAAGCTCCCATTCCGAGTCTTCGCCAAACTGCTCCCTGTGGTTCGCGACGAGCGCAAGCGCTCGCGCGGAGGTCCCCGATCTGCGCTCCGCTTCGCTGCGCTTGTCGGGGACGACGACCGAGAGCGGTCCGCCCCCAATTCTCCCCTTTGAAATTACTGCCCTTTTGGTAATAAACAGGGGGTCTCCCCCCGAGATATGTCATGTCCGACTCATCCTCCGACGCCAGTAATCCCGCCTATGTCCGCGCGCGGGCGATGGTGACGCTGTTCGAGCGGCTGGAGCATCTGTGCGAGGGCGCGATCGCGATCGATCGCGGCGGGCGGGTCATCTACGTCAACGAGAAGTACCTGGCGTCGCTCGACCTCAAGCACACCAGTGATGCGATCGGCCGGCCGATCGAGGAGATCATCCCGAACAGCCTGATGCGGAATGTGGCCGAGACCGGCGAGCCGATCCTGCTCGACATCATGGAGCTCGGCGGCGAGCAGCTGGTCGTCACGCGGATGCCGATCGAGGACGAGAACCGACAGGTGATCGGCGCGATCGGGTTCGTGCTCTATGACCATATCGAAAGCCTGAAACCCCTGCTCGCCCGCGTCACCCAGCTCGAGAGCGATTTGCGGCTGGCACGGCGGCAATTGTCGAATGCCCGCGCGGCGCGCTTCACTCTCGCCGATTTCGTCGGAACGACACCGGCGATCGCGCAGGCCAAGGAATTTGCAAAACGCGCCGCGCGGCAGAGCGTGACCGTGCTCCTCACCGGCGAGACTGGCACTGGCAAGGAGCTGCTGGCGCAGGCGATCCACAACGCATCCTCACGCGCGGAGAAGCCGTTCGTCAGCGTCAATGTCGCGGCGATCCCGGAGACGCTGATCGAGTCCGAATTCTTCGGTACCGCGCCCGGCGCCTATACCGGCGCCGATCGCAGGGGACGCGAGGGGAAATTCCGGATCGCCGACGGCGGCACGCTGTTCCTCGACGAGATCGGCGAGATGCCGCTGCAACTGCAGGCCAAGCTCCTGCGCGTATTGCAGGAGCGCGAGATCGAGCCGCTCGGCTCGGACAAGATCACCAAGGTCGACGTGCGCGTCATCGCCGCGACCAATGTCGATCTGCGCAAGCGTGTCAGCGAGGGCGCCTTCCGCGCCGATCTCTACTACCGCCTCAACGTGCTCTCGATCGACCTGCCGCCCTTGCGCAAATGCCAGGGCGATCTGCCCGACATCTGCGCGCGGCTGATCGAGGACATCAGCGCCTCCGGCGACTTCGTCAACGCCAGAATCACGCCGAGCGGACTGGCAGCACTCGCGCGCTACGACTGGCCAGGCAACGTCCGCGAGCTCCGCAACATTCTCGAGCGCGCGCTGATCCTGAGCGATTCCGGGCGCCTGACCGGCGATGATTTCGTTCATATACTGCCGGTCAGTGCGGATGCCGGTTCAGTGCCGGCGCCGCGGATGACCGGGTCGGTCGTCCCCTATGCCGAAGCCGAGGCCGAGTTCGAGAAACAGACGCTCGAACATGCGCTGGCCGCCAGCAACGGCCAGATCTCGGAGGCCGCGCGCATGCTCCGCATCTCGCGCGCGACCTTCTACAAGAAGCTCGCCAAGTTCGGTCTGGCGTCGGGATCGCCGCCTGTCTGAATTTCGAGACGGCGCTTGTTTGAAGTCTCGGACTCCTGACACCTCAATTTCGGCCCTTGCCTCCTGCGTTCGCGGCTAATCTGCCGCATTTTCAGCCATTCCGGCACGAAGCTCCGCATCTGGCGCGGAGCTTGCTCTGGGCCGCACCGAGGAAACGCATGGGCTGATGCAAGACGTGGGATCGCGGCTTCGCCAGTTCGAACGCCGCGGATGATTTCGGGACATCGTTAATGCGAATTGCTCGCGGCTTACGACGATCCGGCTCGCGCACGTTAAGAGACTGTCACATGCGCCTCGTGCAAGCTCCGCCGTAAGGTGGAATTGCAATGTTTGCACCGTTGTGCAAATCGCTGTGGCCAAGGCATTTCATTCAGGGAGGAACCACCGTGCGTCGATCGCTCATTCTCACAGCAGCCATCCTCGGCTTGGCGGCGAGTAGCTCCGCGCGAGCCGACGACCTCAAGGTCGCGCTGATCTACGGCAAGACCGGCCCGCTCGAAGCTTATGCCAAGCAGACCGAAACCGGCCTGCAGATGGGGTTCGAATACGCCACCAAGGGCACCATGACGCTCGACGGCCGCAAGATCGTCATCATCACCAAGGACGACCAGGGTAAGCCGGACCTCGCCAAGGCCGCGCTCGCGGAAGCCTATCAGGACGACAAAGCGGACATCGCGATCGGCACGACTTCGTCGGCCGCGGCACTCGCCATTCTCCCCGTCGCCGAGGAGAACAAGAAGATCCTGATCGTCGAGCCCGCGGTTGCGGACCAGATTACCGGCGAGAAGTGGAATCGCTACATCTTCCGCACCGCGCGCAATTCGTCGCAGGACGCGATCTCCAACGCGGTCGCGATCGGCAAGCAGGGCGTCACCGTGGCGACGCTGGCGCAGGACTACGCCTTCGGCCGCGACGGCGTCGCTGCCTTCAAGGAGGCGCTCGCCAAGACCGGCGCGACGCTCGCCGCCGAGGAATACGCTCCGACCAACACCACCGACTTCACCGCCGTCGGCCAGCGCCTGTTCGACGCGCTGAAGGACAAGCCGGGCCGCAAGGTGATCTGGGTGATCTGGGCCGGCGCCGGCAATCCGCTGGCCAAGCTCCAGGACATGGACCCGAAGCGCTACGGCATCGAGCTCTCGACCGGCGGCAACATCCTCCCGGCCCTGGCCGCTTATAAGAGCCTGCCCGGCATGGAAGGCGCGACCTATTATTACTACGACATCCCGAAGAACCCGGTGAACGACTGGCTCGTCGCCGAGCACCAGAAGCGCTTCAACGCGCCACCGGACTTCTTCACCGCCGGTGGCTTTGCCGCCGCGATGTCCGTCGTCGCCGCCGTCACCAAGGCGAAGTCGACCGACACTGAGAAGCTGATTACCGCGATGGAAGGCCTGGAGTTCGACACGCCGAAGGGCAAGATGGTGTTCCGCAAGGAAGACCATCAGGCGCTCCAGAGCATGTATCACTTCAAGGTCAAGGTCGATCCGAACGTTGCCTGGGCCGTGCTCGAGCCGGTGCGCGAGCTGAAGATCGAGGACATGGACGTTCCCGTCCGCAACAAGCGCTGATATCAGATCACCTCTCCCCGCATGCGCGGGGAGAGGATCCTTCCTTAATTCCAGAGTTACCCTGATGGCCCTGACGTTAGAGACCCGCGAACTCACCATTCGCTTCGGCGGCCATGTCGCGGTCAACAACGTCACCTGCAGCTTTCGCCCGGGCGAGCTCACCGCCATCGTCGGACCGAACGGCGCCGGCAAGACCACCTATTTCAACCTGATCTCGGGCCAGCTGCGCGCATCGAGCGGCAGCATCCTGTTCGACGGTACCGACATCACCCAGCACTCTGCGCCGCTGCGCACCCGCGCCGGCCTGGGGCGCGCGTTCCAGCTCACCAACCTCTTTCCGAATCTCACCGTCGAAGAAAACGTCCGCCTCGCGGTGCAGGCGGCGAACGGCACCCATTACGACATGTTGCGGCCCTGGATGGTCCGCCGCGACCTGATCGCGCGCGCAGATAGCATCCTCGACCAGGTCGCGCTCGGCGGCCGCCGCGGCGTCGCAGCGACCGCGCTGTCGCATGGCGACCAGCGCAAGCTCGAGGTGGCGCTGATGATCGCGCTCGAGCCAAAAGTGTTCATGTTCGACGAGCCGACCGCCGGTATGAGCATCGACGAGGTGCCTGTGGTGCTGAACCTGATCGCGCAGCTTAAGCAGGACCAGAGCAAGATCATTCTCCTCGTCGAGCACAAGATGGACGTGGTGCGATCGCTCGCCGACCGCATCATCGTGCTGCATAACGGCCAGCTCGTCGCCGACGGCCCGCCGGCCGAAGTGATCGCCTCGCCGATCGTGCAGGAAGCCTATCTCGGCGTTGCTCCGAAGAGTGCAGCATGACCGACCTGCTCAAGCTCTCCGGCGTGCACACCCATATCGGCCGCTACCACATCCTCCAGGGCATCGACCTCGCGGTCCCGCAGGGACAGACCACGATGCTGCTCGGCCGCAACGGCGCCGGCAAGACAACGACGCTGCGCACCATCATGGGCCTGTGGCAGGCATCCAGCGGCGAGATCAGCCTCGCCGGCGAGCGTATCGAGAGCCGCGCCACGCCCGATATCGCGCGTCTCGGCGTCGGCTATGTGCCCGAGAGCATGGCGGTGTTTTCCGACCTCACGGTGAAGGAGAACCTCGTGCTGGCGGCCCGCGACGGGCCACTCGACGACACCCAGCTCGACTGGATCTTCGGCTTCTTCCCGGCGCTGCGCCGGTTCTGGCTCTCGCGCGCGGGAAGCCTCTCGGGCGGGCAGAAGCAGATGCTCTCGATTGCGCGCGCGATCATCGAGCCGCGCAAGCTGCTGCTGATCGACGAGCCGACCAAGGGCCTTGCGCCCGCCATCGTGATGGCGCTGATCGAGTGCCTGAAGGAGATCAAGCGCAAGGGCGCGACGATCCTCCTGGTCGAACAGAATTTCTTTGCCGCCCGCGAGCTCGGCGACAGCGTGCTGGTCATGGACAACGGCACCATCGTCCATCGCGGCGAGATGGCGGCGCTGGCCGCCGACGTGCCGCTGCAGGAACGGCTGCTGGGCCTGAGTCTGGAGGCGCATCAGTGACTGAACTCGCCGCAACCGATCCGCTACCGAAGCCGAAGCGCGACATCGCGCCGATCCTGCTGCCGATCGCGCTCGCGCTTCTCGTGATCCCGCTGATCGGCTCGACCAGCTCCTGGCTGACCCTGACCGCCGCGAGCCTCGCCATGGGCATGATGATCTTCATCATGGCCTCCGGCCTGACGCTGGTGTTCGGCCTGATGGACGTGCTCAATTTCGGCCACGGCGCCTTCATCGCCGTCGGCGCCTATGTCGCGACGCTGGTGCTGGCGCCGTTCGCGGCGTCGGTGCAGGCCGATTCGCTGTGGGTGAACCTTGCGGTGCTGGCGCCCGCCGCGCTGCTGTCGATGGCGGTGTCCGGAGCGCTCGGCCTGATCGTCGAGCGCGTGCTGATCCTGCCGGTCTACGGCCAGCACCTGAAGCAGATCCTGATGACCACCGGCGGCCTGATCGTCGCCGAGCAGACGCTCTATGCGCTGTGGGGGCCGCAGATCATCCCGCTGCCGCTGCCCGCATCGCTGCGCGGCTCCTTCATCCTCGGCGACGTCGCGATCGCGAAATACCGCGTGCTGGCAATGCTGGTCGGCCTCGCCGTCTTCATCGCGATCCAGCTCGTGCTCAACCGCACCAAGCTCGGCCTTCTGATCCGCGCCGGCGTCGAGAATCGCGAGATGGTCGAGGCGCTCGGCTACCGCATCCGCCGCCTGTTCCTCGGCGTGTTCATGACGGGATCGGCGCTGGCAGGCCTCGGCGGCGTGATGTGGGCGCTCTACCGCGAGCAGGTCCACGCCTCCATGAGCGACGATCTCACCGTGCTCATCTTCATCGTCGTCATCATCGGCGGCCTCGGCTCGATCGGCGGCTGCTTCATCGGCGCGATCCTGGTGGCAATGGTCGCCAATTACGGCGGCTTCCTGGTGCCGAAGCTCGCCCTCGTCTCCAACATCCTGCTGATGGTCGCCATTCTGATGTGGCGGCCGCGCGGCCTCTATGCGGTGACCAGCCGATGATGATCCTGTCAGGCGATCCGCCGAAGAGCCGCGTCCTCACGCTCGTTCTCGTCCTCATCATCCTGGCGCTGGCGGCGACGCCGTTCCTGTTCCCCGGCGCCAAGGCATTGAACGTTGCGGCCAAGATCTGCGTCTTCGCCGCGCTGGTCGCCTCCTACGATCTCCTGCTCGGCTACACCGGTTCGGTGTCGTTCGCGCACACCATGTTCTACGGCATCGGCAGCTACGCGATCGCGATCGCGCTGTACGGGATGGGTCCGAATTGGGCCGCGGTCGCAACCGGCATCGTGGTCGGCCTGCCGCTCGCGGCACTGCTCGCGCTCGCGATCGGCCTGTTTTCGTTGCGGGTGGCCGCGATCTTCTTTGCCATGATCACGCTCGCGGTCGCCTCCGCCTTCCAGGTGCTGGCCTCGCAGCTCTCCTGGCTGACCGGCGGCGAGGACGGGCGCAGCTTTCAGCTGCCCGAGCTGCTCCGGCCCGGCACCGTGCTGATCTCCAGGAACCTGTTCGGCTTCGAGATCAACGGCCGGATCCTGACTTTCTACCTGGTGTTCGCCATCTCGGCCCTGATGATCCTCGCTCTGTTGCGCGTGGTGAACTCGCCGTTCGGGCGCGTGCTGCAGGCGATCCGCGAGAATCGTTTCCGTGCCGAGGC
The DNA here is from genome assembly GCF_001908205.1 of Bradyrhizobium sp. NAS80.1. Lineage (GTDB taxonomy): Bacteria > Pseudomonadota > Alphaproteobacteria > Rhizobiales > Xanthobacteraceae > Bradyrhizobium. The sequence goes on from NZ_LGHL01000075.1 coordinate 40,172, forward strand.
CCTTGGCTTCCGCACCGTCTTCCACTTGACCTACGCCAACTGCCTCGCCGCACTGGTCGCCGCCAGCGCCGGCATCCTGAATGCGCTGTGGCTGCGCTATGCCGGCCCCGACACCTCGCTCAGCTTCTCCATCATGCTCGACATCCTGCTGATGGTCGTGATCGGCGGCATGGGCACGATCTACGGCGCGATCATCGGCGCCACCATCTTCATCCTCGCCCAGAACTATCTGCAATCGCTGATGGGCGTCGCCTCCAAGGCGGCGTCGGAAGCCGGCCTGCCGCTGCTGCCGGGGCTGTTGCATCCCGACCGCTGGCTGCTCTGGCTCGGTCTGCTCTTCATCGCCAGCGTCTATTTCTTCCCGACCGGCGTGGTCGGACGGCTGCGCAATGGCGGCCGCGACAAGAGCGCGGGCGCCTCGCATTAAGCCGCCATTAACGATACAGCGCAGCGCTTAAGGGCGAGCGCCATGCAACCATGGCGCGAGGCGCTGCGATTCCCGCGTTGCTGGATATCCGTACTAATGCGCAACCGGCTTAAGCCGTAAGTAACCGGCTTTCCTAAGCTTTGGGCCATCTGTCCGTAGTATTTCTGTTCCTTCAGGGAGTGGGAATGCGCCGGGTCTCAGGAATGGCAGATAGGATGTTGCTGGCCGCGAAGAGCGGCTGGGACGCTGCCATGCGGCGCGGACCCGTGCTGTGGCTGACGCTGTCAGGCGCATTGCTGGTGGCCGCCATCTTTGCCGTGACTGCCATGGCTGTCGGCGAGTTCCGCGAACGCACCCTGACAAATCGCGAGCGCGAGCTGGAAAACACCGTGCAGTTGATCGCGCGGCATTTCGATCAGCAGTTCGAGGATTCCGACGTCAACGCTGCCGACCTGATCGGGCGGATGAACCTGCCTCAGATCGCCTCGCCTGCGATGTTCCGTGAGCGGATGTCGGGGTCCGCCGCAAACGAGATGCTGCGGCGCGAGGTCAGCGCCGTGTCCCATCTCGGCGATATCGCGATCTACGATACCGACGGCGAGCTGATCAACTGGTCGCGGTCGCAGCCGCTCCCCAAGATCAACATTTCATCGCGCGCCTATTTCCAGGCCTTCAAATCGAATCCGCTGTCGGAGCCGGTGCAGTTGGAATCCGTGCACAGCTACCTGATCGACAAATGGACCACGGTCGTCGCGCGGCGGCTGAGCCTGCCGGACGGCACCTTTGTCGGCGCGATGGTCCGGCGCATCGATCCCGACAGCTACCAGCGCTATTTCGCTTCCGTCGCGCTCGCGGAAGGCGCGGCGATCTCGCTGTTCGATCGCGAAGGCAAGATGCTGGCCCGCTACCCGCATGTCGAAGGCCTGATAGGAAGGAGCTACAAGAACGCGCCCTTGATGCAGAAAGTGCTGAGCCGCGGCGGCCAGCACACGCTTCGCGTCATGAGCCCCGTCGACGGCGAAGAGCGGCTGGGCTCGGCTGCGTCGCTGACGCATTTCCCGCTGGTCATCGTTGCGACCAACACCATGTCGGCCGCGCTCGCGGACTGGCGGCAGCAGACCGGCTTCATGGTGACCACGGCGGCACTTTCGGCCGCGGTCATCGCGCTCACTCTCTTTCTCATCATTCGCCAGATCCGCCGGCAGAACCGCGACGCCCAGAAGCGGCTGGAAGCGGAGCGGCTGCGGCTCGACACCGCCCTGAACAACATGTCGCAGGGATTGATCCTGTACGACTCCGCTGGATACATCGTCACGTGTAACCGCCGCTATGCCGACATGTTCGGCCTGTCCACGGACGTCATCAAGCCCGGCTCCCACATCCGAGACGCCATGCACCACCGCAAGGAACGCGGAGTACTCAATGGCGACGTCGAGGTGCTTTGCGCCGATGTCATGCGAATCGTCGGCGAGGGCAAGGTCTCCACCAGGATCCGTGAACTGCCCAACGGGCGTGCCTTCCAGGTCATCAACACCCCGCTCCCGCAGGGCGGCTGGGTCGCCACGATCGAGGAAATCACTGAGCGGCGCAATCTGGAGCAGGAGCGGGATCGCAACTACACGTTCCTCCGTGAGATCATCGATCACATCCCCTCCCAGATCACTGTGAAGGACGCCCAGACGCGGCGATATCTGCTGGTCAACCGGATTGCCGAGGAGACGTTCGATAAATCGGGGGAGACGATCGTCGGCAAGACCGCGGCCGATATCCTGCCGGAATCGCAGGCCGACATCGTCACGCGCGATGATGACGCCCTGCTGCAGTCGCCCGATCGGCTGTTGCTGAACGAACAGTCCTGGAAGACGAGGAGCGATGGCCAGCGGCATACTATTTCGAAGCGCATCGGCGTCCGCGACAGGGCCGGCGAGCCGCGCTACATCATTAACGTGATCGAGGACGTCACAGAACAGAGAAGAACCGACGAAAAGATCGAACACATGGCGCATTACGATGCGCTGACCGACCTGCCGAACCGGACGCTGTTCCGGGAACAGATCGAACGCGAGCTGGCCAAGGTCGCCGGCGGCGGAAAGTTCGCGCTGCTCTATATCGACGTCGACGAGTTCAAGGGCATCAACGATTCGCTCGGCCATCACGTCGGCGACGAGCTCTTGAAGGCAATTGCCGGGCGCCTCCGCGGCTGCCTCAGGAAGAGCGACCTGATCGCGCGGCTCGGCGGCGACGAGTTCGCGGTGATCCAGACCGGGATCGACGCCGCCGCCGACGTGTTGTCATTCGTGACGCGCATCTATGAGGCGATCCGCCGGCCCTATCACTGCCTCGGCCATCAGCTCTCCACCGACGCGAGCATCGGGATCGCGCTGGCGCCGCAGGACGGCACCGATATCGACCAGCTCATCAAGAACGCCGACCTCGCAATGTACGGCGCCAAGGCGGAAGGTCGCCGCACCCACCGCTTCTTCGAACCGGCCATGGACGCGAGCGCCAAGGCGCGCCTGACCATGGAGCAGGATCTGCGTCAAGCCCTGGTATATGGCGGCTTCGAGATTCACTACCAGCCGCTGGTCGATCTGCGCTCGAACGAGGTCTCAGGCTGCGAGGCCCTGCTGCGCTGGCGCCATCCCGAGCGCGGCATGGTGTCGCCGGCGGAGTTCATTCCGATTGCCGAGGATACCGGCCTGATCAACGAGCTCGGCGACTGGGTGCTGCGCACGGCCTGCAACGAGGCCGCAACGTGGCCGGCGCATGTGCATGTTGCCGTCAACGTCTCGCCGGTGCAGCTCAAATGCGACACCCTCGCGCTCCGAATCGCCGGCGCGCTCGCCGCCTCCGGGCTCGATCCGCGCCGCCTCGAGCTAGAGATCACCGAGGCCGTTCTGATCCGCGACGACGAGGCCGCGCTCTCGATCCTGCACCAGCTCCGCGCAATCGGCGTGCGCATCGCGCTCGACGATTTCGGCACCGGCTACTCCTCGCTGAGCTATCTGAAGCGCTTCCCGTTCGACAAGATCAAGATTGACCGCTGCTTCGTTGCCGACATAGCAGAGACGAGCGGGGCGCCCGTCATCGTTCAGGCGGTGGTGAACATCGCCGCCGCCAGCAACATGACCACGGTCGCCGAGGGCGTCGAGACCGCGGCACAGCGCGAGATATTGCGCGCGCTCGGCTGCACGGAGATGCAGGGCTATCTGTTCAGCGCGCCGAAGCCGGCCGCCGAGGTACGAAAACTGTTCGGTCCGGGCGACGCCGCGGCGGTGGCGGCGGTGGCCTGAGATGGCGAAGCCGGCCAAAGCCGTCGACGTTGCGGATACGGCGCGGACGGTGCCAGCGAACACGTCACCCTCAGCGTCGGCGTCGCCAGCCGGATTCCCGGCGATGCCGACGGCGGCCCCGACCGGCTGCTTGGATCGGCCGACCAGGCGCTCTAAGCGGCCAAACGGCTCGGCCGCAACCGCGTCATCTGCACCGAACGGGTGCTTGCCGAGTTCGCCGGCCTCGCCCGGGACGGCATACAGGCGAACGTTCCAGGTCCTGGCGGCCCCACCGCCCGCAAATCGGCCTGACCGACACGGCGAGAAGCGGTTGCCCGCCCCTCGCCAATCGGCTAAATGGGACCTCGCTGCACCCGTAGCTCAGCTGGATAGAGCGTTGCCCTCCGAAGGCAAAGGTCACACGTTCGAATCGTGTCGGGTGCGCCAATCGTTGCAGACTGACCACTGCAAGAGTTTTCTCATCGCTCAAGCGCTTGATCAGGTGCTTGCGCTGCATTGCTCATGCCAGCCGCCGCTACGATCCACCGACGAAACGCGCGCATCGCATCTGTCTCCGCCTTCGACTTCAGCGAGGTGAGCCAGTAGTCTCCCATCGCAACCGTCACATCGAACGGCTGGACCAGGCGGCCCAGTGACAATTCCCGTTCGAACATCGCGACGGGCACGAGAGCGACGCCAGCGCCCTGGGCTGCCGCTTCCGCCATCGTGATCGATGAGTCGAACATCGCTCCCTTGATCGGCGGGCACACAATTCCAGCAGCCGCAAACCAGCGCGGCCACTCGTCGGTGCGGTACGAGCGCAGCAGCGCCTCCTCGGCGAGATCCCGCGGCTGACTGACACGCTCAGCAATATGCGGCGCGCAGACGGCCGATAGTGGCGCCCGAAGCAGGTGCACTGCATCGCTGCTGCGCCACGAGCCGTCGCCATACCGAACAGCAAAATCGAGACCTTCGCCGGCGAGATCGACGCGATTGTTGTTGGTTTGAATGCGCACGTCGACAAACGGATGCAACTCCTGAAACGCAGGCAGTCGCGAAATCAGCCACCCTGTGGCGAAGGTCCCGACGACGCCCACACTCACGATGCCGCGGAAGTGGCCGCGCTCGAACTGTTCCAGCGTCATCCGCATCCGGCCGAACGATTCCGCGATGGTCGGCAGAAGCGCCTGTCCCTCGTCGGTGAGCGCGAGACCGCGCGGCAGCCGCCGGAACAATTGGACGCCCAACCGTTCTTCCAGCCCCTTCACCTGATGGCTGACGGCAGCCTGGCCGACACGCAACTCCATCCCGGCCCTGGTGAAGCTGAGATGCCGCGCCGAGGCCTCGAAGGCGCGCAAGGCGTTGAGCGGCAGGTAGGACTTGGTCATGACGAGACGAGACCCAAATTTTTGTAGGGCCAACTCTTACGATTTGTCGCCTGTGAAGCCTAGACCCATTGAATTAGTAGGAGCTCCCTGGCTGGCGGTGTCGAACGGGACCGCGGCCAGCCGAAAAATGCCAGAACAAAAGGAGCTGACCTGTGAGGCTTGTTGGACTGCTATCCCCTGTGACGCGCCGCGCTGCGCTCCGATTGTCGATCGGCAGTACCGCCCTGATGGCGTTTGTCCTGCTCTCACTGATCCCCGCTGTAGTCAGGGCCGGCGATAGCCCCGGGAACATCACGGCCGCCGTGGATCGCAGCTTTCGCCCGCTCCTCGAAGAGCATGACGTGCCGGGGATAGCCGTAGCCGTGACAATCGGCGGTCAGCATTACTTCTTCAATTACGGGGTGACGTCGAAGGACAGCAACGCGCCCGTGACGGAGGCCACGCTGTTCGAGATCGGCTCAGTGAGCAAGGCCTTCACGGCGACGTTGGTCGCCTATGCGCAAGCGCTCGGCAAGATTTCGCTCGACGATCATCCGGGGAAATACATGCCGGAGTTGCGCCACAGCGCCATCGATGAGGCCAGCCTCCTCAATCTCGGCACATATACCGCCGGCGGGCTGCCACTGCAGTTCCCGGACGCCGTCACGAACGATGCCGGGATGGTGGAACTATTTCCAGCACTGGCAGCCATCCGCCGCGCCCGGCGCCTCGCGGCAATACTCGAGCCCCAGCATCGGCCTGCTCGGACATATTGCCGGCCTCGCCGCGAACGCCGATTTCGCCGATCTTGTCGAAGCCCAGCTTCTTCCCAAGCTCGGCCTCAGCCATAGCTACATTCGAGTCCCCGAATTGGAGATGCACAATTACGCGTGGGGCTACAACAAGGATAACCAGCCGGTGCGCGCCAGTCGCGGTGTCCTTTCTGCAGCCTACGGCGGCATCAAATCCACGTCGGCCGACCTGATTCGTTTCGTCGAGGCCAACATTGCGCCGGAAAAGTTTGAGGCACCCATGCAGCGCGCCATCGAAGGCACTCACGTTGGGTATTATGGGGTCGGCGACATGGTGCAAGGACTCGGTTGGGAGCAATACCCTTACCCGGTCACATTGCGCCAGCTCTTGGCCGGCAACTCCAGCACGATGGCGATGGAGGCCCAGGCCACGACGCTGTTGGCCCCACCGCGGATCCCTTCGCAGCCCACGCTGTTCAACAAGACAGGCTCGGCGACCGGGTTCGGTGCCTACGTTGCCTTCGTGCCTGAGAAGAAGATCGGAATCGTGATGCTGGCCAACAAGACCCTTCCGATTCCGGCGCGCATCAAGGCAACGTATGCGGTGCTCGAGCAGCTTTCCTTGGACGCCCGCTAGCCGGCCTCCCCTTTTTCCTTTCTGTCGTTCGCGCACGGCGGCAGTCGAAAGGCTGCCGCAGCCCCGGCAGTTCCCGGCCAAGGCCGTTGTCGATAGGGGTCAATCGGCAAAAGGAAGCCCTGCGGGCACCCGTAGCTCAGCTGGATAGAGCATTGTCCTCCGAGATCACACCGACAGGCGCTGACAACGGCTCCTGATAGCTATTGTCTGCGAGAAGCTCGCAGCTCAAACGCGAGGCGAACGAAGGTCGCGGAAATGGACCAGGCCGCCTTGACCCCAGCGATGACGTTGCCAGAGACCTTCGATACACCTCCGATCCGGCGGCGCTGTCCAACGGCAATCTCCAGTGCCGGCAGCCGAGCGGCCGCAACCCGCATCAGCATTTCGAGATTCCAGCCATAGGTCTCCTCCTTCATCCCGAGATGCGCGAGTTCAGCCCGGCGGATGGCGCGAAATGGCGATAGATCCGTGAAGCTAGCACCATAGACGAGCCGCAAGAGCAGCCCGCCGACATGGGCCGCGATGAGCTGCTGTGGCGCCAGGCTGCCGGGCTCGCGTGAACCGCGAACGCGTGAACCGAGGACGAAGACAGCCTGGCCCGCAACGATCGGCGCCACCAGCTCAGAGACGAATTCGGCGGGATCACTGCCGTCGCCGTCGAGAAAGACGACAATATCGGCGTCGTCTCGCAGTTTGGCGATACCCGCCTGGATCGCGCGGCCGTAGCCGTGTCGCGGCTCGACAATCACACGAGCTCCGGCGGCCTCTGCGCGCGCGACGGTACCGTCCCTTGAGCCCCCGTCGACAACGACGATCTCGCTCACATTCTGCGTCAGCACCGCGGTCACGACCTGGCCAATCGCCGCTTCCTCGTCGATACACGGAATGATCGCCGAGACGACTGGCACCTCGCTCACAGGCTCCAACGCAGGCCGCAATTGGCGCAAGCCTTCGGCGGCTTGTCGGAAAGCAGCGCCGCCCGAAAGTTTCGATATGCGCGCCCGTTCCAGATCTCCCGCAAGGATTCCTGCCTTGCATTGCCGAGCGTATAGTTGTCATAGCCATGCTGCGAAAACGGCGCGATGCAGCACGGCAGGGCGCGGCCACTGGCCGTGAAATACATCAGAGACCATGGCCGCCGACACAGCGACCACGGCGAATCCTCGCCGCTACCCTTCAGACTTAGTCCCGGCTCGCTCGCCGCGCCGGACGCGCTGAAGGTCACGCCAAGGGAACGCGCCAGCTCTTCGGCCTGTTTCAGATAGGTCGCTTCTCCCTCGGTCAGGCGCTCGAACAGGGCCTGATCCGGCTGGGCTTTGCCAATTGCCGCTTCATCGAAAAACACCAGCCGTTGCAGATAGACCTCCTTCACGCCGATCTCGGCTGCAACCGTCACGAATGCCGGGAGTTCCGCGACGGTCTCCTTGAGACCTGTGAGCCAGATCGAAACCTGCGGCTTCATGTGTCCTTCCCGCTCCTGCAGCTCGCGAAACGCGCGCACATTGCGGGTGATGCGGCTGAAATAGTCCCTTCCGCGGATCGCCTTGAAACTCCCGCGGTTTGAGGCATCGAGCGACACACGCAATTCGTCAAGCCCGGCGTCAATCAGCGCACGGCCGTTGCGTTCGCTGAGGACCGTCCCATTGGTGTTGAACAGGACGTGGACGCTGCGGTCCTTCAGGTATCTGACCATCCGAGGCAGGTTCGCGACCAGCATTGGCTCGCCGACGCCATGCAGAACCGCCCGCGCAAGACCGGGAGCCTGATCGACGATCGACGTGAACAGGTCCCAGCTCATGTCTGCCGGCGGCTCGAGCTCCTCATAGGTACGAGGACAGGTGGTGCACAAAAGATTGCAGCGGTTGGTCACTTCCAGATAGAGGCAGACTGGCGGACGCGCAGCGATATCGGTGCGCTCGCCCGCGACCTGCTCGTGATAACGGCGCGGATCGAATGGCTTCCCGGCGCCTGACACTTCGGCGGAATCGCTCATGCTGATTCCCCCTTATCTGCGGTTCGCTGCATGCGAGTCCAGGCCATGGCAGCCCAAGCGAGCAAAAGGCCTCCGAACAGGACCGACTTGGTCACCATTCTTGGAATGTAGAAATCCCAGTCGAGCTGCTCCGACAGCAACAGCGCTCCGATCGACACGATCCAGGTTGGCGCAGAGCCGCACAGGGCGACAAACGGCATGATAACAAGAAAATACCAAGGATAGTTTGGCGACAACAACAGGAGGGTAACGAGTAACAGCATGTTGATGTGAGCGAGCCGGGACGCGACGGCGTGATCGGCGCTGCGGGCCACGGAGAGCCCCAAGAACAAGAGAAGCAGCGCTGCCAATATGACGTAGGCGATGACATCACCTTGATGCTCGCCAAACACAAGCCGCCAGACTGACAACAGCCAGAGATCGTTGCCGGCCCTGATGCCTTCTTCCGTCAGATAGCCGTTGGCCAGGAAGCCAAGAACTCCCCACCCGACCGACAGATAGGGAAGATAGCAAAGCGCCACGACAGCGATCACGACGAGCGGCATTTTGAGGTCCCACGGGCGCCAGATCCCGGCCAGCACGGGCGCAACATAAGGTTTCACCAGCACTGAACATGCGATCGCGACGGCGCCGCGGAGTGCATGACCGGCCAGCGCGATCCACAGGCCGAGCAGCATCAACGCCACCATCAGCGCGTCTACATGGCCGCTGTTGGCAATCTCCCACACGGGAAGCGGATGCCAGAGATAGGCGGTCACACGCGTCATCGGGCGGTTCATGCGCCGCAGCAAGAGCACGATCAGCAAAACGGTGATGGACTCGGCCCCCAGCAGCGCGATGCGCATCACGGTCACATTTTCACCGATCCGCGTGACGACGAGAAAGAAGAATTGCGCGACCGGAGGATAGATTGTGACGGCGGTATCGGCCCGATTGATGTTCGGAAAAATCGCGCCGTCGCGCAAGAACGCCAGCGCCTCGTCAGCAGGGGCGAAGCGATACGGGTTAATGCCGTTCGCCTGAACCCTGCCATCCCAGACATAGCGATAGATGTCGCTGGACAGCAGCGGATCGAACCACAGCGCATAGACTCTCAGAACGATCGCAACGCCGAAGATGAACCACAGAACGCGCCCATCTTGCCTGCGCTCGGCGAGCCGCGTCGCCACGATCGCAAGCAGCCCCACGGGAATAGTCGCGGCCATGAAGGCATTGTCGCCGAGAGCCTCGAAGGCGAACGGTGTGATGAGCGTCAGACCGACAACGACAATACCGATGCCTGCCAGCAGATGAAGCGGAGACGCGCTGTCGGCGACACGCGCCATTCGACCGAATTGATGGGCAACAGCTCCTGACATTGGCTCACAGATCTAACTGCGGCACGGTGCCGAGAAAGGCCCGGCTCGCCGCAGCAAGCCCGCCTCCCCGAAACCGGGTCGAGCGCCCAGCCAGTTCGTCCTGCAGCCAACGCAACGTTTGGATGTCGTCGACGTCGTACCATTCCGAAAGCAGCGTTGTGGCAAGCCCGATTTCGGCGGCGCGCTCGCAGGTACTGCGGGCAACTGTTTCCGTTCCCCATGCAATCTGCGTGAACAATTGCCGATGCGGGTGTTTCAAGCCGATGAGATAATAGCCGCCGTCGGAGGCCGGCCCAAGCACCATCCGGTCGCCCGCCTCGCGCAGGGCTTCAACAGCCTGCACCAGCAGGCGGGTTGGCAGGGTCGGGCTGTCGCCATTGACGAGCAGGACGCAGTCATGTCCGGCCTCCAGGAGCGCGCGCGTCGCGCCAAGCAGCACATGGCCGAGATCGTCGCCGGTCTGGAGCAACAGTCCGAACGTCGCCGGAAGCAGCTGCCGCATGATGTGTTCGGTGCCCGCCGGCGCATAGACTCCGTAGCCTCGTCTGCCGAGCGGCTCAGGGACCGCCTCGATGGCCGCGGCAACGTCCCGGAGAAAGCAGGCGGACAGCTCGGAAGCGGCGACCTCGCCAACGGCTGTCGCAAGCCGTGTTTTTGAGCGGCCGGGCTGCGGCGTCTTGCCGATGATCCCGATCGCCGCGACGCTCACGGCAATCGTGACCGCAGGCGATCGGCAGCGATCGCGATCAATTGCAGCGCATCATGGCTACCGTCCGCCTCACCTTTTTCAAAGTCACCATCGACGCGTCCCATCTGATTTGTCACATGGGCAAAGCACAGTACTGGCTTTTGTCGGACCTGTGCGAACGCGTAGAGCGCGGCTGCTTCCATTTCAACGGCCATCAGATTCCTCTTGGCCATTGCATCGATTGCCAACTGGGTTTCGCGAAATGGCGCATCCGTCGTCCAGGTCGCGCCGGTGAGAACAGGCACGGTAAAGCCGTGGAACGCGCCATCGAGTTCCGCGATCAATCCGGCATCAGCATGCGCGTAGTCGGACGCGGCCATATAGTGATAGCTGGTACCTTCGTCGCGCAGCGCGCGATCGATTGTGATAAAATAAGGCGGCGGGCGTATCGGCAAGATCTGACCCGAGGAGGTAACGCTGATCAGTAGCTTGCAGCCTGACGCAAACATTTCCTCGGCGATCAATACCGCGAACGAGGCGCCGACGGCGCAGCCGACAATTCCGAAATCAATCCCGCCGCGCCTGAAAGTGTAGAGCTGCGTGTGGTAGCAGGCCCATCCGGGTTCGAGCCGGGCTTCGCCTCGGGCAATCAGGCTGCGCACAATGTCGCCGTCAGGGTCGAGCACGCAGACGGCAGGAACGCTCGTGTCTGCAATCCGCTTTTGCCTGCGCGCTTCGCGCAGCAGATTTTCCGGCGTGAAGGCGGACGGCGCTGTGTAATGTTTTTGGGCGAGAATCGGCGGGACCCTGCAATCATCGACCGTCATTGTCAGACAGACCTCCAGCTCGCTGGGTCATTGGTAGCGTTCTCATCGATAGCCGGCAAGCGCCGCCCGATGGCTACGACCGCAGGCGGCCGAAGAGCTCACCAAGCGGGGAAAAAATTTCGAGGGATGTAACAAGATAGCTTTGATTGACGTAACTCCGGTGGCCTCTATTCGGTGCGGGAATGGCAAGGCATTGCTATCCCCGCAGCAGCCGGTCGTGTCGATCCCATGCTGCATGTCTCGCTGAACGTGCGCATCTTTCACAAGAAACGATGGCTAGCCTGCCATGTTGAAGAACCAGCCGACAAAGCCCTTTCCGTCGCGAACGGCAGGGACATCGCGGTGCAACCAGGCATCAAATCCGAGGCTGCGGCCAGCGGCCTCGATCACGAACAGGAACATCAGCAGGGCAAGGAACATGTACGTCCACGGCCACTCCGACGAGTTGTCATAGAGGCCGAGCCAGAGTTGCAGCGTATAGGTGATGGCAAGCACGCCCACGAACCGCACCGCGAGCCCCAAGATCATCGATCCTGCGAATGTGAGTTCGGCAAGAAAGACGATCGGCCCAAATATCGTCATGTGGGGCAACACGACATCCTTCAGGAAGGTGCGGTGAAACTCGAACGCCGCACTGGTCGTTTCCTGCTCGGTCCAGTATTGGAGGCCGTCGGATACCGGCAGCGGCAGCTTCCACAACATGCCCTGGAACCACATGATGCCGACCAACACCCGCACCAGCCAGATTCCGAGATGCCGCCCTGTCCGTTGCGACGGGTCCGCCTGCCAATTCCGCAACGCCATTGCAATGCTGGCAAGCAGAAGCACCCAGAACAGCGCCAGGATCGGCCAGCGCCAACCTCCCTGGTGCAGGTAATCATTCGTCGCCGCGGTCAGGAAATGCCAAATGTCGGTGAAGGGATTGGTCGGCATGGGCGCGGGCTCCCGGTATCGGACAATCACTCTACGTATGGGTTGATGCGATCGTTACTTCACTGCCGTCGGCCGACAAGGCGCGCCGCCGTCCAAACGATCGGGCGGCACGCCTCGCCCCTCATATCCGCCTGCGTGGCTCAGTGCGCGTCAATCCACTTGTCGGATCCTGCAAGCTTCAGCGACACATCCGTCAGCGTGATCCGGAAGTCTTTTCCATCCACGATTCCGGGGTGATCCGTTGAGATCAGTAAGGGCCCAGCTTTCTTGTAGGCCGCATAGGTTGCGCTCACGAGGTGGGGCGGGTTGGGGGCACCCCGGTGGTAGGTGATTGCCACGATCCGCTCGTCGGGGCCGACGTAGAGGTCCCAGGTGTCGCCAGGCTGGTAGCCACCTTCCGATGGATATTTCATCGCGACCTTCCGAGCGGTCCCATCACCGATCGGTAGCTTCTGCTGGCCCTCGTCGGTTGCCGACGCGCCATCCCACAGAAGGTGGAAAGGGAGCAGCGTCCAATACTGGTCGTTGGCGAATGCCGGATCGACTTCCTTCTTGACGACATCGCTCTGGCCGTCGAGCTGCGAGCGCTGATAGGTCACCTTGACCGGATTGCCTTGCTTGTCTTTCCCCTCGTAGGAGACAGTGCCGGTTTTCGGGACCCATTCCCATTTGTTGGAGACTTTGTGACCGCCGGGAAATTCCGCGTTCCAAGTATAGCGGATGGCCTCAACTTGCCCGAACGAATCGAGGCCGTAGACCTTGGCGATCTGTTCGGCGACCGGAGGGCTCTGCTGCGCCCTGGAAACGGCGGGGAAGATCAGCAGCATGCTGAGGGCAAGGAAGAAGATCAGATCGAGACGGCTCATCTTGCAGCGCACGAGAGGTAGACTCCTGGTCATGTCGAGCTCCTTTCGGTTTGGGGGCGAACGCGTTGTCCGAGCCAAGGCCCGACTGTCGTGGGATTTCAGCCCGGTTGAGGTGAGAAGGAAGCTTGCGTCGGGCAGCGGGCACCTTTTCCTCGTTGTGCACGAACGGCCGTTTGACACTTGTCTTGCGCCTGAAGGCTACGCTCACATTGGCGCAACCGCGTGGAAATTGCCTGTTAGGTTGTGTTAGCTGCCGTTAACCGTTGCGAAATTGGAAGCCCGATACCTGACGGCTACTGAAGTCGTGCCGTCCCTTGGCAGACCTCCTTTCGCATCATGTCTGTTGTGGGCAAACTGGCCGTTCTAAGCCGCTGCGTTGCAGTAAGCCCTCTCATGGAGAGGGTTGATGTAATTATAAGCTAATGGTGCGCCGGTGAAATCAGGATATGCACGTCACTGACGAGCTGCTTCCACTTGTCGGATTCGGCCTTAGTGAAGGTCAGTCAGTCGCACCGCAGCAGGCGATGGTTGACATCCAGGTCGCGCGCTACTTTTTAAGGGAGTGTTTTGTGGGCGCCGTTTGTGGTGTTACGACTGTACCCTTCTGCTGCGCCACTATCGGGTTCACTTGCGGCCGAGGTCCGCCTACTGAAGAGAGCCGCCTGGATGGACCGCCGACAGAAGGCTGCGCAACTGCCGGTTCGATCAGCAGCGTGTTCGTGGCGATCAGAAGTAGCCAGAACGCTCTTTTCATCTGTCGGCCTCGTCTACACTTGCTGCAAGGTAGCAAAAACATTGAGTTTGGGGCGCTTGTCTTGATCGACCGTAGCCCTCGGAATCTTTGCCGAGGCGTAGATAATCATTACCGGATTGGCAGCAAAGACCTATTTTCGAAAGTAAGGCCACGTCGGTTCGCGGCTCCTTGTTCTTAGGAGGTTGCGGATACAAACCCGAAAGACGATCGGCCGCTCTCCAAAACTAAGCCGCATCCAATCCCGTGGCAGGATGTATCCCTTACGGAAAGCTGGCTCGACTCCATATACGGCGACCGCACAAGGCTAGGCGGCGTGCCGCGGTTGGTGATCAAAGGTCCACACGCACCTCCTCCAGGCAGTTGGCGGTGTGTACACCGCCAAGCGCCATAAAGGCCCTAGCGGATTTCCTTCAGCGGGTGCATGCTGCCGTCGGTGGGGCTGCGAGGAGGCTTGGTCATGCGTCACCCATCCAGACCACTACTCGACAAGGGGATGGCTTACAGAGCCGGCGGGATCGGTCTCGGGTTGCTTCCCATAGCGATGGCGTTCGCTGCGGTCCTTATACCGTGATCGGTGGCTCCGCGTCTGACCCGCGAGCGCGACGTCGCAAGGCTTTTCACACCCACGACCAGCGGTGGGGCTTACGCTGCGCCGGCCCCCCAGGAATCGATAATTTGCGAGCTACTTTAGACGCCGCTTTCGTGTCCTAATCCGCCTTCGCCGGAATCCCTCGAATACAACGATGGCGCCGAATATCAATTCCATCGTGCATCGCCAACGCCAAGCCGGACATGAGAATTAGAGATAAACGACTAGTCTCAAAGAACTAGCCGCTCATCGCAGGCGCCCGGCATTACAAAGCAGCGAACCCGCGCGGCGAAGGATGAGCGCCCGCCAGCGCAAACCGGCGCGCCGGCGCCTCGCCGTTCCTCAGTCGGGCGGCGCGAGCAACTTCGCGAAACTATGGCGAGTTGCTCGCCGAACAGGCTTCGGTTGCCTGGCTGGCTCAATCGACCAAGCCTTCACTCAAGCGGCGGCCCCAAACCCTGGCAGCCCCTGCGCCTCTACGTCGACCAACTCATTCAAGTCGGCCTCCAAGTCCGACACGATGTCGAGAAGCAGAGCCGCCGCCACTGGGTCAGTCGTTTCCCGCGCCATCAATCGAAAGCGCTCGACCTCGTGCCAGCGCTCCTTCCACTCGCTGTCAGTCATGGCTCCCCCATGCGCTGATCCCCCAGCGGGCACGGGTATTGGTTCCTCAAACTGTGAAGTTTTTGCGGCGCGATGGGGCATAGTTCCTGTCCCATCTCCGACCGGCGGGGCAAAGTGAGCGCGGGAAAAGTTTGAACACCGGTCTGTCGAAAGGCGCGTGAACGAAAAGCAATCCAAGCTGAAGATATCGCTCAGCTCGTTCGCAAACAAAATGCAACGCGACACGGCTATTGGGCTCGCCAACGTGAACCTGAGGTCGTCCAAGCGTTGAACCGGATTGACGCGCCGGCCGACCAATTATTTGGTTTCCAGCGGACCACCTTCGAATGAGGTGCCCGATGTCAAAGGCAAAAGAGCTTGCCGACCGAGCCCGGGCGTTTGAAAAACGCGCTGCGGAGGCGATCGATCTTTTGTCACGAGAACACTATCGTGAGATGGCCGCTCACTACCGCGCGCTTTCCATCGAGCATCGCGAAGCCGAACAATTGCAAAAGCTTTCCCAAGCTGGATTTGAACAGCTGGCAAAGAGGAGTAGCACCCCCTCATTTCAAAATGCTGATAGGCCAACCTTTCAGCGCGCCATGGCGGTGGGCATAGCGCTCTGCGTCGCTTTTGTCGCGATCAGCTTCTCACTGCGGCCGCAGCCTGCTGACGATCGCGTACTGGTAAAGGCGGATCGCCTGACGCGGACCGCGGGCGATCCACTCAAGGCGAGATAGTCTGCCCCAATAACTCTCGGCGCCGCAGGCAGCCGTTCAGAACGACGTAGGCGACAAGGCCGATCAGCAGCCCCCAGAATGCCCCGCCGATGCCGAGCAGCTTGATGTTCGCGGCGGAGGCCAGAAAGGTAATCAACGCCGCCTCACGGGAGGTCGGATCGGCCATCGCTCCTGCGAGGCTGCCGCCGATCGTGCCGAGCAGCGCGAGACCGGCCAGCGTCGTGATGAAAGTTGCAGGGAATGCCATGAACACGGCGGCGAGCGTCACGCCGAACGCCCCGACGAGGACGTAGAAGACGCCCGCCGCGATGCCGGCAATCCACCGCTTCGACGGGTCTTCATGGGCTTCTCTGCCGGTGGCAATGGCCGCCGTGATGGCCGCGATGTTGAAGGCGTGCGAGCCGAACGGTGCCATGAGGAGCGAGCCGAGGCCCGTCACGGTCACGATGGGATTGGCGCTGGTCTTGAAGCCGTCGTTCCGCAGCACGAGCATTCCCGGCATGTATTGGCCGGTCAGCGTAATCAGGAACAGCGGCAGCGCGACGCCCAGGAGCGCATTCAGCGAGAATTCCGGCATAGTGAACACTGGAATTGCGAACTGAAGCTGCAGCCCCGACAGCTCGACGCGGCCTTGCGTCAGCAGGAACGCGAGCCCAAGAACGAGGATGCCGACCACGGCATAGCGGGCGGAGAAACGCTTCAGCACGACATAAGCGACGATCAGCAACCCGACCAGCAACGGATCGACGCTCGCGCCGCCGAATGCGCCGATACCGAATTGCAGCAGGATGCCGGCGAGCAGGCCCGAGGCGATGCCGGGCGGGATCAGCCGGATGACCTTCTCGAAACAGCCTGATACGCCGAGAGCGACGAATGCCGCCGCCGAGATCATGTAAGCTCCGATCGCCTCCGCATAGGGTGTCGTTGCAAGCGCGGTGACGAGGAAAGCCGCTGCCGGAGTGGACCAGGCTGTGATGATCGGCTCGTGATAGCGCCAGCTCAGGAAAAGTCCTGTCAGCCCCACGCCGATGGAAACGGACCAGACCCAGGATGCCGTCAGTTCCGGGCTCAGGCCCGCGACCTTGGCGGCCTGAAAGACGAGAATGAACGTGCCGCCATAGTTGACGAGGACGGAGATCAGCCCCGCGACGACAGGGTGCGTCAGATCGCTCAAGCGAATGGATGATGATGAACCAGACGACATAGTCTTGACGAGACTCCAGAGGGCTTCGATGCAGCGGCGATGAGCTGGCTTGACATCTAGTCGGTCAATGGTCTGTTGAACCCATCCACTTCATTCGAGAGACCCAGACCATTTGTTTAGGCATTCCCAACTCGAGTCCGTGAAGGCCTGGCTTGCCCATCCCGCCCATGCGGCGATGCCGCTTCACGCGCGGATTCAGCGGGCGATCAGGCAGTTGATTCTCGATGGCGCGCTCGGACCGGGGAAACCGCTGCCAGCCTCGCGCGCGCTCGCCAAATCCCTCGGTGTGTCGCGCGACACGATCGAGGCAGCCTATGCCCAGCTTCACGCCGAAGGTTTCATCGACCGGCGAATAGGCAGCGGCAGCTTCGTGACGGAGATGACGGAGTTCACGCCGGGGCGCAGACTGTCCCAGCGGGACGCGCTGTTGCGCAACCAGGCTCCAAATATCAGCAAGCGCGGCAACGCCATGTTTCGCAGCGGCGGCGTGCGCGAGCTGCTCGCACCGCGGCCTTTCGCGCATGGGGTGCCGGAGACACGCAACTTTCCGCTTCAGCTCTGGGAGCGTCTGGAGCGGCAAGTGTTGAAGGAAACCGGCACGCAGGCCCTGCTTCATGGCGATCCGCAGGGGACCGAACCGCTGCGACGCGCCGTTGCCGATTATGTGAACCTTGAGCGGGGCGCGCGCGCCACGGCCGACCGGGTGCTGATCCTCACCAGCTCGCAACAGGCACTAACCCTGTGTGCGAACTTGCTGCTCGACTCCGGCGATCGAATCTTCATCGAGGACCCCGCTTACTATGGCGCGCGCAGGGCCTTCGACGCGGCGGGGTTGGAATGCGTGCCCGTTCGCGTGGATCGTCAGGGCATCGTCGTCGAGCAGATCACGACTGAATCACGTAAGGTCAAGGCCGTGTTCCTGACGCCTTCGCACCAATTCCCGACCGGCGCGACGCTGGCACTCGATCGCCGTCTGGCGCTGATCGAATGGGCCGCCCGACATCAGGCATGGATCATCGAGGACGATTACGACAGTGAATTCCATTATGCCGGCAGGCCAACAGCCTGCGTGCAGGGCCTCGATTCGCACGACCGAACGATCTACATCGGCACCTTCACCAAATCGCTCTTTCCGGGCTTGAGGATCGGCTACGTCGTGCTGCCGCCCCAGCTCGTGAAGCCGATGACCGTCGCGCGCACGCTGCTTGACGGGCACTCCGCCCCGATGGCGCAACTGACGCTCGCCCGCTTCATGGAAGGCGGGCATTTCGGCGCGCATGTCCGCACCATGCGCGGCATCTACGCTGAAAGGCTCGACGTGCTGGCAACCCTCGTCAGCAAACGTCTATCGGACTTTGTCGAGGCACGGGTGCCTGTCGGCGGCTTGCAAATGCCGTGTATGCTGACCTGCGACCTGTCTGAGCGCACCGCCATCGATGCGGCCCGACGTGTCGGGATCGAGATTTTGGGATTGTCAGCACTTCATGCCGCCGGAAACGGCAAGGCCGGGTTCCTGATGGGCTTTGCCGCCTACACCCCGAACGAGATCGATATCGCGGTCAGGAAATTGGCGAATGCACTTCGGACGGTGATGAAGGCATAGGTCTTACAATCTCCGGATACCGATGCCTATCCTTACTGAGGAAGGGGCGATCCTGGCCGGTTCTGGGTGGGCGCCGAGGTCCTCGGCAGTGAACTAGACCGGCCTCTTTCGTGATCCGGCATCCCCTTCTTTCGCCACGGTTCTAGCGAAGGACGTTCCGGCGGGCCCGGCGGTCGATGCTCGCATGAGGAGCGTGAGATGCCATTCAGCTTCATTGGGGAAGTCAGCAGCGGCCTCGGCAGGGCAACGAATACGGTGAGGATGCAGGCTCCCCTGCTGAAGCCGCACTTTCCTGAAATTTCCACCTGCTATCCCGGCACGATCAATTTCGTGCTCGAAATCGCACTTCAGGTCAGGCTGCCTGATATCGTGACCCCACCGCAGTGATCTGTTCGGGCTAAACACGCTGGCCTGGCATCCAAGCAATCCCAAAGGAGAGCGCTTCGGGATCACCCAAATAGGGCTTATCTTGCCCAACGGCGAGTTACACGATGCATGGATCTTCACGTCAGAAGGATCGCCTCATCGGCTCAATGACCATCTGATCGAAGTGGTTGCGAAGCGACTTAAAGTCGCGACCGGTGACAAGTGCGGCCTGACCGTGGATCGCGTCACCCAATCATCCCAAGGATTGTATGTGATTTGACACCGGTCTTGCTGCACCGCCGCCAGCGCCAGCGCCATGCTGCCGCACAGCGATTAAATGGAAGATGCACGATGGCGGGCGACGACGTGGCGAACGTGTTCACGGATCATCATTTTTAAGTTTCACCAATTGTAACGCAACACGCCCTTGCCGGCGTAGCTACGGGTCACGTCCGAGAACTCACCTTCAAATGTTGCCGCCACCGACCAGCCGTTGAGCCAGCGCACTTCGGCCGATGCGGTCGCGAGAGCGGAGTCGGACGCGAGCGCCGCGCCATTCGTGATGAACGATGCGCCGGGCAGCGTCTGGAATGTTGCGGTGATGGCACGATCCGGATTGAAGTCGTGCGCCCACGCCGCACGGCCGCGCAATGTCAGCACAGCGCCATCAAGTGCGAAAGATTTGTCGGAACGCAGCCCCAACTCTGTGCGTGATGCAGTCACAGTATCCGCGCCGTAGTTCAATGCGAAGGTGCTGGCACCGGAGATCGCGCGCTCGTTATAAGACGGCAGCTCGAATGCGGTGGTCTGTGCCGCCGCATAAGGCGAGACACCGAGTCCGCCGAACCATGGCGTCAGGAAACGATGTCCCAACTCGATGCGGCCCGAGTAAGCATTCGCGTTGAAGTTCGCGCGCAGATGATCGACACCAGCAACAGAAACATAACGATCCGTAGTCACGTCCTGCCATCCATAGGCTGCTGCCGCCGTCAGATATGTCGCGCCGAAGTTATGACGCACGAAGGCACCGGCCTGGAAGATGTCCGAACGTCCCGTGCCGCCATTGGCGACACTGAAGTTGCTGCCCGCACCGGCCATCGCGAAGCCCGCCAGGGTGTCAGGCGAGAACCAGTAGTCCGCACCGACGGCGGCACCATTGATGCTGCTGGTCGTATTGTTGGAGCCAACAACGGCGTTGCCGTCGGTCGTCTGCGATCCGCCGAAGCCTGACGCCCAAACGCTCCAGCGCTGATCGAACGCCGCACGCGGCGGTGCTTTCGTGTAAGCAGCGAACGCATCTCGCGCGGTCTTCGACTTTGCGCGGCCTGCATAGGCCATGCTCGCGCTCTCGTCGGCAAAGCCCGTTGCGCCGCCACCATTCGCATCACCACCGCGTCCCGCGGAGAACGGATCGGTGAGCAGGTCCATGAACATCGTCATCGCCTGGAAGCTGGTCTGCTGCGAACCCGTGCCGAGTTCGCCCGATGCTTGCGTCAAACCGTTCGGCGTCAGATTGCCGAACGCTAGCGGGATGCTGCCCGTGGCGTTGAAGAAGTTGGTGACCGCATTGACGACGTTGCGCTGATTGACGTTCACGCCATTCGTCGATGGTGGAAGAATGTCGAGCGCCAGATCGAGATAGACCTCGGTGTGCGCGGCGTCGTAACTGAGCGAGGTCTTGAAGCCCGACGGCAGGTTGGTGTTGACCACCGTGGAGTTGAATGTGCCGCTGATGCTGCCCGCGTTCAGGATGGTGTATTGCTTCTGGACATAGCCGCCGACGGGAGCGAAGTTCGCCACCACCGTCGCGCCGCCCAGCGTCGCCGCGCCGGTGACGTTAGCGAAGCTCGATGTCGTTGGATTGAGGTTCACGGCATAGAACGCGCCGGACTGAAATGCGAGGCTCGCCACCGTCATTGAAGAGCCCGGTGTGCCGGTGCCCGGTGCAAATGCGCCGCCTGCATTCACCTGCACCGCGCTTGCAGGGCCGGTGCCGGTGAGCGTGCCCAGGGCGTTCACGATGATGCCGCTGGACGACGTGAGGTCGCTGCTCACGCGCAGCGTGCCGCCATTGACGATCGTCGCACCGGAATAGCTGTTGACGCCCGCGAGCGTCATCGTGCCGGTGCCGGTCTTGGTGAAGCCGCCGCTGCCGTCGATCCCGCCGGAAAACGTGGTCGAGGAGTTGTCGCCGCCGGCGGTCAGCGTCCCGGTACCAAGCGTGACCAAGCCCGCGCCGGCGAGGGAGCCGATGGTCTCGTTGAAGCCATTAAGATCGAGGGTGGCGCCGCTCGATATCGTATGGGCCGAATTGGCAGAGAAGCTGCCGTTGGCGCCGGCCTTGAGGGTGCCTTGCTCGACCTTGGTGGCGCCGCTGTAGTCGCTGGTGCCACTCAGGGTCTGCACCAGCCCGCCGCTGCCGTTGACGATGAAGTCACCCGTACCCGTCAGATGGCCGGCGAAGGCATTGACCGCGCCCGCCCGCGCCACCGTCAGGCTGCCGCCGGCGAGCTCCACCGTGCCGTCGCCGCTGCCGGTGGTGACCAGCTCGCCGATGGTGAGGCCAACGCCGTTGACTTTCGCCTGGGCGCCGCTTGCTACCTCCAGGAACGCGGCGCTGCTCATCGCCGTGGCGCTGTCCAGCGATAGGGTTCCTTGCTGCACGGCGAAGACACCGGCCAGCGTGTTGTTGCCACTGAGGGACTGCGTGCCGGCGCCCGACTTCAAGACGAAGTTGAAGGAGCTGCCGTTGCCAACGAGGTTGCCGGCGAAGCTATGGCTTGTCCCGGTCGCCACATCTAGGGCGAGAGCGCTGCCGCTGCCGAACTGCACGGTGCTCCCCGCCACGCCCGAGAGCCCGCCGACCCCGACCGTATGACCGTTGAGGTCGAGCGTGGTCCCGCTTGCGGTCATGTCCACCGGACCGGTGCCGAGCGCCGAATTGTTCCCCGCCCTGAGCGTGCCGCCGGCGATCACCGTGCCGCCGAGATAGCTATTGGCGCCCGAGAGCGTAAGCGTCCCGGTGCCGTTCTGAATGATCGAGCCGTTGCCAACGATCACGTTGGCAAGTGTTTGAGCGGTGCTCTGGTTGAACGTGATGCTGCCGGCGCCGTTGATCGCGATGTTGCCGGTCAGCGATGAGCCGTTCTGCAGTGTGAGCGTGTTGCTGCCGCCGGTGAAGGTGATGGCGTTGGCACGCGTTACGCCATTGCCCGAGAGCCCGCCGCTGATGCTGCCGCTGTTGATCACAGTGAGGTCCGAGCCGACAATACCGGCGCCGCCAAAGCCCGGCGTACCGGCGGTCCCGCCATTGCCCCCCGTTACAGTGCCGGAATTGGCAAAGGTGGCGCCGGCGGCCGTGAATTGGACCCCGATGCCGCCGTCGCCGCCATTCCCTCCATGACCACCCCCGCCAGCGGCGCCGCCGCCATTCCCGCCATTGCCTCCAGTGATCGTACTGGTGTTGCTGTTCGCGCCAGCGCCGGTGACGATGGCGCCGTAACCACCCGCGCCGCCACCGCCACCGCCACCGCCGACGTCGCCGAGACCGCCATTGCCACCCTTCCCGCCGGCGAGCGCTGACGAGTTGGTGATCGTCGCCGCGCCGGCGCCGTTGCCATTGAACCCGCCACCGCCACCACCGCCGCCACCCGCAATGTCGCCGTGAGCTCCGTTTTGTCCATCCGGACTGGCCGCGGTACCGCCGTCGCCCCCGAGGCCGCCGCCTATATTGCTCGCGGGGTTGTTGCCATAAACCCCGTCACCGCCATTCCCGCCCTTGCCACCACCGGCACCGCCGCCCCCGCCGCCGGCACCGACGCCGGCGGAGCCCGGGTTGGTGGTCCCTGGTTCGCCTGGATTGCCTGTGAAACCAGTTCCGCCGGTGCCGCCCGTTATTCCGCCCGCGGCGGCGTTGCCTCCCGCGCCGCCATCGGCCAGCGCAGGCGTCGCGAGCAACGCACCGGAGAGCGCGAGGCCCAGCGCACCCGCGCGGCAGAGGCGCACCAGCGCAGTGCTGTTCAACAGGGATTGGGTTGACGATGCATAGCGCCGGGCTTGGACCTGCCCGGTCTTTTCACTTCCAAACGTCACCACTCGCCCCCGCACGATTCAATAATTTGTAAGAATTTCGTAACGGTTCCCATGGCGGGAAACCACCGCCTGTCCGCTTGATTCGGTCGCAATACGGAGTGACAGGCGAATTTCCGGAACCGTGTGCCTACGGCGCAACGTCTCGGCTATGCCGGACCGGCCCCGATCGGTTGCGCGCCCTTTGACGGATAACTGCGCGATGCGCGGCGCCCGGCGCGCAAGTTGAAATGCCCCGATGAAGTCTCCACCCCACCGCCCAATTCGACGACATGTGCCGTCCACCAAGCGCCTACCCCCCACTGGTCTGCAAATCTGCACCACGCGCATTTGGGTCGCATCACCAGCTGTAGCGGAGCGTGCCCGTGCCGGCATAGGTCTGCGCGCGGCCGGCGAACTCGCCGTCGAACTTCGCCGACAGCGTGATGCCGCCAGCGAGATGCAGGTCGGCGCCGGCCGAGACCAGCGCGGTGTCCTTCGCCGGCGTCGCACCGCCCACGATGAAGCTCGCGCCCGGCAGCGTCTGGAACACCGCGGTGAGCACGGGATCGCTGACCCAATCATGGGCCCAGGCGAGGCGGCCGCGCAGCGTCAAGGCCGCATCGGGTGCCACCAGCATCGCGCGATCGAAGCGCGCGCCGAGTTCGCTGCGGGTGTCGGTCGCGCTGCGCGCGGCGTAGGCGATACCAAAGCCGCCGCCGCTGAGATCGGCCTCGTTGTAGCTCGGTATGCGGAAGCTTTGCGCCTGCAGCGCCGCGTAAGGCGTCACGCCGGCAATGGGCGTGGCGAAGCGATAGCCGCCTTCGATGCGCCCGCCATAGCTCTGCGCATTGAAGCTCGCGGTGAGATGGTCGCCGAACGCGGCGAAGCGGTCGGTCGACATCCAGTGGTTCGCCGCTGCCAGCGATGCGGCGACATAGGCCGGCCCCGAGCGTACCGAAGCATAGACGCCGCCCTGGAACGCATCGCTTTTTCCCCCGCCGAGGCCCTGCGCGAGATCCCATTTGGTGCCGCCACCAGCGAGCGCAAAGCCGATCACCGCGTCGCGTGTGAGGTGATAGTCGAGCCCGGCCGCACCGCCCGCGGCCCGCGCCGTGAGATCGTTGCTGCCAGTCGATGCATCGCCGCTGGTCTTGTTGTAGCCGCCGAACCCGCTGCCCCACACGCTCCAGCGCGGTTCGGAGACTTGCGGCGCCTTGTCGAGCGGCGTCTTCGTGGCCTTGGCATAGGCAAGCGCAATGTCGTCCGGCAACGCTGCCCGCTCCGGCGCGAAGCCGAGCGCCGAACCTGCTCCATAACCCGCGTCGCCGCGTCCGCCGGCGAACGGGTCGAGCATCAGGCCCAGGAACTGGCCCATGAACTGAAAGGCACCCTGCTGCGCGCCGGTCGCGGCTTCGCCGGAGAGCTGCGACAGCGCGGTGCCGAGCTTGTTGCCGGTCAGGCCGAACACGCCGGAGAAATTCGCCGGCAGCGTGCCGACATCGTTGAAGAACGTGTTCAGCGTATTGGCGACGTTCTGCTGGTTGGTATTCAGCCCCGCACCGGCGCCAAGCGCGGCGGTAAGATTCAGCACCACGTCCGTTGGCGTGTAGCTCAGGCTCGCGACGAAGTTCGGCGCGCTGATGCCGCTGAAAGTGGTACCGCCGAGGCCACCGTTCGCGTGCAGGATGGTGGACTGCTTGACGAGTGAGCTGCCGGGGGGCGACCGCCGCCTGCACGCTGGCGCCCGTAAGCGTCGCCGCGCCGGAGACATTGGCCGACGCCGGCGAGAGCGCGACACGGTAGAAACTGCCGGCGCCGAACGTCAGATCGCCACTGATTGTCAGCGTACCGACGGGATTGCCCGGCGCCAGGGTGCCGCCATTGTTGATGACGACGCTGCCGACCGTGCCGGTGCCGGCCAGCGTGCCGCCCGCGTTCACCGTCGTGCTCGATGCGATCGAGCCGTTGACGGCCAGCGTGCCGCCATTGATCGTAGTGGGGCCAGTGTATGTGTTGGCAGCCGTGAGAGCGGTGGTGCCGGCCTCGACCGTGACCGCTCCCGCGCCCGAAATGACCGGGGCGAAGCTGTAGTTCACGGCTGTGTGGTTGAAGACGATGCGGCCGGTGCCGGCCCCGAACACAACCGAAGAGGTGTTCAGGGTGCCGGGCGCCACTGCGGTCTGGCCGGAGGCGGCGCCGATGTTCAGCGTTCCACTGGACCCGGCGTTCAGGGCAACCGTCACGGGTCCACCAACGTTGACCGTGCCGCCGTTCTGGATTGTCAGCGTGCCGGTGCCAGCCTGGCCAATATAGAAATAACCGGAATTCGTCCAGGATGAGCCGGTGCCGTCGACTGCCACTGTGCCGATCGCGCCGGAACTTGCGCCGAGTGTGCCGCTGTTGCTGACCACGGCGCCGCCGTTCTCGATCGTCAAGGTGCCGGTGCCCGAGAAACAGCCAACACAGAGTCGGTAGGAAGTCCATGACGAACCGGCGCCGGTAACCATCGCGGTGCCGGTCGAGCCGGAATTCTTGCCGATATAGCCAAAGAAGCTGCCGACCGCGCCGCCATTCCGGATCGTCAGCGTGCCGGTGCCGGCATTGCCGACATTGAAGTCGGTGCCAGCGGTCAGGGACGAGCCGGTGCCGGTCACGGTCACGGTGCCGGTCGCGAAGGTGCCGATGTCGACCTGGGCGCTGCTTACCGCGCCGCCGTTCTGGATCGTCAGCGTGCCGGTGCCCGAACTGCCGACAATGAGACTACTGTAAAGGGTCCAGGACGAGCCGGTGCCATCGACCGTCACGGTGCCAGTCGAACCCGCGTTATGGCCGATCCAACCCCAGCCCCAGGTGCTGCTCGCCGCGCCACCATTCCGGATCGTCAGCGTGCCGGTGCCATCCTGGCCAACATAGATATCGCCCACACTGGTCCAGGACGAACCGGCACCGGTGACCGTCACGGTGCCGGTCGAACCGGCGCCCTTGCCGATATAGCTGTATCTGTTGCTCACCGTGCCGCCATTCTCGATCGTCAGTGTGCCGGTGCCGGAATTGCCGATAGAGAGATCGCGCGCTTGTGCGCCGGTTGCGCCGACCACGGTCGCGTTGGGAGTGACCGTGCCGATATTCGCATCGTCTCCGCTGGTCGGAACGCCGGCGGACCAATTCGTGCCATCGAACCAGTCGGTTGAGGTGGCGCCGGTCCAGTCGGTGGCGAACGACGACGTCGTCACCAGGGCCAGTCCAAGCGTGGCCACGGATGTGGTGGCAAGCAGGGCACGGGAGATCCGCGGTGCGGTCCTGGGGACGAGCGAACATGACCCCTTCCCCGACGTCCCGACCTTGCCCGGCCCGCCCCGATTGCTGACGAACCCTTTGACGAATGACGACGGGACGAGCAGCGCCAGCTTCCGGCGCGCAAGTTGAAATGACTTCACCAAATTCCCGCCCCCACGGTTCCCATTCTACGACATGCGTCGCCCCCGCGTCGGCGCGAAACACGCCCTGGCCGACTCCATCGCTGCGGGTTGATTCAGTGAATACCGGGCCGGTGCCGGAACGTCATATCCCCTAAACAGTAGGGGTCGACTTCATCGGGGAAACCAAGGAATCAACCGCCGCGGTTCAACCAGAGACCCATCAGGCCCGCCCGGCTGCGAACGCCGAATTTGCGGTAGATGCTGACGACATGCTGATGAGCCGTGGACTCCGCCATGTCCAGCTGAAGGGCGATGTGCTTCTCCGGGGCGTCGGTCAGCAGCAGCCGCAGCACCTTGCGTTCGGTCGGTGTCAGCGGGGAGGATGCCGTCAGCAGGCCATGACTCAGCAAGAGGCGGCGGTGAAACCACTTGATTCCCCGCAGGGCGCTGGCGAGGCGCGCGATCTCCTCGTCCGCGAACGTCTTGCGGGAATAGAATCCGAAATGCGACTCGGCGTCCTCATTGAGGGGGAATGCGACAAAGACCGCATCGTAGGTGCCGACGGAGCCGTAATAGGCTTTGTAGAACGGCGATTCGAACCATTCCTGTGGCAACTCGCGCCGGAACGAATAGCTTCTGAATGTGCCGACGGACCGCAGGGGGAGAAGGAAGGAAGGATCGATCCTCCGCTGATCCCACAGCCGCAGGATCTCCTTGAAGTGTTCGTCGTCGTGACGTTGAGCGACCGGATGGAGTGAATTCATCGCGGCGACGCGCCACCCCTTCAGCGGATCGTCATCGCTATTCCCACCGACGCGGATTGCGCCGGCCCAGGTCGCATTCCACGCGCCGCTCTGATCGCAGAGGAAGGCCATCAGGTGAGCAACGGCCTGAGCGGTTTGACCAGCTTCGAAATCCGATAGCTCGTCCCACAAGCGATGGATCTCTTCGTAGGCCGCGGTGTTCATGGCGCATCGCTCAAAGGTTCTTCGTGCGTGGCATGTACCGCATCGCGATGGTTGGGCGCAAATCGCCGGTCTGCCAACCGAAGATGACCATGTCGTAGTGGCCGGCACGCCACACGCCAGACGATTTGTGGTGTGCGGTCCTGGAAACTCGTGACGTGCGGTCCAGGAAACCTTGAGTGGTGCGCGGTCGATGCTAGGACACTCCGGGCGATTCATTTTGTGGTTTGGGGGCGGATATTGAAGAAGCGTCTGTTGTGCGGCGCCGCGGTCGCGGCGTTGCTGAGTGCCGGTACAGGACATGCCGCTGACCTTGCTGCCGCTCCAACCGCCAGCCGGTATAATTGGAATGGTTTCTATGGCGGCTTCGTCACCGGGGCGGCCTGGGGCCGCTATGACACGCAGACCACGACGTCAGGCACTTTCCTGAGCCCAGAAGACATCGCGGCAGTGAATGCGGCCAGCGCTCAAACGATCAAGCCGACCGGTTTCGCGGCCGGCCTCGAAGGCGGATACAATTGGCAGATCGGCAATATCTTGCTGGGCATCGAAGCCGATGTGCAAGCAATGCATCTCAACGGCGTGGTCGATAACGCCGTGGTCCCATCTGCGACCATGCCGGGCAACGTCTTCACCACCACCGCCTATGGCAACACCGATTGGCTGTTCACCGCGCGGCCGCGCATAGGTTTCGTGGGGCCCAACAACTGGCTCTTCTACGCCACGGGCGGCCTCGCCCTGACGCAATTGCAAACCGACTTTACGTTCATTGATAGCTTTAACATTGGGGAGTCAGGCCGGATCAACAAGCTTGTTGCCGGCTACGCGGTCGGCGGCGGCGTCGAGGCGCCCCTCACCGATCGGCTGAGCGTCAAGGCCGATTATCTTCACATCGCATTTCCCAACGCGGTCAATGCTGAAGTTGCGACCATGGGCGTCGTTCCAGGCCAAAGCTTTGGTCATTCGAGTTCGCTGTCGGCCGACATCGTTCGCGCCGGACTGAATTATCACTTCGGGGCGCCCGAGCCGGGGCCGCATAGCGCCTCAACATTGCCGCTCAAGGCACCGCCCGTATCGTCTGCGTCGTCCATCTTCCAGAACTGGCAGTTCGAAACCGGGGCACGACTGTGGTTGAGCAACGGCCAGGAGCAGGAGGGTCCGTTGTTCAATGCGCCCCCGCTCACTCTCGCCTCTCGCCTCGTTTATAGCGGGCTGGAGGGTGTCTCCGGCGAAACCTTCTTTAGAGCCGATCATGACAGCGGATTATTCATCAAGGCAAATCTGGGCGCTGGCGGACTTTCGAACGGCCTATTGAACGACGAGGACTTTCCGGCAGCCTTTGTCTATTCCAACACTCGGTCGAACGCATCCGGACATTTGGCGTACGCAACGATCGACGTTGGCTACGATGTCTTCAACGCGCCGGGCGCCAGGCTCGGAGCGTTCGTCGGCTACAATCGTTACAAGCAAGGCATCAACACTCACGGATGCGCCCAACTTGCAGGCGACGCTGTTTGCTCACCCACAATCCCAACGAACCTTATGGGTATCACCGAATACGATCACTTCGACTCGATGCGCATCGGCCTGGTATCTCAGCTCATGCTCAGCGACCGGCTCAGGCTCACGGCCGAAGCCGCCTACCTGCCTGCGGTGAACTACAAGGGATTGGACAACCATCTATGGCGCCAGCTTCTGGGCCCCGACGCATCGAGCATGGGCAACGGGATGATGCTGGAGGCCATGCTTGACTACTACGTCACGCCCAACTGGACCGTCGGCGTCGGCGGCCGTTACTGGGCCTGGAATATGGATATGGGTACCGCGGGGTTCGACTCCCTCACCCTCCCGCCAACCCCTTCCGATGTTGAACCGTCGCGTTACAGCGCCGAGCGCTACGGCGTCTTCGTGCAGACCGCCTACCATTGGGGCGAGGCGAACGCGTCGAGACCTGCGGGTATGCCAACCAAGGCGCCCGCCCTGCTCGCTGCGGGTCCGGTGAATTGGACCGGCTTCTATATCGGTGGGCATTTGGGTGGCGGCGTCAGCAACACCGGCTGGTCCGATCCGTTCGATTCGACGGTCGACCCCTTCGGCAACATCAACGTCGCGGGATTCGGCAACAAGATCCGTGCGCCAGGTGCGCTCGGCGGCGGTCAGATCGGGATCAACTGGCAGACTGGCCGTTGGGTGCTCGGTGGCGAAGTTGCAGCAAGCCTTGCGGACTTGCGCGGCGAAAACACCTGTTTCTCCGGCCTTGGCGGTCTCAACTGCCAGCACGTCGTCAACTCGCTCGGCTCCGTGACCGGCCGGGTCGGCTATACCTTCGACCGCTCACTCGCTTACGTGAAGGCCGGCGGCGCGTGGATCGATACGAGCCATAACCTGTTCGGTAACACCTTTGGCGTCACGCTGGGCAATGGCAGCACGCGCGACACGACGTGGGGCTGGACCGCCGGAGTCGGGCTCGAATACGCGCTCACCAATCGTTGGACCACGTTCGCCGAATACGACCATATCGGCCTGCCGTCCAGGAGCGTGCCGTTTCCGACGGTGGCCGTCGTCAGCGACGCCAACATTTCCGTCCGGCAAACCGTCGATCTGTTCAAGATGGGCGTGAACTACAAGTTCGACTTCGGTCCCGTGACCGCCATCGCCGTCAGGGACTAACACGAAGGACTAACACGTTCGAAGCAACGTCCGACGTCTCATCGAAGCAATTCGCCATACTGCCGCTTCGGCAGTATGGCGAGAGCGAGCCGTTGCGAGCGAGATCGCGGCATCCTGATCGCGGTCAATGCTTTACGTGCTCGAACACGACGATCACGCCGGTCGGCTCGGGCTCGTGCGCCATCAGGCGCGTCAGGTCGGAATCGCTCCAGTCGGCGAGACTGACGACTTCGCCGGTCTGCCGGTCCGCACCGAGCGACGGGGTGGGCTCGAGGACTTTCAGTCCCATCTCGTCCACGAAGAACGTATGCTCTCCGAACATGCTGTTGAGCTGCGGCATGGCGGGATGCTCGTCGGGCAGCACCTGGGCGCCGAGTTGATTGACAGTCTGCTTCACCTGTTCGGATGTTAGCTTCATGAGCTGCTCCGTTTCTGTCACGTCGGGTTTCATTGAGCTGAGCCGGAGCGGGCGTTCCCTGCGCCGTTGTTCGCCTGGCTCAACTCCCGAACGGGTGCTGCGCGCAAATGTTCCTGCAAAATGTATTTCGTGATCGCGCGTTGGATCTGCCGTGCTGGCGGCACGGGATCGCCACAGGATGTTCACGATCCGTCGCGGGCGGAAGAATCAAGCGTCGGCCTCGACGATCCGGATGTCGCGGTCGGCGCCACCTCCGCCGGGCTCGCATACGTCGCCCTGGCGCTTATTCGCTCCGGTTTTCGCCGACCGAGAGCGCGCAAATGCGCGACAGATAGGTGTAGGGCAGGCCAGTCTCCTCGGCCCAGGCGTTGAACTGCGCCTGAACCTTGGCGAGATCGCCCTTGGACTTGACCTGCTCGGCGATATCAAGGCCGGCATCGCGCAGGCAGGCGACGACGTCCCTGGAGGTGACGAAACCGTCCCAGCCGACGAAGCGCAGCAGCATCTGGCCGGTATTGCCGCCGAGACGGCTGCCGCGCTTGGCGAGGAGACCGAGCAGGCCGATCTCGTCAGAGGGCGGCCACTTCGCCAGAAACTTGCCGAAGCTGCCGTGCTCCTTTGCGATCTCCTGGACGAAGGCGGCGTTGTCGCGCACCGACATGATCTTGGCGCCGTTGCGCACAATGCGCGCATCGCGCAACAGGCTCTCCCAATAGTCCTCGGGCTGGAAGGTGAGCTTGGCCGGCTGGAAGTGCAGGAAGGCATCTTCAAAACCGTCCCATTTGTTGTCGATCACGCTCCAGGCGAAGCCCGCGCAAAACACCCGCCTGGTCATCTCGGCGAGGATGCGGTCGTCGCCGAGCTTCGTCAGCCGCTTCAGGTCGGGCTTTACGGGCATCAGTTTTTCCAGCGCCTTGGGCCCTCCCTTGCGTTTCTCGGCGCGGGCCCGAATGGTTTTGAACGAGGTCATGCGGATACCGGCGTTGAAGATGCACCAACGTCACCAGAATTCGATGGTCCGGTCCAGTCCTGCGATGATCGACGCAAAGAAGCGGCTGCGCTGGTCCGCTGCTTGCGTTGTAAAATTCTGGAATTCCCCGAGATTTCAATCGCGCGAAACGAATTCTCAGCACGCTGCGTGGTCGTGACCGCCCTGCATGACCTGCTGCCTTACGCTGCTCAGCGCCCTGTGCGTTAAGTTACGCACGCGAGAGTGAAGGCACCTCTTCGGGCATGATCGCCTGCAGGCCGCCGAAACGACGCTCGCGACCGTGGAACGAAGCCAGGGCCGCCGCGAGATCGCCCGCGTCGAATTCGGGCCACATCCGCTCGGTGAAGTGCAGTTCGGCGTAGGCGCCTTCCCAGAGCAGGAAGTCCGACAGCCGCTTCTCGCCGCTGGTGCGAATGATGAGATCGACGTCGCGAAGTGCGGCCTCGCCGGTGACGAGTTGCGAGAACGCCTCGCGGGTGAGGCTGGTCAGCGCGGCTGCCTTTGCCGCGGCCTTGAGGATGGCGTCGCGCGCGGAATAGTCGACGGCAATGCGCAGGTGGAGCGTGCTGCCGTGAGCCGTGGCGTCTTCGGCGCGCGCAATCGCATTGGCGATACCGTCCGGCAGCCGGTCGCGGCGGCCGATCACGGTGAGGCGCACGCCGTTCTTCACCAGGCTCTGGACTTCGTTGGCGAGGTAGAAGCGCAGCAAGGTCATCAGCGCGGCGACCTCGGCTCTCGGTCGGCGCCAATTGTCGGTGGAGAACGCGTAGAGCGTCAGCGTGCCGATGCCCTGCTTGGGCGCGGCCTCGACGATGCGCCGGATCGTTTCGACGCCGGCCTCATGGCCGCGCACGCGCGACAGGCCGCGCCGCGTTGCCCATCGTCCGTTGCCGTCCATGATGATGCCGACATGAAGCTTGTCGTCGCGGGAGGTGACAGCACTTTGCATGGCAAAGTCTCCGGTTAAAAAGGGGGAGAATCAGGTCGAGACGACACCGAGGCGAAGCGGCTGCGCCTCGCGGCCGGCGGCCTTGGCGGCGTCGCGCACCAGCCGCTCGAGCACGGCGAGATAATCGAGGAAGCGACGGCGGCCGGCCTTGGTCAGGCGGCAAGTCGTGTGCGGACGATTGCCCTCATAGCCTTTGGTCACCTCGACGAGGCCGGCTTCCTGGAGCACGGCGAGATGCCGGCTGAGATTGCCATCGGTGAGGCCGCAGAGCTGCTTGAGATCGGCAAACGCCAGGCCCTTCGGGTGCGCCATCAGCGAAGTCAGAAGCCCGAGCCTCGCCTTCTCGTGGATCACGCGGTCGAGCCCTTCGTATGAGAACGGCGCGCTGTCACTCTTCGACATCATTGTCTCCGGACGCGAAATACAGAATGGCCGCCATCCCCGACTGGCCGATCACGAAAGGCAGGCCCATGGTCCATGGCGACAGAGTGTGGGTTTGGCTCCCCAGCACCACGACGGCGAAGCCCGAAACGAAGTACCAGGCGCCCGCTAGCGCGACAGTTCGCGGCAGCGAGCGGATCGACGCGAAGAGGCCGAGCGACACCAGGATCTGCCACAGCCCCGGCAACAGCCACAGCGTCTCGGCGGCGAACTTCCACATCACCACCGCAAGCAAAACGCCGGCGACACCTGCAGGGAGGAATTGTTCGACCGCCTGGTGGATCATCGCGTCCGCAAGACCCGAGTGATGGCGGCGCGATCGCAAGCGCATCTCGATGCCGATCATCAACCCGGAGAGCGAGGCGGCAATGAACCAACCGAGAAAGAAGCCAAGCGGCTCGCCGGTGGGATCGCGGAGCAGCCAGAATTGCAGGATCGCTGTGATCAGAGCGACGGCGCCGGTCGCAGCCATTGTCGCCGGGCCATAGCCGCGGAACGCCGTGCCCGCCGCAATCTGGCTGCGAATCGCCACGATGTCGGCCAGTGCCTTGTCGAGATCGCGCATTGGCAACGCCAAAACCTCGCTCCGCTCGTGCTTTCGGGATTGTTTGCGCCGTTACTTTGTATTGCAAAGCATATAGCACTGCAAAGCAAAGGCAAGCCCGAAAGCCGTCCCGAGGAGATCCGATCCGGGTCGGAACAACTGGCGGTTGCGCGGCGCCTCCTCCCATAGATATGATGGGTCCAAAAGCGTTTCGGGGGGCAGATATGTGGCTTAAGTCTGTTGTTGTTGCGTCTTTGTTGCAGGTGAGTGTCGTCGGAGTAGCGCATGCAGCTGGGCCGTTCGGCTCCGTCGATGTCGGCAACTGGATCGGCGGCGCCTTCAGCAACGACCAGACCGGCGCCTTCTCCCATTGCGCCGCGACGGCGCCTTACGCCAACGGCGTCATTCTCGTCGTCGGCCAGAATGCTGCAGGCTCATGGATATTGAGCTTTGCGAGTCCCAGCTACCAATTCAAACAGGGCGAGAACGCCGCGATCGACGTCATCTTTGACGGACAGGAGCAGGCCAGGCTGTTTGCCACGGCCAATCAGCCGAACATGCTCACATCCGTCATGCCTGCCAACGTCGTGCGAACGTTTCAGAAGGCAAGCCTGATGGTCGCAACGAGCGGCCGCACCGTCCTGAACTTCGATCTGTCCTCAACCGGCCCCGTGATCGCGGCGCTGGCCAATTGCGTCACCAAAGTCAAAGCCGACGGGCTCAGCAAGGCCGGTGATTTCACTAAGGTTGCCGCCAAGCCGCAGGCCGCGCCGGACAAGCAGGCCTCACCGCCGGCCGGCCGCAAATCCGCCAGAACCAAGAGCGGCACCGGCTTTGTGGTAAGCACCAACGGTCACATCGTCACGAACAATCATGTGATCGACGGTTGCGTCGGCGAGATCAAGGGCAACCTCACCGGCGAGGCCGCGATGGTGTTGCGCGTCGTCTCGAGCGATGCCAACAATGATCTCGCCTTGTTGCAGGCGCCATCGACGACCACATTCAAGGACTTTGCGCGGATCCGCGACCGTTCGATCCGCTCCGGCGATTCCGTCATCGCGATCGGCTTCCCTTTCCACGGGCTGCTGACTTCGGACTTCACCCTGACGACAGGCATTGTGAGCTCGTAAGATAGCTCACTGCCTGGAACGCGAAGGCTTTCGTTCGCCCGCCGTTTCAACAGTCCATCAGATCTTGCGTCGG
>NZ_LGHL01000076.1 GCF_001908205.1 Bradyrhizobium sp. NAS80.1
TTGATAGATGGAACGGGCGGGAGACCGAGCCGGCTCACGGCGTCAAGCGCCAAGGACCCAACGGCTTCCCGCCCACCCTATCCTGACAGACTTCCAAGACACAGGGACCCATAACCACAGGGCGCGGTTTGGTGTCCGGTATTAGCCTCGTCGTGCTGCGGAGAAATCACGCGGTATGGGTCCCGGCGTTCGCCGGGACGACGGCGGAATTAGCGGAGGGCTTGTTTGCCTTCCTCTGACTCCGGCTTCTTCTCGCCCTTCGCCTCGTTCCACAACGCGTCCATCTCTTCCAGCGATGCGTCCTCCAGCGAACGTCCTTGCGCGGCGAGTGCCCGCTCGATATAGGCAAAGCGCCGCTCGAATTTCGCGTTCGTCGCGCGCAGCGCGGATTCCGGATCGGCGTCGATATGGCGGGCGAGGTTGACGAGCGCGAACATGAGGTCGCCGGTCTCTTCCACCAGCTCTTGCTTGTCGTTGCGGTCGAGCGCAGCCTCGATCTCGTCAGCTTCCTCGCGGATTTTTGCCAGCACCGCGCGCGGATCGTTCCAGTCGAAGCCGACGGTGGAGGCCTTGCGCTGGAGTTCCAGGGCGCGCGTCAGCGCCGGCTGGCCGGCCTTCACGCCCGACAGCAGAGATGTGTGTGAGGTCGTTTCCTCCCGCGGCCGGCGCGCGGCGCGCTCGGCTTTCTCCTCGGCCTTGATGCGGTCCCAGACTTCCTTGACGTGGGAAGAGGCGAGATTGCCGTCCTTGTCGGCGAAGACATGGGGATGGCGCCGGATCATCTTGCGGGTGATAGCCTCGACGACGTCGCCGAAGGCGAAGGCGTTCTGCTCTTCAGCCATCTGGGCGTGGAACACGACCTGCAGCAGGAGATCGCCGAGCTCCTCGCGAAGATCGTCGAGATCGCCGCGGCTGATGGCCTCGACCACCTCATAGGCCTCCTCGATCGTGTAGGGCGCGATCGTCGCGAAATCCTGCTCGAGGTCCCAGGGGCAGCCGGTCGCCGGCGTGCGCAGCGCCGCCATGATCTCGATCAGGCGGGAAATGTCGCGGGAAGGGGTCATTGCGGGGGCGTCTCCTGACTCTCAAGCCTTATGCCAAAAGTGGCCCGCCGTTCCCAGCGGGACGCGGTGGAACGGGCCGATTTCCACCGATTGGCGGGCTCGCCCAGCAGTGCTAAAGCGCGGGCCATGAGCGACGCATTTTCATCCGAAACCGCGCTGGTGCTGTTCTCCGGCGGCCAGGATTCCACCACCTGCCTTGCCTGGGCACTGGGCCGCTTCGCGCGCGTGGAGACGCTGGGTTTTGAATACGGCCAGCGCCACGCCATCGAGCTTGCCTGCCGCGACCGCTTGTTCGACGGCATCAAGGGCCTCCGCGCGGACTGGGCTTCCAGGCTCGGCGAGAGCCATACGCTGTCGATCCCGACGCTGGCGGCCGTGTCCGAGACTGCGCTGACGCGCGATGTTGCGATTGCGATGGGCGCCGACGGACTGCCGAACACCTTCGTGCCGGGCCGCAATCTGGTGTTCCTGACCTTTGCCGCAGCGCTGGCCTACCGGCGCGGCATCGCCCACATCGTCGGCGGCATGTGCGAGACCGACTATTCCGGCTATCCCGATTGCCGCAATGATACCATCCGCGCCATGCAGGCCGCGCTGTCGCTCGGCATGGCCAGGAAATTCGAGCTGCATACCCCTCTGATGTGGATCGACAAGGCCGCGACCTGGCAGCTCGCACATGACCTCGGCGGCGACGGGCTGGTCGACCTCATCCGCGAGCAGTCGCACACCTGCTATCTCGGTGAACGCGGCGCGCAGCACGACTGGGGCTATGGCTGCGGGGAGTGCCCGGCGTGCAGTTTGCGGGCGAAGGGGTGGCGGGAGTTCGTGGCGGCACGCTGACGCCACACACTCGGTGTCATCACCCGCGAAAGCGGGTGATCCAGTATTCCAGAGACTGTGCTTGAGCCGAGAGGCCGCGGCGTACTGGGTCGCCCGGTCAAGCCGGGCGATGACGTGTGGAGAGGATGTGCGCTCCGTCAACGCCGTCATTGCGAGCGCAGCGAAGCAATCCAGACTGCCGCCGCGGAGAGATTCTGGATTGCTTCGCTGCGCTCGCAATGACGAGCTCACGTGAGCTACCGGAAATCCTCCGGCCTAAGCTCGATCGGCTTGCCGTGCGGGGTGCGATCCGCCGCGTGGTCCCAGGCGTCGCGGTAGCGATGCAGTGTCTCCGTCGATGCGACGCCCTTGCGCGCCACCAGTCCCTCCAGCGTGGCGAGCCAGTGCAGATAGTAGGTCTCGCCTGTATCGGGATCGCCGGCAGCCTGCGCGCGCTTGATCTCGTCGGCGAGCGCTGCGGCCCATTCCGGCCAGGTGAACACGCCGCGCTCGTGCAGCGTCAGCGCCATGGCGAACGCGTGCGCCTCCCAGGGCGCGCGGAACACCGGGCCGTCATCATCGCGCGGAATGCTCGGAATGGCCGCCGTCGCGGCGGCAGCAAGCGTGCCGCTCATCACGCCGGGTCCAGATACGGCTCGAACGCGTCGATCGAGACTTTTGAGGTCGGATCGCCGTCCGCGCCCCAGAGGTCGCTGCCTTCGAACACCACCGTGTAGAGCCATTGCGGATTCTCGCCGAGCTCCATCGCCGCCGAATCCGGAAACACATGGCAGCCGTGGTTCAGCTCGACAATGCCGACATGGCCGCGCACATAGCGCGGCAACCGTGTGTGCGTCGCCGGATGAATGTTCTTCGCACGCACGCGGTCGCCGATCTTGAACTTGGCGGGCGCCGGGGCGGGGCGGGCGAACTTGCCGCGCACCATGACGCGCTCGACGTTGGCGAGGTCGAACTTGCCGTGCTTGAGCGCCTTTGCAGGCTGCATCGCGTGGCCGGCGGCAACCTCCTCTCGGGTGAGGTAGCCCTTCTCGATCAGCATCTCCTCGAGTCCGAGGAACCATTTCTTGTAATAGGAGCTCGACAGATAAACGTGCGGAGGGAGCGTCTCCCGGTAGAAGCGCGAGGTGTCGATGTTGTAGGCGCCGGCGGCGCCCATGGCACGTACCATCGCCAGAACGCGCGCTTCCCAGTCCGCATGGAACATCGGCTCGTTCGGCTCGGGCTCGACCTTGCCGAACCCGTCCATGCCGCCCATGTCGTGCACGCCGTTCATGACGGCGCTCCCGGCTTCCTCGGAAATCCGGTGCCGATCATGGAGTCGCGGGTGACGAGCTCGGCGAGCTGCTCCTCGCTCCAGCCTTCGGTGCCTTCGGGTCGCATCGGCAGCACCAGGAAACGCGTCTCGGCTGTGGAGTCCCACACCCGGATTTCCATGTCCTTCGGCAGCGTGACGTCGAAATCGGCGAGCACGCCGCGCGGGTCCTTCACCGCGCGCGAGCGGTAGGGCGAGGCCTTGTACCAGACCGGCGGCAGCCCCAGCATTTCCCAGGGGTAGCAGGAGCACAGCGTGCACACGACCATGTTGTGACGCTGCGGCGTGTTTTCGACCACGACGAGATGGTCGCCGACGCGGCTGACATGGCCGAGCGTGCCGATGGCCTTCGAGCCGTCTTCGAGCAGCGCCTTCCTGAAGGTCGGATCGGTCCAGGCCTTGGCGACGACGCGGGCGCCGTTATGCGGGCCGATCTTGGTCTCATAGACCTGGATGATGGCATCGAGCGCGGCCGGCTCGACATAGCCTTTTTCGGTCAGGATCGTCTCGAGCGCGCGCACCCGCAGCTCGGTCTCGGACAGCTCCGAATGATCGTGATCGTGGTGATGATGGTGGTCGTGATCGTGGCTCATGAGGCGAAGGATAGGCGCAATGGTCCCTGCCTGTCGAGTATGCGTTGGGGCGCAACCGGGTCCCATGTTCGTGAGGCCGGATGTAAGCTAGCATCCCCGCAAAGCAGACTGGGAGACCACTGGTGACGAACTTCGTGAAGATCGAGAAAGGCCTTGGGCCCGAGGGGCGGATTGCGGTGGTGCGATTCGACCGCGGCGACGGCATCAATGCGCTGTCGCCGGAGGCGCTGCGCCAGCTCACCGCGGCCGCGCGCAGCTTCGAGGACGATGCCGCGACCTCCGTCGTGGTGCTGACAGGAAGCGTCGATACGTTCAGCGCCGGATTCGACCTCAAGGATGCCGAAGGGCGTTCGCGCAAAGACATGGACCTCGGCACGCTGCGGCGGCATCTCAAGCTCGGCCCGCGCCTCACCCATGCCTGGCAGGAGATGGAGCAGATCACGATCGCGGCGATTGAAGGCTTCTGCATCGGCGGCGGCGTCGCGCTGGCGGTGGCGCTCGACTTCCGCGTGATGGGCAGCGATGCGCATCTGCGCGTGCCCGAGATCGGGCTCGGCATGAACATGAGCTGGCAGAGCATCCCGCGCATGTTGCACCTGATCGGGCCGGCCCGCACCAAGCAGGCGGTGATCCTGGCCGATCAGCGCATCAGCGCGGATGAAGCCTACGAATGGGGCATGGTCGAGCAGGTCGTCGATCCCGGCAAGGCCTTCGATGCCGCGATGGAGCTCGCCCGCAAGGTCGCCGCACAGCCGCCGCTCTCGGTTGCCATGACAAAGCTGACTGTCAACCGGCTCGCGCATACGCTGGACGATCTCGCCAGCCACATGGACGTCGACCAGTTCGCATTGGCAAGTCTCAGCGAGGATCACAAGGAGGGCGTGGAGGCGTTCCTGTCCCGCCGCAAGCCACGCTTCAAGGGGCGGTAGCACTAGGATCAGGCCATTGATCGCGTCGCGGACAATTCGTATAGGCCGCGCAAGGACAAAAGCAGCCGGGCCAACGGGCTGCATGATGCGGCGACAATCGAGGGGGAGGGTCCATGACGGCTAGTTCGCAGGTGCCTGGGGCGAAAGGGTTTCGCTGGAGACTGATCGCGCCGCTCGTGGTGTGGCTGGCGATCTATCTGTGGCCGGTGCCGACAGGACTGAACGTCAACCAGTGGCACTATTTTGCCGTGTTCGCGGCTGTTATCACCGGCCTCATTCTGGAATCGATGCCGGTCGGCGCGGTCGGCCTGATCGGGCTCACGGTCGCCGGCGTCGGCGGCTATATTGACCCTGATCCCAACAAGTCGCTGCGCTGGATGCTGGCGGGCTTCGCCGAGAGCACGGTGTGGCTGATCGTCGGCGCCTTCGTGTTCTCGATCGGCTATCGCAAGAGCCAGCTTGGCCGGCGCATCGCGCTGGTGCTGGTAAAGCGCCTCGGCCGCAACACGCTTGGCCTTGGCTATGCGGTCGCGATGGCGGACTTCCTGCTCGCGCCGGCGACGCCGTCCAACACCGCGCGCAGCGGCGGCATCGTCTATCCCATCATCAGCAACATCCCGCGCATCTACGGCTCCGAGCCGGGACCGACCGCCGGCAAGATCGGCACCTATGTAATGTGGACGGCGTTCGCGGCGACTGCGGTCACCAGTTCGCTGTTCTTCACGGCGCTCGCGCCCAACGCGGCGGCGCTGGCGATCGCCAAGAAGACGGTTGGGGTGGAGGTGAGCTGGGGCCAATGGTTCATCGGTTTTGCGCCGCTCGGCATTCTCCTGATGCTGCTGGTGCCCTTGCTCAGCTATCTCGCGTGCCGGCCGGAGGTGAAGCGCAGCCCGGAAATCTCCGAATGGGCGGCGAAGGAACTCGGGGAAATGGGCCCGATGTCGCGCAACGAGTGGATCATGCTGGCGCTGATCCTGCTCGCGATGTTCCTGTGGATCGCAGGATCGAGCCCGGACATCCACGTGCCGGTTCTCGGCTCGAACTTCGTCAACGCGACCACTGTCGTCTTCATCGTGATCTCGCTGATGCTGGTCACCGGCGTGATCGAGTTTGCCGACATCGTCGGCGAGAAGAGCGCCTGGGAGGTGTTCTTCTATTTCACCTCGCTGCTGACGCTGGCCTCGGGCCTCAACGAGATCGGCTTCATCAAATGGTTCGCGAACGAATACGCCAAGCCGCTCGCGGGGCTGTCGCCGTCGACCGCGATGATCCTGCTGGTCGCGCTGTTCTTCTGGATCCACTATTTCTTCTCGAGCATCACCTCGCACGCGGCCGCTGTGCTGCCGGTGGTGCTCGCGGTCGGATCGGGCATCGACGGCCTGCCGGTGACGACGCTCGCCATGCTCTGCATGTATTCGCTCGGCCTGATGGGCGTCATCTCGCCTTATGCGACGGGACCCGCGCCGATGTATTTCGGCAGCGGCTATATCGGGAAGGGCCAGTTCTGGGGCTTTGGCCTGATCTTCGGGCTGCTCTATTTCGCAGGACTCCTGCTGATCGTGCTGCCCTGGCTGCAGCTTCGATGAGCCCGACCGGAGGCTGATACCCCCGGCAGACGAATTTTCTCCTCCGGGGAGAGTTTTGGGAAACTTCATCCAACTCCCCGCAAATATCTGAAATTGCAAGAAAGACCTGAAGGGGCGATGGTGCGTGCTGCAGTGCAGCGCGCTTCACCCGGGCGCTCGGCCGCTGCTTTTCTCCCCGTCGCTCGATGCGACCTGGCTGCCGTAGGCCCTGAGGGCATGCGGGCAAGCGAACTATTGTGCATGAAGGCAGCCTCCATGAACGCCCACCAATCGCTCGCGCTTCGACAGCCGATCGAAACGCTCGAAGCGATTTCACCTGCCGCGACTGATGCGGACGCGATGGTCCGCTTCGACGGAATCTCGAAGACCTATCCGGCCTATCGCGGCAAACCCGGCGTCAACGCGCTGCAAAACATCGACTTCGTAATTCCGCGCGGCTCCATCACCGGGGTGATCGGTCGCTCCGGCGCCGGCAAGTCGAGCCTCGTCCGGCTCATCAACGGGCTGGAGAAGCCGACCACCGGACGCGTGATCGTCGATAACAGCGACATCTCGGCGCTGGCCGGCCGCGAGTTGCGGCTGGCGCAGCGCTCGATTGGCATGATTTTCCAGCACTTCAACCTGCTGTCGTCGCGCACCGCGGCCGACAACATCGCGCTGCCGCTCGAGATCGCCGGCTGGACCAAGGCCGAAATCAAGGCCCGCGTCACTGAGCTCCTCGCGCTGGTCGGCATCGCCGACAAGCACGACCGCTATCCGTCGGAGCTCTCCGGCGGCCAGAAGCAGCGCGTCGGCATCGCCCGGGCGCTGGCGACGCGTCCGAGCGTGCTGCTGTCGGACGAGGCGACGTCCGCGCTCGATCCGCAGACCACGCGCGCGATCCTCGACCTGCTCGCGAACATCAATCGCGAGCTCGGGGTGACCATCGTGCTCATCACCCACGAAATGTCGGTGGTGCGCCAGCTGGCGAAGGAAGTCGTCGTGCTCGATGCCGGCCATGTCGTCGAAAGCGGCCATGTCGCCGATATCTTCACCCATCCCAGGCATCCGATCACGCAGTCCTTCCTGGCCGAGGTGATCGGCGACAGCTTGCCGGTCTCGCTGGCAAGCCGGATCGTGCCGGAGCCGGTCGAGGGCGGCCTCGCCGTCATCCGCGTCCAGGTACGCGGTGCTGGGGCCGGCGACACGCTGGTGGCCCGGCTCGCACGCGAGCTCGGCCTTGACGTCTCGCTGCTGTCGGCACGCATCGACGAGATCGGTGGCCAGCATGTGGGATCGCTGACCCTCGGTATTCCCGGGGGCGGGGGCGCAGCGACGCGGACGCTCGCCTGGCTCTCTCAATGTCAATTCTCGGCGGAGCGTCTCGGCTATGTCGCCTGAACTCATCAACCTGATCATCCAGGCCACCGGCGAAAGCCTGTTCATGGTCGGGGTAGCAGCGCTGCTCGGTACCGCCTTCGGCCTGCCGATCGGTGTCTTCCTTGCGACCAGCCGGAAAGGGGAGCTGTTCGCGGCGCCCGCCGTCAACGGCGCGCTCGGCATCATCGTCAATGCCACGCGCTCCACGCCCTTCATCATCCTGGTCGTCGCCATCATCCCGTTCACGCGCCTCGTCGCCGGCACCTCGATCGGCTCGACGGCAGCAATCGTGCCGCTGACGATCGCATCGACACCGTTCATCGCGCGCCTCGTTGAAGCTGCGATCCGCGAGGTCGATGGCGGCCTGATCGAAACCGCGTCCTCGTTCGGCGCCTCGCCGATCCAGATCGTGTTCAAGGTGCTGATCCCAGAGGCGCTGCCCGGCCTCCTGCTGGCCCTGACGCTCGCGGTGGTCAGCCTGCTCGGCTACTCCGCCATGGTCGGCGCCGTCGGAGGCGGGGGGTCTCGGCGATCTCGGCATCCGCTACGGCTACCAGCGCTTCATGCCCGACATGATGCTGGCCGTCGTCGTCGTGCTGATCGCGCTGGTGCAGCTCGTTCAGAGCGCGGGCGATTATCTGGCGCGCCGGGTCAACCGACGGCTGCGCAATCGCTGATACACATTTGCTGAAACTGGAGAGACTGATGCGTTTTCTGGCAACCCTTGCGGCTGCAGCCTTGCTGCTCGCGAATTCGGCCGAGGCCGACACCATCCGCGTCGGCGTGACCGCAGGCCCACATGCCGAGATCATGGACGTCGTGAAGAAGGTCGGCGCCGAGCGCGGCCTCGATATCAAGGTGGTCGAGTTCACCGATTACGTGATCCCGAACCAGGCGCTGGCGCTGAAGGATCTGGAGGCGAACTCGTTCCAGCACGAGCCCTACCTGAAGAACCAGATTTCCAAGACCGGCTGGAAGATCGTCAAGGTCGCGAACACGATCGGCTCGCCGCAGGGCGTCTATTCGCTGAAGTACAAGAAGCTCGCCGACCTGCCTGAGGGGGCCCGCGTCGCCATCGCCAACGACCCCTCCAACGGCGCGCGCGGCCTGATGATCCTGGCGCTGCACGGCGTGATCAAGCTGAAGGATCCGAACAACGTCGCCTCGACCGTCGCCGACATCACCGACAACCCGAAGAAGCTCCGCTTCGTCGAGCTCGACGCCGCCCAGCTTCCGCGGTCGCTCCAGGACGTCGACGTCGTCTCGATCAACAACAATTACGCCGTCCAGGCCGGCCTCAATCCGGCTGTCGATGCGATCGCCCGCGAAGACGCCGACG
The DNA here is from genome assembly GCF_001908205.1 of Bradyrhizobium sp. NAS80.1. Taxonomy (GTDB): domain Bacteria; phylum Pseudomonadota; class Alphaproteobacteria; order Rhizobiales; family Xanthobacteraceae; genus Bradyrhizobium. The sequence goes on from NZ_LGHL01000076.1 coordinate 9,023, forward strand.
GTCCCTGGGTCAACATCCTCGCCGTCCGCGAGGAGGACAAAGACAAGCCCTGGGTGAAGCAGCTGATCGAGGTCTATCACTCCGATCCGGTGAAGGCGTTCCTGGAGACGCGCTTCAAGGGCACCTACCTGCCGACCTGGTGAGAGCAGAGGAGGCGCGCGTCAGGCAGCTAACCTGGCGCGCCGCAGCGTCTCGGAGGGCAGCTCGGAGAAGTGGCGCTTGTAGTCGAGCGAGAACTGGCTGAAGTGCCAGAAGCCGTGCTGCACGGCGACGTCGTAGACGGATGTCCCGGCATCGCGGGAGCGTTTCAGGTCGCGCCGCACGACATTCAGCCGCATCGCGCGCCAGTAGTGCATCGGGCTCGTCCCCAGGACCTCCTGGAAGCAATAGCCGAGCTTGCGCGGGCTGGCGCCGACAGCCTTGCAGACCTCCAGCAGCGACAGCGCGCGATCGCCGGTGCCGTGCATCAGCTCGCGGGCGCGGTCGACGGTGCGCTTGCGCGCGGCAGAGCTGCGGCCGGGATCGCTCGGGCGCGCCGTCGGCAGCATGTCCATGATCTCGACGAGGAGGGCGTGTTCCAGCGCCTGCCGAGCGGCCGGATCGTCGAGACGTTCGGGCACAGCCGTGATGGTCTCGTGGATGGCAGCAAGATGAGCGCGCAGCCGGGCAACGGGTGCTTCCGCCATTTCGATCACCCGCAACTGGTGCCAGACGCTGCGCGGCAGCTCGATGTCGAGGTTGGCGGCCAATTCCTCGATCAGCGCCGCACTGGTAACTACGCCACGAAACTCGAACGCCTTCGGCGTGCACATGTCGACTTCGGCATCGATGCAGGCGATGACCTTGGCTCCCGCAGCGCTAGCGCCGTTGCAATTGACCTCACCTTCGCCGTGCCAGGGCAGGCCGATGCCAAAACTGCCGGCACCCAACTGGCCGTATTGGCGCACCTGCTGGCTGGTGATCTCGCGGAACACTTCGAGCCGGGGCAGCGAGAGCTGCGTGAAACTGCCCCGGAAGGCGCCGGCGCTGATCTGGTCGTAGCTGAGCCGCCAGCGGCCGAGCGCGGCGCAGTGCTCATCGACATCCGTGCTGGTCGCCTGGAGCAGGTTTGCCGGCGAATTCAGAGTCGGAAGAGTTGCGCTTAAGGCCATGACAGCACGTCAGAATCTGTAAGCAGAACAGCCAGCAAGAACCACGCCAGACTGGCACGGCCCGTGCCCGTGTCCAGCAAAATATTGCGGGATCTCGATAACGCGCGGTGACACCGAGGTGCAGACTTCCTCCGGTACAGGCCCGACATATCTGTCGCGACAGCCTTGCGGAGGAACGACATGCGACCGACCGATATCATGCGCGGCAGCCCGGCCGCGCCCGAGGCCCAGGTGACCCGCGCCAACTGGCGCACTTTTCCCGCTATCCGCTGGGGCTTCACCCACACCCGCGAGGTGCTGCCGACCGCGGAGGTGCGCCGCTCGGCCCATCCGACGCCGATGCCAAGCGCGCCGCGCGAGCTGACAAGGCTTGGCTTCACCACTCCCGACGGCAAGCCGACGACGATCGAGGCCACGCTGCGAGAGACTTTCGCCGATGCGCTCCTCGTCATGCACAAGGGCACGCTGATCCACGAATGGTACGGCGACGGCATGAGCGTGACCACGCCGCACCTGATCTGCTCGATCAGCAAGTCGATCGCCGGCACGCTCGGCGGCGTCTTGGCCGGGCGAGGGCTGCTCGATCCGGAGGCGAGGGTGGTGCGCTACGTGCCTGAGCTGGAGACCTCTGTCTACGGCACCTGCACCGTCCGCAACGTCCTCGACATGGCGGTCGCGATCAACTTCGAGGAAGACTACGAGGACCCTGCCGGCGACGTCGCGCGCTATCGCTTCTCCTCGGGCTGGGACGTGCCGCCGCCGGGCGTCGAGCCCGGACACCAGCGGGCCTATCTCACGACCCTGCGCGGCACCGGCAAGCCGCACGGCAAGGTGTTCCACTACGTCTCGACCAACACGGAAGTGCTCGGCTGGGTCTATGAGCGCGCCTGCGGCATGCCATACCCGCGCATCCTCTCCGAATATCTCTGGCAGCCGATGGGCGCCGAGGAAGATGGCTCCCTCACGCTCGACAGCCACGGCATGGGCCGAATCGCCGGCGGTCTCTCGGTCACCGCACGCGACCTCCTGCGCTTCGGTGAGATGATCCGCTGCCGAGGCGTGGTCGAGGGACGGCAGGTGGTGCCGGGCTGGTGGATCGACGACATCCACGAGAACGGCGATCCCAAGGCGTGGGCCGATGGCGACCTTGCCGAGTTCTTCCCGGGCGCACGTTATCGCAGCAAATGGTTCACGATCGATCCGTCACGCAACGCTCTCACCGGAATCGGCATTCACGGCCAGTTGCTCCACGTCGACCCGGACTCGGACACCGTCATCGTCAAGCTCGCGACGCAGCCGAAGGCGATGGACGTTCCGATCGACCTCAGCTGGCTCGCCGGCTTCCGCGCCATCACCGCGCATCTTGCTCCGCGCTAACGCCAGGAGATCATTATGCTCGACACCGTCAAAGCGAAATCGCCGACGCGGACCGCGATGCCACACCCGCTCGATCCGCTGACGGCGGAAGAGATTACAGCCGCCTGCACCCTGGTGCGTGCGACGGCGACCTCGCCGGAAAACTGCCGCTTCCCGACGGTGCGGCTTGAAGAGCCGACCAAGCAGGAGCTGGCTGCCTATGGGGCAGGGCTGCCGCGCCGCGCCTTCGTGCTGACGCTGGACGTGACGTCGGGCGAGGCGATCGAGCACGTCGTCGATCTTGGCCGCAGCGAGATCGTGACGCGCAAGATCGTGCCGAACCGCGAGGCGCCCTACGGGCAGCCGTCGGTCATGTTCGAAGAATTCTTCAAGTGCGAGGCCGTGGTCAAAGCCGATCCCGGCTGGCGCGCGGCGATGCACCGGCGCGGGCTCACCGACAAGGACATCGAGCTGGTTCAGGTCGATCCGTTTTCCTCGGGCTTCTTCGACAAGGAGTTCGAGCGCGGCGCACGCATCGTGCGCGCCGTCAGCTATTTCCGCGAACACCTCCAGGACAACGGCTATGCCCATCCGATCGAGGGCGTGGTGGCCGTGGTGGATCTGATCGGCGGCAAGGTCATCGACCTCACGGACCAAGACCCGATCGTGCCGATCCCGCGGAAGAAACGGAACTACGGCGCACACGAAGTCACGAGCCCGCGTACCGACATCAAGCCGCTGCATATCGAGCAGCCCGAGGGTGCGAGCTTTCGCGTGGATGGCTGGAAGGTCGACTGGCAGAAGTGGAGCTTCCGCGTCGGCTTCACGCCGCGCGAAGGCCTGGTGCTGCATCAGCTCAGCTACCAGGACGACGAGCGCAAGCGGTCGCTGATCCATCGCGCCAGCATCACCGAGATGGTGGTGCCTTACGCCGACCCAACCGCCAACCACTTCTGGAAGTCGGCGTTCGACGCCGGCGAATATGGCCTCGGCATGCTCGCGAACGCCCTCGAGCTCGGCTGCGACTGCCTCGGCAACATCCACTATTTCGACGTGTCGGCCGCCGACAACAAGGGCGAGCCCTTCGTCATGCGGAACGCTATCTGCATGCATGAAGAAGACTACGGAATTGCCTGGAAACACTACGAATTCCGTAACGGCCTGTTCGAGGTCCGCCGCTCGCGGCGTCTCGTCATCTCCTTCTTCGCGACCGTCGGCAATTACGACTATGGCTTCTACTGGTATCTGTACCAGGATGGCACGATCCAGTTAGAGACCAAACTCACCGGCATCATCCAGACCGCAGCCGTGCAGCCCGGCGAAAGATACAAATGGGGCGGCATGGTCGACGACAATCTGGGCGGGCCGACGCACCAGCACTTCTTCAACGTGCGCCTGCACATGAACATCGACGGCGGCGGCAATACGGTCACCGAGCACGACTTCGTGCCGCGGCCCTGGGGCCACGATAATCCCCATGGCAACGTATTCGACACCACCACACGCGTTTTGTCGCGCGAGCGCGATGCGGCGGCGATCGCCAATGGCGAGACCGGCCGGTTCTGGAAGATCAGCAATCCCAACGAGACCAATTCGGTCGGCAATGCTCCGGCATACAAGCTCGTCGTCAACCCGAGCCCGTTGATGCTGGCCCAGGAGGGCAGCTACGTCCGCAAACGCGGCGGCTTTGCCACCAAGCACGTCTGGGTCACCGCGTTCGATCCTGCGGAGAAATACGCCAGCGGCGACTATCCCAACGTCCATGCCGGCGGCGATGGCCTGCCGCGTTACGCTGCGCAGAACCGCAACATCGAGAATGCCGACATCGTGGTCTGGCACTCCTTCGGCCACACCCATGTCTGCAAGCCCGAGGACTTCCCGATCATGCCGGTCGAATATGCCGGCTTCATGCTGAAGCCGACCGGTTTCTTCGCGGCCAATGCCGCCGGCGACATTCCACCGGACCGCAACAGCCGCAGCGTGCTTGCGGGCGAGGAGGGGGCCGGCCGCGGCTCGTGCTGCCACAAGAGCTAGGCGCGCCAACGGCAACGTTGACGCGCCGGGCCGTCGCTACGCCGTCGGCGGGTAATACAAAAACTCGATCATCAGGCACCCGTCGCGGGTGAAGAACGGCCCGTGCTCGACATGGGCGGGCCTCACGGCGTAGGTGCCGGCCTCCAGCCGCCACGTTTCCTGTGTCGTCGAGCCGATGGAAAGCGTGCCCGAAACCAGAAAGACTTCCTCACACCAATCGTGCGAGACTGCGTGGTCCACCGACGCACCGGCGGCCCAGCGCGACAAGCGGGTCACGGCGCCCGTTCGCGTCGGATGATCAAAGCGGCCAGACAGGATCTTTTCCTCAACCCCGACATAGCCAGGGACAGCCCGCCATCCATCATCGGCAAGCGCGTTGAAAAACTCCCTGTGGTCCTTCATGAACCGACCAAAGCCGGGCTCCGTCATGCAATCATCTCCCGAACTAATCCTGACTCGGGTCAAGCTTACCGCAGGCCGACGGCGTTTCCCACCCGATCCGATCAGAGGGAATAGTGCCTCGGCCTTCGAGAATGAACCTTCCAGCGAGCCGGCAGCACGAAGACCGGGAGACGGCTCTCAACCGGTGCAATCATGATGAAGTGGCTCGCCCTGTTCTGTTTGTTCGTGTTCCCCGCCAACGCGAAGGCGGCCTCGCCTGAGCGGCAATATCTCGACCTGCGTGACCGCTACATCGCAGAATTCCCTAAAGCCGCGGAAAACGACGAGACGACCAAGCAGCACGACGCGGCGCTTAGGAAGTTGGCAGGCGTGCTGCGCGGCCTGTTAGGGCCGGTCACGATCAAGGGGTTGCCGGCCGACGGCCAGTCGAACGTCGACACGCTCTTCAGGGGTGATATCGGCTTCGGCCATCTCGACGGGCTTGGCTTCGCCTCCGAAGGCGACAAGACGCAAGCCGTGGTGACCACGACCGGCTTGCTCAAGCACTGGCTTGCCGAGCATCGCGACGACGGCATGCCGCAGGAGGTCGGTGCCGCGTTCAGGTCGGACCGTTTCTACTATTATGCCATCCAGGATGCAGCCTTCGCCAAATATGCCGAGCTGCCGATCGCAAAGCCTGCGACCGCAAGCGTCGCGGTCGCTGTGCTCGGCGTGCGCGGCAACGGCGGTCTGAAGGCGCCGCCGCATGAAATCGACGTTGTCGTTGTCCAGGGCGAGAAGGTCTACTTCCTCGCCACAACCGACGCCGTGAAGACGGCTGAAATCCCAGCCTGCGAAAAAGTCTGGAAGCAGATGATGGCCAAACCGGTCAACAAGAAGACCCCGCAGGACACCATGGCCCGCGAAGACCAGGCGATGGACGCATATACAAAATGTTTCGCCAGGGAAGCGCCAAGCCAGAGCTGGTTCGCAGCAGCCGTCAAGAAGGCACAAAGCCAGCTTGAGCTGCTGACGCTGCGCTAGTGCGCACCGCCGCCAAAGCTATTGATCGTTCAAGAGATCGTCCCAAATTCTCTTGCTCGCGTTCTGATAGTCTGCAATCGCCTGCGCAAGCTCCCGAAGCTGCGGGCCCTTCAAGATTTCGGAAGGCAAGAGCGGGTCACGCATGACGTGACTGATAAGCTCGCGGCCAACCAGGAGAGATTCGCGAGCCGCGGCTTCGGGACGTAGCTCCAGCAAGCGCCGCTGGCCGTCCTTTGCGCGCGCCAGAAGCTTTTCGTAATTTCGCCGCAGGACAGGGATGTTCCATAGCCCCAGAATCTCAGCCGTTTGTTGCTGGCAGAAGTCTCCGGCAACGAACAATTCGGCGCCCTTGGCGAGACCGAGCTCGCTCAGTTGGACACGCAACGATGCGGCACCTCCTGCCAAATTGTTCGGCCGAAGATAAAGACCTTGCTTCCACTTCTGGAGGCCGCGCAACAACAAGGCGCGCCGATGCCTGCGCAAACTGGTCTTGTCCGAGCGGTCCGTTGTACCATCGTGGACAACGATCCAATCCCCACGCCAGGGAACTATCCACGCAACGCGCTCGCGCCAGTTTTCAATTTCGAGCTGCAGGCGATTGCCTTGGGTGTTGAGAGAATATGAGGCGCGATCATGCTTCTCGATTTTCTCCTGCTGAGCCAGGCGCGTAAGCGCCACCCGTATTGTGGCGTCGCTGAATCCCATGATCGCCCCTGCGCGACACAACTCCTGCGCCGACCTCCGCCGATGGGACGTGGCGGCGAGCATATCAAGGACCAGGATGGCGGCGCTCGGCATTTTCGATGTCATTCGGAATGATATGCCGCACTTGACAGTCACAGCGCAATATTACATCGTTTAATCCAAGTAGACAAAATGTGAAATGGAGCTGAGATGCAGGGACGAAGCGCGGTCCGGATCGAGCGGGAAGGCGCCATCACCACGATCATCATGGATCGGCCCGATCGCAGGAACGCGGTCGATGGTCCGATGGCCTCAGAGCTTCGAAAAGCCTTTCGAGAATTTGAGGCGGACGACAGTCAAAAGGTCGCCGTCCTCTGGGGGGAGCACGGAGTCTTCTGCGCGGGAGCCGACTTGACGGCCGTAAATGATCCCGCTCGCACACACGAATTGGACATGGACGGCGGAGGGGATGGCCCAATGGGGCCGTCACGTATGAACCTTTCAAAGCCGCTGATTGCAGCAGTGGCAGGTTACGCTGTCGCTGGAGGGCTTGAACTATCGCTCCTGGCGGACATGCGCGTGGCGGAGGAAGGCGCGACCTTCGGCGTGTTCTGCCGCCGATGGGGAGTGCCTCTGATCGACGGGGGAACGGTGAGATTGCCGCGCATCATCGGAATGGGCCGAGCACTTGACATGATTCTGACGGGCCGTCCCGTGGGGGCGCAGGAAGCTCTCGCCATGGGGTTAGCCAACCGGGTGGTGCCGAACGGGCAGTCTCGGCCTGCCGCGGAGCAGTTGGCGCGAGAGATCGCCTCATTTCCACAGGAATGCATGAAAGCCGATCGCCGCTCGGCATACATGCAGTGGGACCTTTCGTTGGCCGATGCAATTCGCCAGGAGGGCCGCTGGGGTGCGCCGATCGTCGCGCTTGAGGGTAAAGCGGGCGCCAAACGGTTTGAAAACGGGGCGGGCCGCCATGGCCAGTTCGGCGAGTAAAGGACTAAGCATGTCTTACAGCGGAGCAACTTATCTCGAGCTCATTGAACGCGGCGCGCGTCAGAATGCCGACCGCATTGCTGTCGTTTTTGGTGATGAACAGCAGACATTCGCTGAAGTGAACGCGCGCGCCAATCAATTCGCGCACGCTTTCGCATCGTTAGGTGCGAACCCGCGTACACGCGTCGCTCTGCTCGTCAACAACAGCCTCCCGAGCATCCCGCTGGATTTCGGTTGCGTGAAGGCGGGCGTTAACCGTGTGCCGTTGAATTCGCGCCTGTCCGCTCAAGAGCACGTACGGTTGCTCCAGGATTCGCAATGCTCGGTCTTGATATTCGGTCCTGATCTGGTTGAGCGAGCAACGGAAATCAGTGCAGCTCTTCCGGACTTGCGCTGCCTTGGACTCGGTACCGAAATCGCAAAGGGGGGAGACTTTCTCTCGGTTGCCGAACAGCAACGAACCGAAGCTCCGCAAACCGCCGTTGAACCACATGACATCGTTCTGACGCTCTATACGTCTGGCACTACGGGCGTTCTAAAGGCGGCGCAACACACGCAGGCGTCGTACGCAGGAATCTGTAGAAACGTTCTCCTGAATCTGTTTCCGGTCCTGCCGACAGATTCGATGCTTCACGCCGCTTCCATGATCCATGCCAGCGGCACCTTCGTTCTTCCATTCTGGCTGCGAGGCGCAAAAACGGTCGTTCTCCCCGGCTTTGCGCCCGCCGCCTTCTTGGAGGCGATCGAACGGCACCGTGTTACTGCAGTCAATCTCGTCCCAACGATGCTGCAGATGTTGCTCGAATCTCCTGATCTCGAGAACCGGGATCTTTCCTCTATCGAGCGTATCATCTACGGCGCGTCCCCGATGCCTCGCTCGGTCATCGATCGCGCGATCGCCAAGTTTGGGCAGGGTCGTTTCTGGCAGTATTACGGTCAGACTGAAGCGCCGCTATGTCTTACGGTGCTGCGACCCGAAGATCATCACGGGAATCTGCTCGGCGCCTGCGGTCGCCCCGCGCTGGATGTTGAAATCCGTCTTGTCGATGAACAGGGCAGGGATGTACGGCCCGGCGAGCCGGGCGAAATTGTCGTCCGTGGGCCGATGACCGTGGCTGGATATTTCAATGCGCCTTCATTGACGTCGGAGACGTTCCGCGAAGATGGTTGGGTTCACACCAGAGACGTTGGTGTCTTCGACGAAGGAGGTTTTTTGCATCTCCGCGACCGCACGTCAGACATGATCATCTCGGGTGGATACAACGTTTATCCCCGGGAAGTCGAAGACGCCTTGCTGGCGCATCCCGCCGTGCTTGAATGTGCCGTTGTCGGCGCGCCCGACGAAAAATGGGTCGAAGCAGTCACGGCATTCGTCATTCTACGGCCGGGCCAGGCCGCACAGGAGTCTGAGCTCATCGCTTTCGCAAGTTCGAAAATCGCTTCCTACAAGAAGCCACGTCGGATCGTCTTCACACAGGACATCCCAAAGACCGCTGTAGGCAAGCTGGACCGCAAGGTTCTGCGGAACCGGTTAAAGCCGACGCCCGGTTCCTAAGAACCTGCGTCATCGCGATTCACGACAGCGCGCGGCCGCCGAGATTCCATCCGCGGCCGCCCTCGCCAAAGATCTCGTGGCCTGTTGGCGTCACGACAACCGTGTCCTCGAGCTTGATGAAGCCGCGCCTGGGGTGCTTCATCGTGGTCTCGATCGACACCACCATGCCGGGCTCGAGCGGCGAACCACGGGGCGTCGGTGTCGTCGTAGGGAACCGGAC
>NZ_LGHL01000077.1 GCF_001908205.1 Bradyrhizobium sp. NAS80.1
ACCGCCACCGCCGCCCCGCCGCTGGAGCCGCCGGAGGAACGCTCCGCGCTCCAGGCGTTGCGGGTGCGGCCGAACAGCGGCGAATCGGTCAGGCACTTGCTGCCGAACTCGGGCGTCGTGGTCTTGCCGATGAGGATCGCGCCTTCCGCGCGCAGCTTCGCCACCGCGACGGCATCCTCAGTAGGTACATTGTCCCTGTAGGGAACGGCGCCGAAGGTGGTCTTCACGCCGCGCGTGTTGACGATGTCCTTGACCGTGACGGGAAGCCCATGCAGCAGGCCGAGCGGCTCGCCAACCATCACCTTGCGCTCGGCCTCACGCGCCGCGGCCATCGCCTCGTCGCCGCAGAGCGTGATGAAGCAGTTCAATTCGGGCTGAAGCGCCTCGGCACGTGCCAGCACCGCGCTGACGACCTCGACCGGCGAAACCTCCTTGCGGGCGATACGCGCACGCAGTTCGGTAGCGGACAGGAAACAGAGATCGTTGCTCATAAGGACACGCTCGCGTCAGGACGTGCGGACCTTGCCAGTGCGCACCCGTCCTGTCCATTTCGACGAGCGCATGGCCACAGTCCGCCGGGACATCCCGGACATCACGGGGCCTGGCTCGGCCTACCAGCTCCAGCTGATCTCACGGCTCCAGGGCGGATCGGCACCCGGGCGGGTGCAGGTGACAGCGGCGCAGTTCACCGCAAAAGACAGTGCGCGGCGCAACTCGTCGATCCCGATGGTCGCGAGTTGTGCCCTGCGCAGGCGGTCCTGCTTATGCAACGCGAACAGCAGCGCCGCCTGAAAGCTGTCACCGGCGCCGATGGTGTCGGCGACCTCGACCTTCGGCGCGGGCACTTCGATCTGTCCTGCCCTTGCGTGCCAGCCGGTGGCGCCATTATTGCCGCGGGTGATGACGATGAGGCTGACACCTCGTGCAAGCAGCGTGCTTGCGCGCTGCTCATAAGGCTCATCTCCAAAGAGATAGGCGAAGTCGACGTCCGACATCTTGATGAGGTCGGCGCTGTCAGCGAACCCGGCCATGCGCGCGAGGTAAGCCGGCTTGTCCTTGACTAGATTGGGGCGGCAATTCGGATCGAAGGAGATCGTCGACGACGCGCGCGCGTCTGCAATCAGGGCTTTGGTCTCGGCAGCGCCCTGGTCGTTGACCAGCGTGGTCGAGCCGACATGGACGGCTTCGATGTTCGCAAATGGAATGGTCCCGCGCCGGTACGTCCAGTTCCGTGTCGCGGTCTCGGCATCGTAGAAAGCGTAATGCGACTCGCCCGCCACGATGCGGACGAAGGCGAGCGTGGTCTGGTGATCGCTGCGGGTGGCAAGACCGAGTTCGACGTTGGACGCCGACGCGTGGTCGGCGATCAGCCGTCCGAACATGTCGTTCGAGATGCCACCGACGAAGCCGGTCGGCGCGCCCAGCCGCGCCATGCCGATCGCGACGTTGAGGCAGGAGCCGCCGACCGCGGGCATCACCGCCTCGCGCCCCTCCGCGCTTCGAGTCGGCACAAAATCGATCAGCGCATCGCCGCAGGCAACCAGCATCTATTTCAACCTCCGGCGCGCATCGCCGCACGGCTGCCGCGATCGACCTCACGCAGCAGCTTGTACACCTCGCGCTTGCGGGCGTGAAAAGCGGCCATGTCGGGTGTGGTCGGCCCGCTCTTCCGTCCCAGCGCCGACATCTTCGCCATGGTCTCGCCAATCGAAGCATAGGCGCCGCCGGCGACCGCCCCGAGCATCGCGGCGCCCAGCAGCACCGGCTCTTTCGTTTGCGGCAGCGCCACCGTAAGGCCCGTTGTGTCGGCCATGATCTGCCGCACCAGCGGGCTGCGGCTCGCGCCGCCACCCATGATCATGATGCTGGAGCGGACGCCATGCGCGGCAAAAGCCTCGTTCACCTCGGCGAGCCCATAGGCGAGCCCGCAGAGACCGGCGACGAACAGCCGCTCCATCGAACCGATGTCGGTGTCGAGGTCGAGGCCCGCAATCACCGCGCGCGTATCGGGATCGGCGTAAGGCGAGCGATTGCCGATGAATTCAGGGAGGACATGGACGTCGCGGGCCAGCAGCGCGGCGCGGCTGGCGTCGCCTGCGCGTGCGATGATGCGGCGCTCCAGGAAATCGATGAGGTCGAGGCCCTCGCGGCGCGCCGCCGCGCTCGCCTCGGCATGGCCGGGATGTGATTTAAGGAGATGATCGATCGCCGCGCCGGCGGCCGACTGGCCGCCCTCATTGAGCCAGAAGTCCGGCACCATGCCGGAGTAATAAGGACCCCACACGCCGGGTACGAAGCAGGGCTCCTTTGTCGTCGCCATGATGCAGGCCGACGTTCCCATGATGTAGGCAAGGCGATCGCAGACATCTGTCGCACCGCCCGATCCGTCGCGGCCACCGATCGCGCCGATGCCACCGGCATGGGCGTCGATCAACGACGCGCCGACCGGCGTTCCCGGTGACAGGCCCAGCTCGGCCGCGGCAGCGCGGGTAAGACCATCGCCGAGACGCGTGCCAGGCGCGACGATCTCGGTGCCGATGCGGGCGTATTTCTCGGCGACAAAGTCCGCCAGTCCGATGCGCTCGAAGAACGGCGCGCTCCAGCCGCCGCCATCATGTGCGAGGTAGTTCCATTTGCAGGTGACGGTGCAGGTCGAGCGCCGGAGCGAGCCCGTCGCGCGCCAGGTCAGGTAGTCCGCCAGATCGAAGAAGTGACCGGCGGCATCGAAGCTCGCGCGCAGGTGACGCTTCAGCCACAGCAGTTTCGGCATCTCCATCTCGGGCGAGATCGAGCCGCCGACGTAGCGCAGCACGGCGTCCCCGGTCTCGTTGATCAGCCGCGCCTCGGCCGTGGCGCGATGGTCCATCCAGACGATGACGTTGCGCTGCGGATCGCCAGAGGCGCTAACGGTGACCGGCTCGCCCTGGGGGTCGAGCACCACGAGAGAACAGGTGGCGTCGAAGCCGATTCCGCCGACGCGATCGGGCGCAATACCGGCTTCCGCCATCGCCGCTCGCACCGATGTCGTGCAGGCGTCCCAGATGTCCTGGGAGGACTGCTCGACAATGTCGCCCGCCTCGTGCCAGATCCTGATCGGATGCCGCGCAGTCGCAAGCAAGGTCCCGGCCTCGTCAAACACTCCTGCCCGCGTGCTCGTGGTCCCCACGTCGACGCCGATATAGGCTTGCGGCATTGTCACTCCCGGTCGCTTCGTCAGTCTTGACGCAAGCCTACCAGCAAGTATAGCCGCCATCCACCAGCACGATGCTGCCGGTCATCAGGCTCGCGGCCTCGGAAGAGAGGAACAGCACGACCGAGGCGATCTCCTCGACCTGGCCCATCCGCGCCATCGGGGTTCCACCGATCCAGGCGTCGTACATCCTGGGATTGCTCTTCACGAAAGCATTAAGCGGCGTCTCGATATAGGTCGGCGCCACCGCGTTGACGCGGATGCCGCGCGCGCCCCATTCGGCGGCCAGCGACTTGGTGAGATGATGCACCCCGGCCTTGGAGGCGTTGTAGAAGCACTGCTCCTGCGGCTTGTTGACGATGAAGCCGGACATCGAGCCGACATTGACGATGGCGCCGCTCTTGGCGTTGAGCATGTGCTTGCCGAACTCGCGGCAGCACCAGAAGGTGCCGTTGAGATTGACGTCAATGACGTTGAGCCAATGCTCGTCGGTGACGGTTTCGGCGGGCGTCTCGCTACGGGCAATGCCGGCGTTGTTAACGAGGATGTCGACCTTGCCATGACGTGCGACGAGATCATTGGCAACCTCCGCCACGCGCTTGGTGTCGGTTACATCCATGATCGCGGTCTCGATGTCATAGCCCTTCGCCTTCAGGCCGGCTTTGGCGCTGTCGGCGACCTTGCTGTCGCGGTCGCCGATGATGACCCTGGCGCCGGCTTCAGCCAGCGCCTCGGCGCAGGCGAGACCAATGCCCTGCCCGCCGCCGGTGATGAACGCGGTCTTGCCGTTCAGCTTGAATTTTTCCAGGTACATGGCGGTCTTCCCGTTTCTTGTTAGCCCCTGATAGCGTTGCCGCTCTCGTCGAAGCGGTGAATGCGCGCGGGGTCCGGCACCAGCGACACGCGGTCGCCGGCATGCAGGCTCAATTCACCGATGTAGCGCGCGGTCAGCATCCCGAGCGGCCCGGCTTCGACATAAAGAAACGTGTCGCTGCCGAGATGCTCAGCGACCGCGATCGTGCCCAGCCAGCCGCCGGCGCCATCACGCTCGATCTTGATGTGTTCCGGCCGCACGCCGATGGCCGTTGCGCCCTGTTGCTTGGCAGGCTCGCCGGTCACGAAATTCATCTTGGGCGAGCCGATGAAACCGGCGACGAAGAGATTGGCGGGCTTCTCGTAGAGTTCCAGCGGCGAGCCATACTGCTCGATCTTGCCACCGTTGAGCACGACGATCCTGTCGGCCATGGTCATGGCCTCGACCTGGTCGTGAGTGACGTAGATCGCGGTGGTGCCGAGTTGTTTCTGGAGCCGCGTCACCTCGATGCGCATCTGCACGCGGAGCGCGGCGTCGAGGTTGGACAGCGGCTCGTCGAACAGGAACGCCTTGGGCTCGCGGACGATGGCGCGCCCGATCGCGACGCGCTGGCGCTGGCCGCCGGAGAGCTCGCGCGGCTTGCGGTCAAGATACGGAGTGAGGTTGAGGGTCGCGGCAGCGGCTTCGACCTTACGGTTGATCTCGTCCCGGGCCAGCCCCGCCATCTTCAGGCCGAAGCCGATATTGCCGCGTACGCTCATATGCGGATAGAGCGCGTAGGACTGGAACACCATCGACAGGCCGCGCTTGGCGGGCGGCACGGCGACGACGTTCTTGCCGTCGATCAGGATCCTTCCATCCGTCACGTCTTCGAGCCCCGCAATCAACCGCAAGAGCGTGGTCTTGCCGCAGCCGGATGGTCCGACGAACACCACGAAGGAGCCGTCCGCGATGTCGAGATCAGCGCCCTTGATGATGTGCACGGGACCGAAGGATTTCTGTACGCCCTGAAGTGTGATCTGACCCATGATCCGGCAGTCCCTCTACTTCACCGCGCCAAAGGTGAGCCCGCGCACGAGCTGCTTCTGGCTGAACCAACCGAGGACGAGAATCGGCGCGATCGCGAGCGTCGATGCCGCCGACAATTTTGCCCAGAACAACCCTTCTGGACTGGAATAGGATGCGATGAACACGGTGAGCGGCGCGGCTGCCGAGGTCGAGAGATTCAACGTCCAGAACGCCTCGTTCCAGGCGAGGATCAGGTTGAGCAGCAGCGTCGACGCAAGGCCCGGAATCGCCATCGGCGTCAGCACATAGACGAGCTCGCGGCCGACCGTGGCGCCGTCCATGCGCGCGGCCTCGAGTATGTCGCGCGGAATCTCCTTGAAATAGGTGAACAGCATCCAGATGACGATCGGCAGGTTGCCGAGGCAGAGGATGAAGACGAGGCCGATGCGGGAGTCGAGCAGACCGAAGGTCTTGTAGATGAGGTAGATCGGCACGAGCACGCCGACCGGCGGCATCATCTTGGTGGAGAGCATCCAGAGCAGGACGTCCTTGGTGCGCTTGGTCGGCGAGAACGCCATGGACCAGGCCGCTGGAATCGCGATCAGGAGGGCGATCAGCGTCGAGCCGCCGGCAATGATGATCGAATTCAGCGCGTGATGGATGTAGTCGCTGCGTTCCTGCACCGTCGCGTAGTTCTCGAGGGTCCAGTGGAAGAACAGGAACGACGGCGGAATCGCAAAAGCCTCGAGTTCGGTCTTGAAGCTTGCCAACACCATCCAGAGTATCGGGAAGAAGATCATGAAGCCGCACACCCACGCCGCGATCGTCGATACCGCCACCCGCCTTGTCGTCGCCATCCGCGCCATGATGTCAGGCCTCCAGGTTGCGGCCGACGATGCGGACGAGGAAGAAAGCCACGATGTTGGCGATGACCACGGCAACCAGCCCGCCCGCCGACGCGCTGCCGACATCGAACTGGATCAGCGCCTGCGAATAGATCAGGAAGGCAATGTTGGTCGTCTGCAGGCCCGGGCCGCCGCCGGTGGTGACGTAAATCTCCGCAAAGACCGTGAGCAGGAAGATTGTCTCGATCAGGATCACGACCGTGATCGGACGCGCCAGGTGCGGCAGCGTGATGTAGATGAAGGTCGAGAGCGGGCTGGCGCCGTCCATTTCGGCCGCCTCCTTCTGCTCCTCGTCGAGCGATTGCAACGCGGTGAGCAGGATCAGGGTTGCGAACGGCAGCCATTGCCAGGCCACGATCAGAATCACCGCGAAGAGCGGCGCGTCGTTGAACCAGTCGATCGGCGTCAGTCCGAACAGCGAGGCGAGCCAGGCGAACAGGCCGGAGACCGGATGCATCAACAGGTTCTTCCAGACCAGCGCGCTTACGGTCGGCATCACGAAGAACGGCGCGATCACCATCAGCCGCACGAAGTTGCGGCCGATCACGGGCTGGTCGAGCAGCAGCGCCAGGGGAACGCCGAGCAGGATCGTCAGCGCCAACACGGAGCCGACCAGCACGAGCGTGTTCTGGAGCGAGGCGAGGAAGGCGGGATCTGTGAGGAAGTAGCGGAAGTTCTCCAGCCCGATGAACTCTTCGGAGCCGGGATCGAGCAGGCTGTAATGCAGGGTCGAAAAGTAGATCGTCAGCGCCAGCGGAACGATCATCCAGATGAACAACAGCCCGACGGCCGGGGTCAGAAGCGACCGTGCAAGAAACTGCGTCTGCCGGGTTGCCATCCTTGGCTTCTCCGCTTGCGGGAGGGAGGCGACCACCCATCCAGGAACGATGGATGGCCGCAGGTTTGAGCTCAGGAAGGAGAGCTCGAGTTCACTTGATGTAGCCGGCGCGCTTCATCTCGCGCTCGGTCGAGGATTGCGCGGCGGAGAGCGCCGCATCGACGGAGGTCGATCCCGCAAGTGCTGCGGAGAACTGCTGGCCGACCTGCGTGCCGATGCCCTGGAATTCGGGGATCGCCGCGTATTGCACGCCGACGTAAGGCACAGGCTTCACCGTCGGCTTGTTCGGATCGGCCGCGTCGATCGAGGCGAGCGTCAGCTTCGCGAACGGCGCCACCTTCAGGTAGTCGGGATTCTGGTAGAGCGAGGTCCGCGTGCCCGGCGGCACGTTGGCCCAGCCCTCCTTCGACGCCACGAGCTTGGTGTAGTCCTTGCTCGTTGCCCAGGCGATGAACTTCTCTGCCGCGTCCGTCTTCTTGGAGCCGGCGGGGATCGCGAGGTTCCAGGCCCACAGCCAGTTGGCGTTCTTGCCGAGCCCGGTATTGGGTGCCAGCGCGAAGCCAACCTTGTCAGCAACCCTGGAGTCCTTGGGATTGGTCACGAAGGACGCCGCGACCGTGGCGTCGATCCACATCGCACACTTGCCGGCGTTGAACAGCGCAAGGTTCTCGTTGAAGCCGTTCGAGCTCGCGCCGGGAGGGCCGGCTTCCTTCATGAGATTCACATAGGTCGTGAGTGTCGTCTTCCATTCCGGCGTGTTGAACTGCGGCTCCCACTTCTCGTCGAACCAGCGCGCGCCGTAGGAATTGGCCATGGCCGAAAGGAACGCCATGTTTTCGCCCCAGCCGGCCTTGCCGCGGAGGCAAATGCCATAGACGCCGGCGTTCTTGTCGGTGAGCTTCTTGGCCGCGTCGATGACGAAATCCCAGGACGGCTTTTCCGGCATCTTCAGGCCGGCCTTCTCGAACAGGTCGGTGCGATACATCACCATCGAGCTCTCGCCATAGAACGGCGCGGCATAGAGCTTGCCGTCGACGGAAACCGCGTCCTTGATCTTCGGCAGGAGGTCGGCGACGTCGTAGTCCGCGCCGAGATTGGCGAGCGGCACCAGCCAGCCCTTCTTGGCCCAGATCGGCACCTCATAGGTGCCGATGGTCAAGACGTCGAACTGGCCGCCCTTGGTGGCGATGTCGGTGGTGACGCGCTGGCGCAGCACGTTCTCTTCCAGCGTCACCCATTTCACGGCGATGTCAGGGTTTTTCTTGGTGAACTCGTTCGTCAGCCCCTGCATGCGGATCATGTCGCCATTGTTGACGGTGGCGATCGTCAGGGTCGTTTCGGCCATCGCGGGGACGGCCAGCAGGACAGACGCGCCGCAGACGGCGCCGAGGATCTTTTTCACGGTGACCTCCCTTAGCCCGCGCTTTTGAGCATATGCCCACGCGTTGGGCGTATGTTCAACCCAGGCCATGGGCCTTGTCAAGCAGGCGCGCAGGCATTCCCGCAACTTCTGAGTGGTGCGGTGCGGGAGTGGATGGGGTCTCTGCCATGCCTACGCGGTCATGCCCCGCGAAAGCGGGGCATCCAGTACTTCGTCGCGTGAGTTGGGTTTGCCCCAAGCGGGGCAGCGGCGTACTGGATCGTCCGCCTGCGCGGACGATGACAGTGGTGTGAGTGGTTAGAGCACGCGAAATGTCGCGCTGAAGCGGCAGGCCGCCCTTGCCCTACCGCTCCAGGACCGCCCGCGCAGTCGCCTCGTCTGTGATCAAGCCGTTGATCAGGCGCCCGTTAAGCGCAGCCGCGATCGCCGGCACCTTGGCTGCACCGACCGCGGCGCCGATCGTCGTGGTCTTGGCCGGCACTTCCGGCGGAATGCTGGTGAGGCGCCTGTTGGTGCCGACCTTGAGCAGGCGGCCCTTGGCGTCATAGGCCCAGCCGGTGATTTCGCCGACGGCACCCTGCCGCATCATCTCGAACAGTTCGTCGCGGGTGATGAAGCCGTCGACATGGACCTGCGCCTTCTGGTCCATCTGGCCGATGCCGACGAGGCGCAAATCGGCCTTGGCCGCAACCGCCTTCACCTTCGCAATCGGCTCGATGCGCACCATCTTGTTGCGCTCGTCCTCGGACGACATCAGGAACGGCAGCGGCATCGGATAGTGCCGTGCACCGGTGCGGTCCGCGAGCCGGCCGACGGTATCGTAGAAGCTCGCCGAACCGTCGGCCGAGATGTTGCCGACCAGCGAGACAATCTGATGGTTGGGCCGGTCGATCGTCATGACGCGCTCGACCGCGGCGCGCACCGCCCGCCCCGTGCCGAGCGCGACGATCACGGGCGTCTCTGAACGGAGCGTCGAGTCGAGAAGATTGGCGCAGCGTTCGGCAATTCCGGCGGTGGCCTGCGGTGCCGCAGGATCGGCCGGTACCACCTCGCAATGGCCGAGATCGAACCGCTCCTTCAGGCGCGCCGCCAATTCCATGCAGGCGGCGATGGGATGTTCGAGCCGGAAGGTGATCAGCCGCTCGGCGAGGCACAGCGAGACCAGCCGCTGCGCCGAGGCCCGCGACACCTGGAGCATTTTTGCGATCTCGTCCTGGGTGTGGCCGGCAATGAAATAGAGCCAGCCAGCCCGCGCGGCATCATCGAGCCTCGATTTTTCGTTCTCGGCGGCCATGGCAGGCGTCACGCCTCCTTCCAGAAATCGCTCATATGCGCGAAGACCCGATCGGCTCCGGCGGCGGACAATATAGCGAGGCCGTCGCGGGCGCGATAATGGCTACCGCCGACAAATCCCCAGACGGTCATGCCGGCGGCCTTCGCCGCCAGCACCCCGCTGACGCTGTCCTCGATCACGAGGGTGCGCGCAGGTTGCGCGCCCATCTTGCTGGCCGCATAGAGAAAAAGGTCAGGAGCCGGCTTGCCGTGCTTGACCATTTGCGCAGTGTAGATCTGGCCGTCGAAAAGCCCGCGAAGGCCGGTGACGTCGAGGGAGAGTGACACGCGATCGATGTCGCTGGACGAAGCCACGCAAAACGGCGCTCGCAATTCAGACATCACGGCGGCGATGCCGGGAATCGGCTGGAGTGAGCCCTCGAAAGTCTTAAGGACGTGCGACTTCAAGCGCGGCAGAAAGCCGTCCGGCACGGCCTGTCCGAGATCACGATAATGCTGCTCGATCGCCTTCGTGCTGCGTCCGAGAAAGAGCTCGAGCGCCTGCTCCGCGCTGAGCACGATGCCGAATTCCGCCAGCACCTCGGACAGGCACCGGCAACTCAACAGCTCGCTGTCGACGAGCACGCCGTCGCAGTCGAAGATGATCAGATCGGGTTTTGACCGGCCCTGGTCCATCCAACCATTCGATCATATACCCACGTCATGAGCAATAGTTCACGTGGGAATATGGCGCGGCGGGTCTGCCTGCCCTAATGAGCCACCTGCCGATAGATCGCCGGCAGAGCCGCGGGCAACCGACGGATATTGCCGACGATCGCGTAGCCGCTGCGCCCGAACAGCGTCGGGAAGTAGGATTGCGCCGCCGCATCAACCGTCACGCCAAAGACCGCGATGCCGAGCCGGCGCGCCTCCTGCACGGATTTGCGGGTGTCCTCGACCGCAAAGCGTCCTTCGTAATGATCGACATCGTTCGGCTTACCGTCGGTGAGGACGAGCAGCAGCTTCTTGCGCTGCGGCTGGCGCGCGAGTTCGGCCGAGGCGTGGCGCACCGCCGTACCGATCCGCGTGTAGTAGCCCGGCTTGAGTGCGCCGATGCGGCGCTCCACCGCGCCGCTCATCGGCTCGCCGAACGCCTTGACGGTCTCGAGCCGCACCCAGGAGCGCCGGCGCGAGGTGAAGGTCAGGATGCTGTGGTGATCGCCGCAGGCCGAAAGCCCATGGGCGAGCACGAGCAGCGCCTCCTTCTCGACGTCGAGCACCCGATAGCCGTCAACCCAGGCGTCGGTCGAGAGCGAGACGTCGACGAGCAGGGTTACGGCGAGATCATGGCCTTGCGGCCGCATTGCCAGGTGGACGCGATCGAGACCGCCGCCATTGCCGCCGGCACGGAGATCGCACCGCGCGCGCACGAGCGCGTCCAGATCGAGGTCGTGCCCGTCGGCCTGGGCGCGCATCAATTCGTGACGCGGCCGCAACGCCTCGAAACGGCGGCGCACCTGGCGGATGTGCCGGCGCATGGTTTCGTCCGGCGTCCAACTCTCGCCGGTCTCGGAGGCTGCGGCGGCGAGCACGCGGCAATGATCGGGCAGATAGGAGCTGCTGCGATAATCCCACTCGGGATAGGTCACGTCCGCGTTCAATCGCGATGCATCGAGGGCTTCCGGCGGCAGGTCGAGATCAAATTTGAGCCGGCTCGCGGGTTTGCCGCTGCGGCGGCTGAGCGTGATCTCCTCGAGATCGTCGGCCGCCTTCTGCGCATCCTCGTCTTCGCTGTCGTCGGCTGGACGGTCGACATTGACCATCTCGGCCATTGCGAGGATCTTTTCGAAACGGTTGAGCACGAAGGGATCGCGACGATTGGTGCCGTCTTCGCGCTCGCGGACGGCGAAACGCTTGCGGTCGTCTGACGGTGCGGGCGCCGCGGTGGGCGCGCACTCGTCGTCCCCCTTATGTGCGGGCGAGAGCTCGCGTGTCCAGCAATCGCCCCAGAGCGGGCACGGCAGGACCGAACGATAGCCGGGCGGCGCCTTGTCCGGCAGCGGCCCCGTCCCCATCATCGCCGGCCACAGCTCGCCCGCGGGCGGTGTATAGGCGCCGAGCAGAGTGAGCACGATCTGCTCCATGTCCTGCTCGATGCGTGGCAATGGGCGGTTCGGCCGCGCCATGGCCGTGGCCGCCGCCAGCCGTGCGTAGTCACCGGCGAGGCCGGGACATTCCGTCAGCACGAGGACAGCGATCTCGCTGGCTCGTCGCAGCATCAGGAGATCGCGCCGCAGCGGATCGATCTCCTCGATGGCATCGACCGGCGCAAATGCGAACCACGCGGCCAACCACCGATACAGCGCTGCGTTGAGCTCGCGGTCGGCAAAGATCGCGATGCTGTCGGGCAGGAAGATGGTCGCGGCATCGCGCCCCGGCTGCTCGAGGCGCTCATCGCCGAGCCCGATCCGCTGCCGCCATCCAAGCCGGTGACCCGACCGGCGGGCGCCGACGCTGGCGATCTGAACGCCCGTCTCGCCGCCGAGCGCGCGGAACATGATCGCGATCCGGCTGCGAACCTCCGCAAGCGACACCACGTGCTCGGCATGAATCGGATAGCTCGCGGTACCGCCGACCAGACGATGCCAGGCACGGCCGACAGTTTCTTCAAGCTCGAGGAAGTCGAGCATCAAGACCTCCTCAGGAGATTACGGCCCGCGTGACATCGAGCAGCGCGGCCTTGACGTCGGCGTCATCGGTTAACGGCTCGATCATGCCGGCGAGCACCGCATCGGCAGTCGACGCTCCGGCAGCAATCAGCGTCGCGCAATAGACGACAAGACGGGTCGAGACGCCCTCCTCCAGATCGTGGCCCTTCAGCGCTCGCAGACGACCGGCCAGCAGGACCAGCGGCCGCACATGGTCGGGCGCAAGCCCGCTTTCGGCCGCGACGACCGCAATCTCCTGCTCGGGCGGCAGGAAGCCGAACTCGATGGCGACGAAGCGCTGCCGCGTGGACGGCTTCAGCGCCTTGAGCAGTATCTGGTAACCGGGATTGTAGGAGACCACGAGCATGAAGCTCTTGGGCGCGACGAGCTCCTCGCCGGTGCGTTCCAGCGGAAGGATGCGGCGGTCGTCGGTCAGCGGATGCAGCACCACCGTGACGTCCTTGCGTGCCTCCACGACTTCATCGAGATAACAGATGCCGCCCTCGCGCACGGCGCGCGTCAGCGGACCGTCGGTCCACACGGTGTCGCCGCCCCTGAGCAAATAACGGCCAGTGAGATCCGCTGCGGTGAGATCGTCGTGGCAGGCCACGGTGTGGAGCGGCAATCCTAGCCGCGCGGCCATGTGCGCCACAAAGCGCGTCTTGCCGCAACCGGTCGGCCCCTTCAGCAGAACCGGGAGTTGATGCCGCCAGGCGTGCTCGAACAGCGCGCATTCGTTGCCGCTCGCGACATAGGCGGGTAGCTCGGGCGCGGGCGACGCCAAGGCGTGAAGTGCTGCTTTCATGGTTCTTCTCCGGAAATCATTTTGAAAAGGCGGCCGCGACGTTCCGCGGCCGCCTTCGCGTTCATTCAGCCGGTTGCAATGCGCCTGGGATCGTCGCCGGCTTCTCCTTGCCCGGAACCAGCACGGCCCAGACGAACATCAGTGCAGAGATCGCGACGAACACGCCCGAGCCGAGACGGACCCAGTAGAACATCGCGAGCTGGTCCTGCACGTCCATGTAGCTCTGGCCGAGCACGCGCTGGAGATGGACCTGGACCACGCCTGCGAAGGTCAGCGCGAAGGTCATCACCATCATGGCCGTGCACATGATCCAGAAGCTTGTCATGCTCAGCCACTGGTTGTAGGGCGCACGCCCCTTGATCTGCGGGATCGCGTAAGCCATCACCGACAGGTTCAGCATCACATAGGCGCCGAAGAAGGCGAGATGGCCGTGCGCGGCGGTGACCTGCGTGCCGTGGGTGTAATAGTTCACAGAGGACAGCGTGTGCAGGAAGCCCCAGACGCCGGCCCCCAAGAACGCCATCACCGAGCAGCCGACCGACCACAGCAGAGCGGCACGGTTTGGATGCTTGCGGCCGGCCTTCCAGGTCATCTGCACTGTAAAGATCACCATGGTGAAGAAGGGCGCGACTTCGAGCGTGGAGAACAGCGAGCCGATCCACTGCCAGTAGCCGGGCGCGCCGATCCAGTAGAAGTGATGGCCGGTGCCGAGAATCCCTGAGAACAGGGCAAGGCCGATGATGACGTAGAGCCACTTCTCCACGACCTCGCGGTCGATGCCGTTGAGCTTGATCATCAGGTAGGCGAGCACGGAGGCCATGATCAGCTCCCAGACGCCCTCGACCCAGAGGTGGACGACATACCACCAGTACATCTTGTCGACCGCGAGGTTGGCCGGATTGTAGAAGGCGAACAGGAAGAAGATTGCGACGCCCCACAGGCCAAACAGCAGGATGTTGGTCACCGTGGTCTTGCGGCCCTTGAGCGCCGTCATCGTCACGTTGAACAGGAACATCAGGCAGACGACAACGATGCCGACCTTGATGATGAAGGGCTGTTCGAGGAACTCGCGGCCCTCGTGGTAGTGGAAGAGATAGCCGACCACGGCCACGCCTGCCGCGCCGAAGAACATCCAGAACTGGATTTTTGCGAGAAGCGGGCTGTACAGCTCGGTCTCGGTCTCTTCCGGCAGCAGGAAGTAGGTCGCGCCCATGAAGCCGATCAGCGACCACACGATCAGCGCGTTGGTGTGGATCATCCTGACGATGTTGAACGGTAGCAGCACCGACAGCGTGTTGGGCAGGACATAGATGGTCCCGGCAATCAGGCCGAAAACAACCTGGGCCAGGAACAGGGTCAGCGCGCCGTAGAAATACAGCATCGCGACTTTCTGAGTTTGGTACTTCATCTCGGGTTCTCTCTGTCTTGAAAGAGGAAAGCGCTCAGCCGGCCTTGTTCGGCGGCCATTCCTGGCGCTTGATCTTGCTGGTCCATTGCAGGAAGTCGGCAAGATCGTTGAGCTCCTGGTCGGTGAGGTTGAACTGCGGCATCTGCCGCCGCCCCTCCGCGCCCGAAGGTTGCGACTGCATCCAGGCCTTCAGCGTCTCGCGCGCGCCGGCCGGATCCTCGTTGCCGCCCCAGCGATCCCAGACGTTGCCGACTTCAGGCGCGAAATAGGCGCCCTCGCCGAGCAAGGTGTGGCAGTTGATGCAGGAGTTCCTCTCCCAGACATGCTTGCCGCGCGCGACCGACGCTGTCAGCGTCGTCGCGTCCGTCGAGGTCGTTGCCATGTAGTAGTGGCTGTGCGCCGTCAGCCCTATGAAGATGGCGAAGAAAAAGGCCGAGCCGCCGTAGAAGACGTTTCGAGCGGCCGACTTGGTCAGGCGTTCAGCCATTGCCAATCCTTTCGTTTGATTCCTGTCGAATAATTCGATGCTGCGATTTATTGCCGATTGGTCCGGCCCACTCTTTGTCAGGGCGCAATGAGCGCGTCAGATCAGGGCGACGACGGCGGAGGCGAGCCAGGCAAACAGCGCGACGATGACGATCCATGCGCTCACGAGGCCGCGCCAGAGCGAAGGCGCGGCCCGAAGATCCATGAAGTCGAGCGCAATCCGGCGTCCCTTGATGGCGGCGAGGGCCAGCAGCAGGGCGTTGCCGAGCAGCGGTCGCGGCATGAGCGGCGGCAACAGGATGGTCGCAATCGCGAGGCCGATCAGTGCGAGCCAGGTGATGTCGAGACGATTCGGCATCGTCACCGCACCAGATACAGAATCGGGAACATCACGATCCAGACCAGATCGACCATGTGCCAGAACGCGGTTCCCGTCTCGACCCCGGGCGCCTCTGCGCGGCGACCGACGACGGCGAGAATCACGATGCCGAGGCAGACATGCAGGAGATGGAAGCCGGTCAGGAGGAAGTAGAGCGTGAAGAACGGACTGGTTTCGAGCCCGATGCCGCGTCCGATCTCCCCGCCATATTCGACCAGCTTGAGCGCCACGAACAGGCCGCCGAGCGCCACGGCTCCGAGAAGCCAATACCGTGTCGTCGGCCGTAGTCCTGCTCGCGCGGCCTTCACAGCTCGCGCCGCCGCCCAGCCGCTGGTGACCAGCACAACGGTATTCAGCCCGGCGAGATGCGAGTCGAGCTCCGCCTGCCCCGCCGCGAACACCGCGGGATGGATCGCGCGGGCAACCGTGAAGGCACCGAGAAACAAACCGAAGGCGGCGAGCTCGCTGAAGATCAGCACCCAGATCATGGGATCGCCGGGGAGCTCTTCCAAGATTCCCCAGCCGGTTCCGTGTTCTTCGCAATCGGCTGCCGACATTTGCTTTCCGGATCAGGACACCGGCCAGCCTTAGCTCACCCGCCTCGATCCGAGTTTGTTGAGGGACAAACAGAGCGACCGGCGGGGAGTTTGTTTGCGCCGACGCAACGTCCGGCCGGCCGCATCGCGGTACGGACCACCTCGACCCCGGATCCACGGAGCGGCGAGCAATGACATGAGCGAAGCGCAACTAGGCCTGATGACGGCGACACCCATCATCATCGTGTTCGCCATCGCGCTCCGGCGAATGGGCGTACTGTCGACGGTGGCAACCGTATCGGCGGTGAGCCTCTCCGTCGCGATCGCAACGGTGCTGTTCACAACGCAGTAATCCGGACACCGCGGGTAAGGATGCGATCAGCTATCGCTGGATCGCCGGTCGGGCGCCATTCTTGGCAGGATGAGCTGAAACCTCGTGCCCGCGCCGGGCTTGCTCTCAAGCCGGAGCTGTCCGCCCAATCGATCGACGACGATGCTGTGGACGATATGCAGACCGAGGCCGCTCGCGCCGTCATGCCGGCGCGTGGTGAAGAATGGGTCGAAGGCCCGCCGCTCCACGTCGGGAGCCATGCCGCAGCCGTCGTCGGCAAACAGCAGCTCAACCTGCGCATGGTCGACAGCACGGAGCGAGACGTTGATACTCCCGGTCTCGCCGCTGGAAAACGCATGCGTCATCGAGTTGACTGCAAGATTGGTGAGCACCTGACCGAAAGGCCCGGGGTAGCTGTCCATGACAAGGCCAGGTTCGCTGTGGAGACTGAGTGCGATATCGCGCGTTCGCAGTTGCCGTTCGAACTGCGAGAGAACCTGGCCTGTCAGCTCGCCGGCGTCGAAGCTACGCCGATGTGGCTCGGTCTGATCGGCCGCCACCTGCTTGAAGGACTGCACCCGCTCGGCGGCGCGGTCGAGATTCGTGACCAGCTGTGCCGAAGCATCCCTGACCAGCTCCAGAAATCCTGTCAATGTCGAACGCTTGAGATTGCCCCGCGCGACCTCCGCGGCGAACTGCTCGGCCTTGCGCTGCAGCGTCGAGGCCACCGTCAGGCTGCTGCCGAGCGGCGTGTTGATCTCGTGCGCGACACCGGCAACCATGCGCCCCAGCGCAGCCAGCTTTTCCGCCTCGACCAGGGTGGCCTGGACATCGCGCAAATGGCGAAGCGCGGTCTCGGCGGCATCCTTGGCGCTGCGGATTTCCCGCTCGGCGCGCTTGCGCTCGGTGATCTCTTCCGCCGCCACGTTGACCGCGACAATTTCACCATTGGGCATTCGCAGTGGATGCCAATAGGTGACCCAGGAGCGCTCCTCGAGCTGATCGGCCCGTTGCCCCGCCACCTCGATTCCGATCACGGGTTCTCCCGTGGCGACGATCGAGCGCACAATTTGCTCGACAGAATCCGCCAGTGCAGGCACGCAGTCTCTGACGGTACGCCCGAGATGGCCCTCGACGGATATGCCACAGATTTCGGTCAGACGCTGGTTGATAAGCAGGTATCGGCAGTCCAGCGACAGACAGGCCAACCCGATCGGGGCGGTATCGTAGATCAGTTGCAACGCCGGCAATGTCGAGACCAGCAGCACCTCTGAAGCCGGCGATGACCTCACTGTACTTGTCACTCAGGTTCCCCGCGATCCCTTGCGCCAACCGCATGAGATTAGCATGGAATTGGCCACAGGTTGATCTAGATCAACAATACACGTCGGGCAGGTGTTGTCTCAAGCTGGAACACATCCCGAGGCCTCAGGGAACCGGTAGGGGACAGCGGCCCCGGATTGCGCGGAGCCTGTCATCGGGCGGCGCTTCGCGCCGACCCGTTGGCTCCATCCGGGCTACGCAGCGTCACCGCCGCTGATTATACACGTCGATGCAGACGGCCCCGAGCAGCACCAGGCCCTTGATGACCTGCTGGTAGTCGATGCCGATGCCGAGGATGGACATGCCGTTGTTCATCACCCCCATGATCATGGCGCCGACCACGGCGCCGCCGACGCGCCCGACCCCGCCATAGGCCGAGGCACCGCCGATGAAGCAGGCGGCGATGACGTCGAGCTCGAAGCCGAGGCCCGCCTTCGGCGTCGCGGTGTTGAGGCGCGCGGCGAAGACAAGGCCGGCGAGCGCGGCGAGCACGCCCATGTTGACGAAGGTGAGGAAGGTCAGCCGCTCGGTCTTGATGCCCGAGAGCTTGGCGGCTTTGGCGTTGCCGCCGACCGCATAGATCTGGCGGCCGATCACTGTACGGCGGGTAACGAAACCGTAGAGCGCGATCAGGGCACTCATGATCACCAGCACGTTCGGCAGGCCGCGATAGGTCGCGATCAGATAGGTGAAGTAAAGCACCGCGCAGGCCAGCACGATGCTCTTGCCGAGAAAGAACGCATAGGGCTCGACCTCGATCCCGTGCGACTGCTCGCGCGCGCGGCTTTTGGCGCTGGCATAGACGAGGCCGAGCGCGAGCACCGCCCCGATCAGCATCGATGTCGGATGCAGCGTGCCGGCTTCAGGCAGCAGTTCCGGAATGAAGCCCGACGACAATTTCTGGAACGTCGGCGGGAACGGTCCGAGTGATTGGCCCTGCAACACCGCGAGCGCAAGACCCTTGAACACCAGCATGCCGGCCAGCGTCACGATGAAGGATGGGATCTTGAAATAAGCGACCCAATAACCTTGCGCCGCGCCAATGGCAGCGCCGACCGCGAGGCAGGCGATGAAGGCGAGCGTGTAGTCGACCTTGTAGGTCACCATGAGCAAGGCGGCCACGGCACCGACGAAGCCCGCCACCGAACCAACCGACAAGTCGATATGTCCGGTCACGATCACCAGCAGCATGCCCAGCGCCATGATGACGATGTAGCTGTTCTGCAGCACCAGATTGGTGAGGTTGAGCGGCTGGAGCAGCGTTCCGCCGGTCATGACCTGGAAGAACAACATGATCGCAATCAACGACAGCAGCATGCCGTAATTGCGCAGATTGTTTTTGATGAAGCTACCGTGCCGGCGCTCCTCGGGCAGCGAAACCGCCTTGTCGGTCATGGCTGCGATCCTCCCATTTCCGCGGCCTCAGGCGCGCCGCTGCCAAAGTTTCTATTGTTACGCATGATGGCGCGCATAATCTTTTCCTGTGTCGCTTCAGCGCCCGGGAACTCGCCGACGAAGGCGCCGTCGTTCATGACACAGATGCGGTCGCAGATGCCGAGCAACTCTGGCATCTCCGAGGAAATCACCACCACGCCGCGGCCGGCCTCCGCAAGCTCGTTGATGATACAGTAAATCTCGTATTTGGCGCCGACATCGATGCCCCGCGTCGGCTCGTCCAGGATCAGCACCTTGGGATCGGTCATCAGCCATTTCGACAGCACCACCTTCTGCTGGTTGCCGCCGGAGAGCTGGCCGGTCTCCTGATAAACGTCGGAGCAGCGGATGCGCATGCGGTTGCGGTAGTCGCTGGCGATCTTCAGCTCGGCGATATCGTCGATCACCCGCCCCGGTGCGACCTGGTCGAGGCTTGCGAGTGTGATGTTCTTGCGGACGTCGTCGGCGAGGATCAGCCCGAGCTGCTTGCGGTCCTCGGTGACATAGGCAAGGCCGGCGTCAATCGCGGCCGCGACGCTTGGCAACACGACCTCCCTGCCCTGGAGCCGGAGATGGCCGCTGATGCTGGTGCCCCAGGAGCGGCCGAACAGACTCATGGCGAATTCGGTGCGGCCGGCGCCCATCAGCCCCGCAATGCCGACGACCTCACCGCGCTTCACGCTGAAATCGATGTTCTTGATCACCTGCCGCTCGGGATGAACAGGGTGATAGACCGACCAGTTCGCGACTTCGAGGACGGGCTCGCCGATCCTGGCGCTGCGCTCGGGAAAACGATGGGCGAGATCGCGGTTGACCATGCTGCGGATGATGCGGTCTTCCTGGATCGACTCGGCATGGCAGTCGATGCTGTCGACGGTGCGGCCGTCACGCAGCACAGTGATGTGGTCGGCAACGCGCGCGACCTCGTTCAGCTTATGCGAGATCAGGATCGAGCCGATGCCCTGCTCGCGGAAGGCTATGAGGCGCTCGAGCAGCGCGGCGCTGTCGGCCTCGTTGAGGCTGGCGGTCGGCTCGTCCAGGATCAGCATCCGCACTCGCTTGGACAGCGCTTTCGCAATCTCGACCAGCTGCTGCTTGCCGACGCCGAGATCGGTGATCAGCGTATCCGGCGATTCCCTCAAGCCGACCTGCGCAAGGAGTTCGCGCGTCCGCCGGTACACCGCGTCGCGATCGATTACGCCGAACTTAGACGGCGGGTGCGACAGGAAGATGTTTTCCGCGATCGACATCAGCGGGATCAGCGCCAGCTCCTGGTGGATGATGATGATGCCGAGCGCCTCGGAATCGTTGATGTCGCGAAAACGTCGCTCCTCACCCTCGAAGACGATCGTGCCCTCGTAGCTGCCATACGGATAGACGCCGCTGAGCACCTTCATCAGCGTGGACTTGCCGGCACCGTTCTCGCCGACGAGGGCGTGGATCTGCCCGGCCTCGACCGAGAAGTTGACGTCGCGCAGCGCCTGCACACCGGCAAAGCTCTTGCTGACATTGCGCATCTCCAGCATTGCGGTCATCGCGTCTTGTCCCGTATCGCAGAGGAATTGTCCGGCAGGCGCCGCCCGCCTGCCGGACCGGCCGCCTCACCTCACTGGAATTGCGACTTCTTGTAGTAACCGCTGTCGACCAGGACCTTCTCCCAGTTGTCCTTGTAGACCACGACCGGCTTGAGCAGGTAGGACGGCACGGTCTTCACGCCGTTCTCGTAGGTCTTGGTGTCGTTGACCGTGACCTGCTTGCCGGCGAGCGCCGCGTCGACCATGTCGGCGGTCACCTTGGCGAGGTCGCGGGTGTCCTTGAAGATGGTCGAGTACTGATCGCCGCGCAGCATCGCCTTGATCGAGGGTACCTCGGCATCCTGGCCCGAGATAACAGGCATCGGCTGGTCGGCGCTGCCATAGCCGACCCCCTTCAGCGAGGAGATGATGCCGATCGAAAGGCCGTCATAGGGCGACAGCACGGCGTTGACCTTCTTGTTGCCGTAGTAAGCGCTAAGCAGATTGTCCATGCGGGCCTGTGCGGTGGCACCGTCCCAGCGGAGCGTAGCGACCTTGTCCATGCCCATTTGGCCCGAGGCGACAACGAGCTTGCCGCTGTCGATGTAGGGCTTCAGCACGCTCATCGCGCCGTTGTAGAAAAAGTAGGCGTTGTTGTCGTCGGGCGAGCCGCCGAACAGCTCGATGTTGAACGGACCCTTGCCCTCCTTCAGGCCGAGCCCCTTCTCGATCGACTGCGCCTGGAGCACGCCGACCTGGAAATTGTCGAAGGTCGCGTAATAGTCGACATTCGGCGTGCCGCGGATCAGGCGGTCATAGGCGATCACGGTGATGCCCTTGGCCTTGGCCTGCTTGAGCACGTCGGAGAGCGTAGTGCCGTCGATCGCGGCGATCACCAGCGCCTTGGCGCCCTTGGTCACCATGTTCTCGACCTGCGAGAGCTGGTTCGGAATGTCGTCCTCGGCATATTGCAGGTCGGTGTTGTAGCCGCGCTCCTTCAGAACCTTGACCATGTTGTTGCCGTCGTCGATCCAGCGCGCAGAGGATTTGGTCGGCATGGCGATGCCGACGGTCGGCTTGTCCTGGGCGGACACAGTTACGCCCGCGGCCATAGTCGCAGCGCCGGCCAGTGCCAACGCGAGAAAGGTCGTCTTCAGTTTCAGCATGTTTCACTCCCTTGGGTGTCAGACTGTTTTTCGTGTCGTCGAGAACGTTGGTCGTGGGCGGCTCCGGGTCTCCTATGCGAGCTTGACGTCGGGCTCCGCGCGACCGTGCGCGGATGCCTCCAATAGAAAAGTGCAGCCGGCTTGCGGATCGGCGGAGCGCGCCGCCTCGTCCATGTCCTGCCAAGCCGAGGTGACGAGGAGGCGCGACAAGTCGGGACCGACGAAGGCCGGGCAACTCGCCTGCTTTGCCGGCACGCTTAGTGAGCGCAGACGCCCGCCTTGCGGAGAGTAGACATCAATACGGCTGGCGCCCCAGCACGCGTTCCAGATTTGCCCGTCGGCGTCGCACACCGAGCCGTCGAGGCCGCCGATGCCGATGTGGCGCAGCAGCACCTCTGGATCGCCTCGCGGCAAACCGGTCGCGGGATTGAGCGGCACCGCGTAGAGCACCGCGCGCGCGGTGTCGGCGAAGTAGCCAATGGCTCCATCCGGCGAGAAGCAGATCGAGTTGGGAATGCTGATGCCGGGAAACAGCGTCAGGATCTTGCCGCGGTGGAACGCGTAGATGGCGCCTGCACCCGGCTCGGCCTTGCGGCCCATGGTGCCGATCCAGAATGTGCCGGACTGATGCACACGGGCATCGTTGGACCGGGTCGCGGGATTGTCGGCTTCGAGCGGACAGAGCAGCGTCATCGCGCCATCGGCAAGCGTGCGGACGTAGAGACCGTCCTCGGCGACGATCAACTGGCGTTCGGCATCGATGCGCCCGAGCGCACTCGCCATCCGGCCGAGCGTGTGGACGCGGATCGCGCCGCTGCCGAGATGCGCCTCGAACAGCCGCTCCTCGCGGATATCGAACCACCAGGCCGTGTCGGAGGTCGCGTCATAGGTCGGACCTTCACCGAGGTGGCAAGGCTCCGTGGAGAGAACGGATGTCGGCACCTGTTCCATCATGGCGACCTCACCGCAAAGCGATAGACCGTGTGATGGCGATAGACCTCACCGGGCGCAAGGCGTGGGCTCGGGAAATCCGGCCGGTTCGGCGCGTCAGGCCAGATGTGCGGCTCCAGGCAAATAGCATCCGACTGGCGATACAGCTTGCCGCCCTTCCCCGAAATTGTGCCGTCGAGATAATTGCCGGAATAGACTTGGAGGCCAGGCTGATCGGTAAGGAGCTCCATAACGCGCCCAGAGCGTGGTGCTTCCAGTCGCGCCGCGAGAGCGAGCCTGCCGTCGCGCCCGAGACAGTAGGTGTGGTCGTAGCCTTTGCCGTTGTGCAATTGCTGATCGTTCTCGCGGATGCGCGCGCCAACGGCCTGGGCGTTGCGAAAATCGAACGGCGTGCCGGCCACCGCGCGCGGTGGCTCCGGCAGCGGGATCGCGGTCGGATCAATCGCGAGAAAATGTTCGGCGGCGACCATCAAGCGGTGGTCGAGAATGGGCGTGCCTGACGTCGCGCCTTCCAGATTGAAGAAGCTGTGATTGGTCAGGTTGACGATGGTCGGCCGGTCCGTTCGCGCTTCCATGCTGAGCGACAGCTCGGTCGGGCCGGTGACGCGATAGGTCAGGCGCACGTCGAGCCGGCCGGGATAGTTCTCTTCACCGTGCGGACTGACATAGGTCAGCGTCACAGCGGGCTCGGCGCTATCATCGATGCTGGCGATCTCCCAGAGCTTGCAGTCGAACCCGTCGAGACCGCCGTGCAGCGCGTTGGGGCCGTTGTTGACTGGAAGCTGCACCGTCTCGCCATCGAGCGAAAACTGTCCCTTGGCGATGCGGTTGGCGTAGCGGCCGACTGTGGCGCCAAAGAACTTTCGCTCGGCGAGATAGCCTGAGAACGCGTCATGGCCGAGCACGACGTCGTCGTAGCTTCCGTTCGCGTCCGGCGCGATCAACGCTTGCAGCACAGCGCCATGGGTGATGATGCGCGCCTCGAAGCCGCCCTCCCCGTGCAGCACGATGCGCTCGACGTTGCGACCGTCAGGCAGCGTTCCGAAGACGTCTTTTTTGATTTTTGGGCCAGCCATGTTCAGTCCACAAACGGTTCGACCAGAGTGCGCTTGCCGAGCAGGAAGGCATCGGCGACGAGACGAAGCGGTGCCAGGTCGACGTCACTCGCGCCTGTTACGGCGAGCTTGACGAAGCGCCGGTACAACTCGCGGTATTCCTCGTCGGGGGCCTCGGCAACTGCCTTGCCGTCGATCGCCATGCGCCTGCCACCTCCGGACAACATCATCCGGCCTCGGTCGGTTTCCACCAGGATATCCCAGCTCTGCGGCCCGGTCTGACGGAAGTCGAATTCGGCGGTAACAGGCAGACCGCCGATGTCGGTCAGCGTCAGATTTGCGGCAATCGGGGCCTCGCAATTGGACGGAAACGCAAGCTCGGCTGCGGTGACGAAGACCGGCTTCGGCAGGATGCGGGTCAGGATCGACAGCGCGTTGATGCCGGGGTCGAACACGCCGAGCCCGCCCGGCTCCCAGATCCAGCCCTGCCCGGGATGCCAGACGCGGACGTCCTCTTTCCAGTTGATGTGAACGGACAGGATCTGGCGTGAGGCGAGCCACGCGCGCGCCGGCTCGACCGCCGGCGCATAACGCGAATGCCAGGTCGCAAACAGCGTGCGCTTCGCATCCGCCGCCATCGCGATCAAGGGATCGAGCTCGACAACGCCGGCGCCGGGCGGCTTCTCCAGCATGACATGCTTACCGGCGGCGAGCGCCGCAGCCGCCTGGGCGCGGCGCACCTGTGGCGGCGTGCAGAGCGACACCGCATCGATCGGCGGCCCCTTCGCCAGCAATTCCTCGATGGTGGCAAAATGCGGCAGGTCCGGCAGCGAGGCGTTGCGGCTGGCGACGGCCGCGAGCGTCGCGCCCGGTGTCGCGGCGATCGCACCGACATGCTGGTCGCGCGCGATCTTGCCGAAGCCGACGATGGCGATACGAAGGTCCGTCACGATCTCTCTCCAGATGCCGCAGACGGCAACGCCTCGGCCGGCGCGGTCTCGATCACCGTGCCCTCGTGGCGGCGCATGCCGTTATGAATGACGTAGACCATCGCCTCCGATGCGCGCTCGGCATCCCCCCGTCGCGATCGCATCGACGATCTTCTGATGCCAGAGCAGCACGGCCTCGCGATCCTCCGGCTCGACCGGTGCGCTGAGCAGGAACGAGGCGCGCAACGCGGCCTCGATGACATGCCCGATCGATCGCATGAACAGATTTCCGGAGGCGCGTGCCACGGCAACATGGAGCGCGAGGTCGGCATCGGCAAAACCCACCGAGTCGGACGCTTCAAGCCGCATACGCTCCATGCTGCGGCGAAGCGCGGCAACGTCCTCCTCGGACCGCTGCGCCGCTGCGAGCCAAGCCGCACGCGGTTCGACCGCGAGACGAATCTCGGCGAGGTCGTTGAGGAAGCGCTTGTCGATGCCGGCGTCCAGATGCCATGCCAGTACGTCGGCGTCGAACATGTTCCAGGCGGCACGCTCGCGCACGACGGTGCCGACCCGTGCCTTGGTGGTGAGCAGGCCCTTGGCGACCAGGGTCTTGACGCTCTCCCGCAGCACCGGACGCGACACGCCGAACATCGCGGTGAGCTCGGCATCCCCGGGCAACCGCGTCCCTTCGGCATAGCGGCCGGCGATGATGTCGACGCCGATCGAGCGAGCGACTTCCGCGTTGTTGGAATGAGCCCGCCGCGTCGGAATGACGACGATGCGCGAGGTCATGAGGCGCCTCTCCCAATATCGGCGAGCGCCAATTTTGGTAGTATGGCACCCACGCATCGCCTGACGGGCGATTTTCGGGTACTATTTCACGGAAGTGGCGGGCCTACTAGTCATATTATTTGACTATTTGGGTGGCACGCTCAGAGCGATTTTGTTCCGCGAATACAACGCGGAGATGAAAGATACTGAGTGTTGTGGCATCGTTATGGCCGGCTGGGCCTCCACGCCTTGCCTCGCGGGACAACAGAACGTTGATGCCCGGGACAAGCCCGGGCATGACGGTCTCATAAAAATTCGCGTGTGCAATCTGCTGCCGCAAGCGGCAGAGTGGCGAAGCGCTAGATCAGCTTCCGCTGCGCCAGATTCTTCATCAGCGCGCCGATTCCAAAAGTCCAGGGCTCGCACTCGTCGCTCGTGCGCATGCGGTTGACCAGCTTGCCGAGCTGGGGTGCAGCGATCGTGACGATGTCGTCGCGCTTGTGCGTGAACCCCTGCCCCGGCGCCTCGCGATCCTTGACCGGTGCGAACATCGTGCCGAGGAATAGCACGAAGCCGTCGGGATACTGATGCACCTTCCCGATCGTCTGCTCGACCAGATCGGTCGGGTCACGGCTGATCTTGCTGATCGAGGAATGGCCGTCGAGGACGAAACCGTCTGTCCCCTTCACGTTCAGGCTGATGTCGAGCTTGCGCGCGTCGTCGAGCGAGAAGCTGTCGTCGAACAGGCGCAGCAGCGGCCCGATCGAGCAGGAGGCGTTGTTGTCCTTGGCCTTCGACAAGAGCAGCGCCGAACGTCCCTCGAAGTCGCGCAAGTTCACGTCGTTGCCGAGCGCGCCGCCGACGATCTTGCCGCGGCTCGACACGAACAGAACGAGCTCGGGCTCCGGGTTGTTCCAGGTCGACTTCGGATGCAGGCCGGCATCCATGCCCGTGCCGACCGAAGACAATGTCGGCGCCTTGGTGAAGACCTCGGCGTCGGGGCCAATGCCGACTTCGAGATATTGACTCCAGGCGTTCTGGTCGATCAGCACCTGCTTCAGCCGCATCGCCTGGTCCGAGCCCGGCTTGAGCTTTGACAGATCGTCGCCGATGAGCCGCGTCACTTCCTTGCGGATCGCTTCGGCCGAGGCCGGATTGCCCTTCGCGCGCTCCTCGATCACGCGTTCCAGCATCGAGATGGCAAAGGTGACGCCA
This sequence comes from Bradyrhizobium sp. NAS80.1, assembly GCF_001908205.1. Lineage (GTDB taxonomy): Bacteria > Pseudomonadota > Alphaproteobacteria > Rhizobiales > Xanthobacteraceae > Bradyrhizobium. The sequence goes on from NZ_LGHL01000077.1 coordinate 26,423, forward strand.
GCGGCCTTCAGGGTCTGGAGATCGACGGGCGCAAGCAACCACGGCTTCTGGCGGTCGCGCTGGTCTGGCGGCGTATTGGCGACGATGGCCTCGAGATCGCCGATGCGCTCGCCCTTGGTCGCAGCAAGCGCTTTTGCCGGATTGTCCTCTTCGCAGAGCGCACTGACGGTCGGAAACTTTGCGGTGACATCGAAGACACCGTCGCTGCGCACGGCGACCACGGCCGGACCGTTCGCCTGCGGCAACCAGACGCGGCCGGCCAGCGTTCCTCGCGTGCCGTCCTCGGGGAGAAGCTCTTTTGCAGTCAGTGTCGTCATGGCCGCGTCCTCACTCTTTCTCAGATCGGCCACTTTCACAGCGGCCGACCACATTGGCGAAGACCAATAAAGGTCTGGCGCGGGAAGTCCAGAGCGGCAGCGCGCTGCTATTCATGTGCGCTGCACGCGATCACTCATTTGAACCAGTGCACGAGTGCGATGCTGATCCCGAGCAGAAGCAACAACGAGAGCGTCACGGCAGCCGTCACCCTGCCGCCGACATTGGCGAGCACGCGCACGTCGACGCCGAGACCCAGCGCGGCCATCGACACCACCGTGAGAAAGCTGGTGATCTTCGCTACCGGCCCGACCACCGTGCCCGGCACGATCTCCAGGGAGCGAAGGGTGGCCAGCGCAAGGAAGCCGAGGATGAACCAGGGGACGAGACGGAAGAAGCCGACATTGGTCTTCTTTGCGCTGCTCTGCCAGCGCGAGGCGACCAGAGAGAGGCCGACGACCACAGGCCCGAGCATCAGGACGCGCATCAATTTCACGAGCGTTCCGATCTGCGTGCTGATGAGCCCGGCCGGAACTGTCGCCGCAAGTACCTGCGGCACCGCATAGACGGTGAGGCCCGCGAGGATGCCGTATTGCGTGGCCGACAATTGCAGGAGCGGAATCAGGAGCGGCAGGCCCAGCACCATCATCACGCCGAGGATCGCGGTGAAGGAGATCGAGGACGCGATCTCGTCGCTGTTGGCGCCGATGATCGGAGCCACGGCGGCGATCGCGGAGTTGCCGCAGATGGAGTTGCCGCAGGCAATCAGGATCGACAGGCGCGTCGACAGGCCGAGCATCCGGCTGAGGCCGAAGGAGACGCAGAGCGCGATCACTACAACCGCGGCGATCGATGCCAGCAGCGCAATGCCCGAGGCCGCGATCGCGGCAAAGCTGATGGAAGCTCCGAGCAGCATGACCGCGACTTCGAGGAGCTGTTTGGCGCTGAAGGCGATGCCCGCCTGCCAACGCGGCGCGGGTTTCCAGAAGCTGCGCAGGGCCATCCCGAGCAGGATCGCCATCACCAGCGCCTCGACATAGGGGTGCTCGAAAATGCCTAGCTCCGCCCGCTCGAGCAGGGCCGACACACCGGCGACGGCAATGCAGAGGAGGATGCCCGGAATCAGCGCCGCAATGCGACTCGCAGCGGTGGTCGGCTTGGCGTCGGCCGGGCTGGATGCTTGATTCTGCGACACAAATCTCTCCCAGAGGAGAAGGATTTATACGCAGCGACGCCCGATTGGGAAATAAGTTTTCGACATATCTGGGCCGAGGGAAGCTCTATCCTCAGCCCGGAATAATCTGCGTCAGAAGATCAGGCTCTTGGCGAGCGAAGCCACTCGGCTGAAGCTGTCATAGACGCCCGGCTCGAAGAAGGCGGCGCGAGCAAGCACGATCGCCGCCACCAGCGACCAGAACAAGCCAGTGCCGGCCCGCAGCAGCATCTTTGACGCACGCGACCGCGGCTGCGTGTCCTTTGCGGACACCAGTTGCTCGCCGAAGGGCTCAAATCCGGTGCGTTCCATAACTGCCGATCCACCAATTTCTCATAGGAATGTCGTCGTTTCGGCCCCAAACAGCAATGGAAGCGATTGGCTTTTTTGCCGCGCGGAGGGGAATCTCCTTCCGCCTGATGGTCCCGGGACAATGGTTTTCTTCTTCCGCCCTATTTTGACACCGGAGCCCTTGGCTACAGCGCCAGGTAGCGGCGTCGGATGGCGTCGTTGGCCTTCAGCTCATCGATGCCGGCGGCATAGACGATCTGCCCCTTGTCGATGACCGTGGCGTGGCTCGCAAGACCCAGACAGAAATGCATGTTCTGCTCGGCGATCAGCACGGTCGAACCGAGCTTACGGAGCTGGCGTAGCAGCTCGCCGATCCGCTGCACGATGATCGGGGCGAGCCCCTCGCTCGGCTCATCGAGCAACAGGAGCGCCGGATTGCCCATCAGCGTGCGCGCGATCGCAAGCATCTGCTGCTCGCCGCCCGAGAGGCGTCCTGCGATGCGGTGGCGGAGCGGCTCCAAAAGCGGGAAGACTTCGTAGATGCGCTTGATCGGCCATTCGTCCTGGCCTTGTGGCCCGCGCTTCTTGCCGATGACCAGATTGTCCTCGACCGTGTGCTCCGGAAAGATCTGGCGATCCTCCGGCACGAAGCCGAGACCGGCGCGGGCGATATGATGCGGCTTTTGGCCCGAGATCACCGTCCCGCGCAGGCTCACTTTGCCCCGTCGCGGCGGCGCCAGGCCCATGATCGCCTTCATCGTCGTCGATTTGCCGGCGCCGTTACGTCCCAGCAGCGCCATGGTCTCACCCTGCCGAACCGAGAGGCCGACGCCGAACAGGATCTGGCTCGTGCCGTAGTAGACATCGAGATCGGCGACTTCAATGACAACAGCGCTCATGCGGCGGCTCCCGCATGTTCGGTACCGAGATAGGCGTCGATCACGGCACTGTTGTTGCGGATCTCGTCGGGAGTGCCCGTTGCCAGGATGCGGCCGTAGCAGAGCACGACGATCTTCGGGGCGATCTTGAACACGATGTCCATATCGTGCTCGATGAAGACGACGGTGATCTTCTGCGTCTCCCAGAGCTCGCGCACCTTGTCGATCATGCGCCAGCGCTCCTCCGGCCCCATGCCGGCCGTCGGCTCGTCCAGCAGCAGCACTTTTGGTTCGAGCACCAAGGCCAGCGCGATGTCGAGCAGCTTCTGGTCGCCATGCGACAGCGTCGCCGCGGTGCGGTTGCGCTTTCCGGCGAGCCCCAGCAACTCCATCACGTGCTCGGCACGGTCGCGCGTCTCGGGCAAGGGGAAGCGCTTGTGCAGCACCGCGGATGAGCGCTGGTCGGCACTGACGGCGGCCAGCATGGTCTCCTGCACCGTGAGTGATTTGAAGATGCTTGCCACCTGGAAGGCGCGGCCGATGCCGTGGCGCACGATCTCCGGCGGCGAGCGACCGGCGAGATCGACGCCGTCAAGCAGAACCTGGCCGGAATCCGGCTTGAGCGCGCCGGTGATCAGGTTGAAGAAGGTGCTCTTGCCGGCGCCGTTCGGGCCGATGACCGCGGTGAGCGAGCCGTCGGGGAAGTCAAGCGTGACGTCGTTGGTCGCCTTCACGCCGCCGAAGGATTTTGCGAGGTTGCGGATCTCGAGCATGGCTAGCGCCCCTCACCTGCGTCGCGCCGATGCGCGAACCATTCGGCGACGAAATCCAGCAGGCCTTTGCGCAGGCCCAGCGCGAAAAACAGGATGACGACACCGAGCACGATGCCGTGATACTCCGTGAAGCGCGTAACGGTGTCGTTGAGCAGCAACAGCAGCACGGTGCCGACCATCGGCCCCAGGAAGGTCGAGACGCCGCCGAGCATGTTGATGAAGATGCCCTCGCCCGAGATGGTCCAATAGGCGAATTCCGGATACGCGCCGGAAACGAACAGCGCCATCACCATGCCGCCCATCGAGGCGAACAGCGCCGCCAGCACGAACACGGTGAGCTTGGCGCGCCAGACGTCGATGCCGAGGAAGCTCGCGCGCGCGGCATTGTCGCGGACCATGCGCAGCGTGTAGCCGAACGGCGATTGTGCGATCTGGCGCATCGCGAGCAGGCCGAGGATCAGCAGCGCGCAGCTCGCGACATAGAGATGGACGTGATTGGCAAGATCGATTCCAAGGAATACCGGGCGCGGGATGCCGCCGCGCAGGCCCTGGTCACCACCGGTGAAGGAGGCCCAGGACAGGATCATCGAGTGGATGAGCATCTGGAAAGCCAGCGTGACGAAGGCGAAATAGATCTCCTTGAGCCGCACGCAGATCGCGCCGATGACGGCCGCGACCACCGCCGTGATCGCCAGCGTCGCGACGAAGGCGACCGGGATCGGCACGCCGAGCCGCTGCATGATCAGACCGAAACTATAGGCACCAAGGCCGAAGAACATGCCATGCCCGAACGAGGTCAGGCCGGTATAGCCGACCAGCAGGTTGAGCGAGGTCGCGAACAGGCCGTAGGCCGAGCAGCGGATGATGAAATCGAGCAGCGCCTTGCTGCCTGACAACAGCGGCAGGCACGCCAGAACGGCGAAGGCGATCAGAGCGATCAGCACGTCGCGGTAGCGCTGAAGCGCGGCGCCACTACGCACCGGCGCCAACCTCTGGGCACGCCCGGCCTCCAACTCGGTCATGCCGCCTCCTTGCCGAACAGGCCAGTGGGCTTGGAAACCAGCACGATCACCATGAACAGATACATCAGGCCTTCGGTAAACAGCGGAAAGCCGAGCGACCCGAAGGACCGGATCAGCCCGAGCAGCAGCGCGCCGATCAGCGCACCGAGGATTGAGCCCATGCCCCCGATCACGGTGACGATGAAGGATTCGATCAGCACCGAAAATCCCATGCCGGGGGTCAACGAGCGCACCGGCGCCGCAAGTGCGCCAGCAAGTCCCGCCAACATGCCACCAAGCGCGAACACGCCGCCATAGATCAGTCCGGTGTTGATGCCAAGCGCGGAGACCATGCCGGGATTATGCGCGGCGGCGCGGACCACCTTGCCGATGCGGCTGCGCGAGAGCCCTATTCCGAGCACGATCGCCACGACAAGCGCGACGCCGATCAGCAGCAGATAATATGGCGGCACCACGCCGCCGGCGATAAACAGCGGCATCACCTGGAAGGCAGACGGCATGCCCATCGACTTGAATTCGGGTCCCCAGATGATCCGCACGACGTCGTCGAAGATAAGCACGAACGCGTAGCAGACGAGGAGTTGCATCAGCACGTCGGCGCCATAGACGCGGCTCATGAAGACGCGCTCGAAAATCAGGCCGAGGATGGCGGTGCCAGCCGCGCCCGCCAGCATCGCGAGCGCAAAGCTTCCGGTGAGCTGATAGGCCGTCATCGCGAAATAGGCGCCGAACATGTAGAAGGCGCCGTGGCTGAAATTGACGATTTTGAGCACGCCGAAGATCAGCGTCAACCCGACCGCGACCAGGAACAGGAGCATGCCGATGATGAGGCCGCTGGTGGTTTGCGTCACCAGGCAGGCGGAACTGGAGAGGCAGCCGGCAAGCGCGTCAAGATCCACGGAAGCACTTTCATGGTCGTGCGCCTGATACGGCGCGGAAAACGAAACGAAGACGGCGGAGACGGTCACCCATCTCCGCCGCGTCTCGAATCAGGTGTAGCCCTTGCTCTTCTTCCACTCGGCTTCGAGCTCGAAGATGGCCTTCCAGTCTCCGGCCTTGACTTCCGGCACGTAGGGCTCCTGCGGGATCGTGGTGCCCCAGCCGATAGCGTAACCGACGAGCGTATGATCGTCGGCACGCATCGTCACGGTGCCGTCGGCGCCGAACGGGCACTTGATGGTGAGGCCCTTCAGCACCTCCGCGATCTTCTTGCCGTCGGTCGAATTTGCCTTCTTCGCCGCTTCGCTAAGGAACATCACGGCGGTCGCATTCTGCCACGACCAGTTGGTCGGATACTCGTTGTACTTGGCCTTGTAGGCATCGCCCCAGGCAGCGTTCTCCGGCGTGGCCGGGAAGGTCTTGATGTAGCGGTTGCCGGAATGAATGCCCTTCGGCAGGTTCTTCACCACCGTGAGTGCGGTGTAGTCGGCCATGTTGACCGCGAACACCTCCATCTGGCTGAACATCGCGTAGATGTTGGCCTGGTCGATATACGAGGTGAGATCGCCGCCCCACAGGCAGGAATACAGCGCCTGCGGCTTTGCCTGCAGGATCTTCGTTACCACTTCGGTATAGTCGGGCTGGAACAGCTTTGGCCAGGACTCGCTGATGACCTCGACGTCGGGCGCGAAGCGCTTCAGGTAGAGCGTGAACTCGCCGGTGGTGTCGCGTCCATAGGCGTAATCCGGCGAGCAGGTCGCCCACTTCTTCAGGCCCTTGGCTTTCGCGATCGAGGCGGCGTAGCTGCCGCCGACGATGGAGTCGTGGATGCCCTGGCGCACGCAGCGGAACGCATTCGGAATGTGCTGCTTGGGATCGGCCGTGAGCGAAGACGCTTCCGAGCAGGTGTGGACGCAGAGCACGCCGAGATCGCGCGCCACTTCATGCACCGCGAACGATCCGGACGACGCCTCGCCGTCGATCAGCCATTCGCAGCCATCGGTGTTGACGAGCTCGCGCGCGACGCGGGCGGCCTCCTGCGGCTGGCCCTTGGAGTCGCGGATCACCATCTCGATCTGCCGGCCGGCAAGGCCACCGGCGGCGTTGACCTTATCTACCTCAAGCATCACCGCGTTGCGCGACGACGTACCGAGCTGCGCGACCCGACCGGACAAAATCGTCGGCATGCCGATCTTGATGGTCTTGGCTTGCGCACGCGCCACCCACGGCGCGGCAACACTCATCGCACCGGCGCCCATCAGCGCCAGCGTTGAACGGCGGCTGATGCCCGGCTTGCGGGTTCTCGTCATTTTTCCCCTCCCTCTGTCGGGTCGGCGTTTCCTGTCCCTGTCGGAGATCGTCTCGTCTCCGTGTTCTCAAGGATTTCAGAGGTAGGGGGGTGACGTCAAGCCAAAGATGAATTACGAGTCATAATTCATCAAGAGAGGAAACGAGGCCGGCAATCGGTCCGAAATCCGCGCAATGATCAACCTGTCGAGCTTCATCGCCTTTCATGCCAGGTGCACGCCGGAGCGGCCTGCGCTGAAATATCGCGGCGAGGAGATCTCCTACGCGGTCTTCGACACACGCATCCGGCAAGCGGCCGGCTGGCTCGCCACGCAAGGCATCGGCGCCGGCGACGTGGTGGCCGTTTTGATGAAGAACAGCGCGGCGTTCCTTGAGCTGGTGTTCGCCACCAGCCATCTCGGCGCGGTGTTCTTGCCGATCAACTTCCGCCTCTCGCGCGATGAGGTTGGCTACATCGCCGGCAATGCCGGTGCGCGGCTGTTGATCGTCGATGAAGAACTCGCCGCGAATGCAGCGGGTGCCAGGATCGTGGTGCTGGACGAGGCCGCGCAGCAGAGCGTCGCGCGCCTCGCAGACGATGCGCAGCCCGCGCCGATGCACATCCGCCAGCCGTCCGACCTGATGCGACTGATGTACACCTCGGGCACGACTGACCGCCCCAAGGGCGTGATGCTCACTTACGATAATTTCTACTGGAAGTCGGCAGATCAGACGGTCGCGCTGGGCATCAACGCCGACACGCGGCTTCTCGTCGTCGGCCCACTCTATCATGTCGGCGCGCTCGACCTGCCCGGCATCGCAGTGCTCTGGCACGGCGGCTTCATCCACATCGAACGCAACTTCGAGCCTGAGACTGCGCTTGCGGCGATCGCCGAGGACAAGCTGAACGCCGCCTGGTTTGCGCCCGTCATGACCACGGCGATGCTCACCTGCTCTGCCCGCGACCGCTACGACGTATCCAGCTTGAAATGGGCGATCGGCGGCGGCGAGAAGACGCCGGAGGTGCGCATCCGCGCCTTCTCCGAATTCTTCCGCAATGCGCGATACATCGACGCCTATGGCCTCACCGAAACGGTCGGAGGCGACACCTTCATGGAGGCCGGGCGCGAGATCGAGAAGATCGGCTCGACCGGGCGCGCCATCGCCCATGTCGAGATCGAAATCCGCGATGAAGACGGCAGGACGCTACCGCCAAACGTCAATGGCGAGATCTGCCTGCGCGGGCCGAAGATCACGCGCGGCTATTGGAAGGCCCCGGAGAAGACGGCAGCAGCCTTTTTCGGCGACTGGTTCCGCAGCGGCGACGTCGGCTATCTCGACGACGAGGGCTTCCTGTACCTGACCGACCGCAAGAAGGACATGATCATCTCGGGAGGCGAGAACATTGCCTCTTCCGAAGTCGAGCGCGTCATCTACGACCTGCCCGAGGTCCGCGAGGTCGCGGTGATTGGCCTTCGCGATGCGCGCTGGGGCGAGCGGCCGGTTGCCATCATCGTGCTCGCTGAAGGCGCGAGTCTGGAACTCCCTACCCTCACCGAGCACTGCCGCGCGCGACTGGCCAGCTTCAAGGTGCCGAAAGAGCTCGTCATCCGCGACAGCCTCCCCCGCAATCCCAGCGGCAAAATCCTCAAGCGCGTGCTGCGCGCCGAGCTGGAGACTTCTGAATGACCCAAGCGAACGCGAGCGCCAAGGTGACCAAGCTCAACCGCGTCGAGCGCAACGCCTGGACCAAGCAGAAGATATTCGAGGCGGCCACGAAGATCGTCGGCAAGCACGGTTATGCCGAAGCCTCGGTCGCCCGCATCACCGAAGAAGCCGGGGTCGCGCAAGGCACTTTCTACAATCACTTCGAGAACCGCCAGGAACTGCTCGAACAGCTCTTGCCGAAGATCGGCATCGACATGGTCGAGTTCATCCGCGCCCGCACCGGCACTGCCGATGCTGCACGGCAGGAAATCGAGCGCTTCGCGGCCTTCTTCGACTTCATCCGTGAGGTGCCGGAATTCCTGCGCATCCTCAACGAAGCCGAATTCTTCGCGCCGATCGGCTACCAGAAGCATCTGGACAACATCTCGACTGCTTACGTCCGCATCCTGCGCCGCGCCCGGCTTGCAGGCGCGATCGAGGATTTTAGCGACGAGGAATTCGAGGCGATCGTGCACATGCTGATGGGTTCGCGCGGCTATCTCAGCCGCCGCTACTCCTACTCGGCTGACGGCGTCGTCGCCGTGCCGGACCACGTCATCTCCGCCTATCGCAAGCTGATGACGCGCGGCCTCTTCAATGTCTCCGAAGATCAGGAAACGCAATGAACATCGAATCTCCACGCAAGCCGCTCGACCTTGCCTCGGCGATCGCGGAAGCCGACATCCGCTGCCTCCTGATGGTGCTGGTCCACATGACAGGCGACGAGCGCTGGCTCGAGCCGCCCTACCTGCCCAAGCGCGACATCCGCCTCATTCCCGATCCCGAGGCCGGAGTGCCCCGGGAGATCCAGGACGAAATTCGCGCCGCGGTGGTCAAGCTCTTCGCCGACGGTACGCCAAAGCCTGTCGTCACCGATCCCGGCGAAGAGCTGTTGCTGAAGATGATGCGCGCGTGCCTCGGCGAGAACGTCGCGCCGGAATATGCGCCCCTGATGCGCGAGGAGATGGGCTTTGTGCCGCGCGAGGCGCGCTGGACGACGCGCCCCTCGGATGGCGAGCTCGCCGAGCAGCACGTGCTGATCGTCGGCGCGGGCGTCTGCGCTATCGCGCTCGGCGTCGCGCTCGGCCATCTCGGCATCCCCTACACCATCGTCGAGAAGAACGACGAACTCGGCGGCACCTGGTGGATCAACCGCTATCCCGGCTGCGGCGTCGATACGCCGAACCATTCCTATTCGTATTCGTTCGGCTCACGCAACGCATGGACGCGCTACTTCTGCCAGCGCGAGGAACTGCTCGGCTATCTGCTGAAGGTCGCGGACGAATACGGCATCCGCAAGCATCTGCGCGTCAACACCGAGCTGAGATCGTCGCGATGGGATGAAGGCAGGCGGCGTTGGATCTCCGCGCTCAAGACTGAGAACGGCGAGGAAACCTTCGAATCCACCGCGCTGGTCTCGGCCATCGGCCAGCTCAACGATCCCTCCCGCGCGCACTTCAAGGGCGAAGAAGACTTCAAGGGGACGATCCTGCATTCGGCGCTGTGGTCCGGAGATATCGATCTAGACGGCAAGCATGTCGCCGTGATCGGAACCGGCGCGACATCGATGCAGCTCGTGCCGTCGATCGCCAGCCGCGTCGCCTCGATCACGGTCTATCAGCGCAGCGCGCAGTGGGCGCGGCCCGTGAAAGGCTATTCCGACCCGATCACGGAGGGCGCGCGCTGGCTGCTGGCGCATCTGCCGTTCTATGTGCAGTGGTACCGCTTCAACATGTTCTGGCGCTACGGCGACGGCCTGCTTCCCTTCCTGCGCAAGGACCCGGCCTGGCCGCATCCCGAGCGCGCCGTCAACAAGGGCAACGACCGGCACCGCCAGGAACTGACTGACTTCATCCTGTCCGAATTGCAGGACCGGCCAGAGCTGATCGAGAAATGCGTGCCGACCTACCCGCCCTATGGCAAACGCATCCTGCTCGACAACAACTGGTTTAAGACCTTGACGCGCGAGAATGTCGAGCTCGTCACCGACACGATCGATCATTTTGACCGCGGAGGCATCGTCACCGCGGACGGTGAGCACCGCCCCGCCGACATCATCGTCGTCGCGACCGGCTTCAAAGTGACGGAGATGGCGGCGCGCCTCAACATCAGCGGCCGCGACGGCAAGAACTTGCGTGAGGCCTGGAGCAACGACAACCCGACCGCGTTCCTCGGCCTCACCGTGCCGGGCTTTCCAAACTTCTTCTGCATGCTCGGCCCCAACTCGGGTCCCGCCCATGGCGGCAGCGTTATCTTCCAGTCGGAATGCCAGAGCCGCTACATCTCTGCCTGTCTCGTCGACATGATCGAGCAAGGCGTCGCCGCCATCGACGTTCGTCAGGACATACTCGATGACTACGTCCAGAAGGTCGATGCCGAGCACGAGGCCATGATCTGGACCCATCCCGGCATGAGCACCTACTACCGCAACGCGAGCGGCCGCGTATTTTCGGCGATGCCCTGGCGCTTCGTGGACTATTGGCGCATGACACACGATCCGGATCTGCGACAATACAAGCTGACGAAGGCGTGACTCCCTTATCGACGCGGACTTGACGTAGGGTTAGCGTGCAGTCTCACCACATCGTCATTGCGAGCGAAGCGAAGCAATCCAGCATCTTTCCGCGGTGACACCCTGGATTGCTTCGCTTCGCTCGCAATGACGAGCTTGCGGCAGGCAGCGCCGCACATCCGAAAGGAAGCTTGCCATGTCTAAACCGCTTGTTCGCGTCTACACCGACTATAAGAGCCCCTACGCGTTCGTGGCGAACAAGCGGCTGTTCGAGCTCGAGGAGAAACATGGTGTCGAGCTCGAATGGCTTCCCTACACGCTGCGCGTTGCCGAATTCATGGGCACGGTGGAGGAGCGCACGCCGCATTTCTGGCGCAAGGTGCGCTACGCCTATATGGACGCGCGTCGCTATGCCAATGCGCAAGGGCTGGTCATGAAGGGACCTCGGCGGATCTACGACGCTTTCTATTCCAGCGTTGGAATGCTGTTCGCGCAGGCGCACGGCTTCTTCCGCCCGTACCATGACACGGTGTTCCGGAAATTCTGGAGCCATGAACTGGAGATCGACGACCTCGCCGCGATCACAGACGTCATCACGTCGTGCGGCGGATCGGCCGGCCAGTTCGAAGCCTACGTCAGCGGCCCTGCCCGCGCCGAGCACGACCGCATCATCGACGAGGCCGAGGCGCTCGGCGTGTTCGGCGTGCCGACCATGGTGTTCAACGGCGAGCTGTTCTGGGGCGGCGACCGCATCGACATGCTGATCGAGAGCATCGAGAGGCCCGAGACGGTCGAAGCCGCGCTCGGCAGCCGCCACCGCAAGCCGGCGTAGAGCCATTTCCGTTCCGATAAAATCGGAACAGGGCTCTAGATTCTTGCTTTGACGCGTTGTCTTTACGCGAACCGGTATCCACTTCGCTCGAAAACGCTCTGGCCTCTACGCCGCGAGCCCGCTTCCTACCGGCGCGAATTCCAGCCCGAGGCTTTCCGCCACCGCCTTGTTGGTAATGCGGCCGCGATGGACGTTCAGTCCGTTGCGCAAATGCGGGTTTTCCAGGACCGCTGCAAAGCCCTTGTCGGCGAGCATCAGGCCGAACGGCAGCGTTGCATTGTTCAGGGCCTGGCTCGATGTCACTGGCACTGCGCCCGGCATGTTGGCGACGCAATAATGCACGATGCCGTCGACTTCGTAGGTCGGATCCGTATGTGTGGTCGGATGCGAGGTCTCGAAGCAACCGCCCTGGTCGATCGCGACGTCGACCAGCACGGCGCCCGGCCGCATCGATTTCAGCATCGCCCGCGTGACGAGCTTTGGCGCGCTGGCGCCTGGCACCAGCACCGCGCCGATCACGACGTCCGCATTGAACACCTCCTCCTCGACCGATTCGATCGTGGAGAAGCGGGTACGCACCCGTCCGATAAAGAGATCATCCAGTTCGCGCAGCCGGGGGATCGAGCGGTCGATCACGGTGACCTCCGCGCCAAGGCCAGCGGCCATGCGCGCGGCCTGCGTTCCCACCACGCCACCGCCGAGCACGACGACGCGTGCCGGCTGCACGCCGGGTACACCGCCCAACAGCAGCC